>DXAZ01000044.1 GCA_019116785.1 Candidatus Atopostipes pullistercoris
TAAGTCAATTGAAAGATTATGAATGGGTGAACTTGTCGCATGAAGTTCACGAAGAGATTCCTTTTTACCATACTTTTAATCCATTAAAGGAGACAGTCATTTCATCGATGGATGAGGACAATGTATATTCCTTGGAATATACAATTGGAAGTTCACATGGTACGCATATCGATGCGCCTAGTCATTTTGCAGAAGGAAAAAGAGATTTATTAGATATCCCGCAAAAAGAACGAGTTTTACCATTGTATGTGATTCATTTAGAAGATAAAGTAAAAGACGACCCTGGTTATGCTGTCACAATAGAAGATATTCAAAATTTTGAAGCAGAATATGGTAAAATACCAGCGGATAGCTTTGTCGCGTTTTCGAGTGGTTGGTATAAGAGGTTTTACGATTCGGATGTATTCAAGAACGCGGATGAAGAGGGCGTGGAGCACACACCAGGATGGTCTATTCCAGCGCTTGAGTATTTGAGTCGTACACGCAATGTGACCGCCATTGGGCATGAGACGTTAAATACAGATAGTGGTGTAGAAGCTGCCGAAGCTGGATTTTTAGTGGCTCAGCAATATTGGCTAAGAGAAGATAAATATCAAATAGAATTGATGGCCAACTTAGACAAAGTTCCTGCCGTTGGGAGTATTATTTTTGTAGGAATGCCACATATTAAAAATTCCCCAGGTTTTTCTGCAGAAGTCTTTGCGATTGTTCCAAATGAATAAAATAAACCCAAAATATTTTAGCGAAGAATCGAAAATGCCTTGGTTCTTCGCTAATTTTTGGGGAATAGATAGGGGTTTTTGATGTTCGTTCAGTTAGAAATTTGGCAATATTATGCACTTGTTTTATTGGGTTTACTTAATTTATATACGTTTATTCTTTATTTTGTAGACAAAAGACGTGCGATAGCTAGAAAGCATCGCATTCCTGAGAGAAAATTATTAATGTTTACTTTTTTATTTGGTGGAATAGGGGCTGTGTTTGGAATGTCTGTTTTCCATCATAAAACGAAAACGCCCAAATTTAAAATCAGCGCACCGATTGCTTTTATATTTACACTGCTTGGTTTATGGCTAATTGTTCAATTTTAATCGTTTGAAGGAAAGATTTCTAACCTCTTTAAGGAGAGATTAAAATGAATTATATTCGAGATTATGCGATGATGGTGGCAATTTTTGGTTTTGCAAGTATGGCTTGGTTTGGCTGGTCGCAAGAAAATCCCCCTGAAAGTTGGAGAAAATTTATTGGAATAGGAACGGGGGGTGCTTTGTTACTTTGCTTATGGGGTGTTTATTTGAGTATAAAAAATTGGGGAGAAGCGACTGCATTAGCAAATGATCAATCTTTCGTTTATTATTACGTATTTGTAATTCTTGAGTTTGCAGTTGCAGGAGTAGGTGCGTTTATCTTGTTCCAAAATGCGAAGGGATACTATACTGCACCTTGGGTTTGTTTTATAGTCGGTGTGCATTTTTTTGGCTTACGTTTTGTTTTCGATGATTTTAGTTTAAATATTTTAGGTCTTTTATTGGTTCTAGTGTCCGGACTTTCTCTATATGTCTCAAAAAATACAAAGTTAATTAATAGTACAGTCACTGGCGTATTGTCTGGAATAATTTTTTTAGGGTTTACCATTTTTAATTTGTTTCGATTTTTTTGATAGATCCTAAACTTAAAAAGCGTATTTCTAAAGTTCTCTGATGTAAAGAACGAAGAAATGCGTTTTTTTGGGTTAATTCATTTTTAAGTTTTCTTTGCAGAAGACGAATAATACATCCTTAAGATCTTTAAAGATTCTTTAAAAGGTCTAGAAAATCTCCGATTTTCTATTCAACTTTAGTTCTTTTATAGAAAGAGGGAATGGAAGAAAAATAAAAGTCTAAATATAAAAATATTCTTTAGTGCTTTTTAGAAGGTCTAGAAAATCTTTGATTTTCTACTCAATTTTAGTTCTTTTATAGAAAGAGGGAATGGAAGAAAAATAAAAGTCTAAATATAAAAATATTTTTTAGTGCTTTTTAGAAGGTCTAGAAAATCTTCGATTTTCTATTCATCTTATTTCTTTTATAGGATAAAGGGTGAAATGATTTATCGCCTAGAATATAAGGATATTTGCGTGCTGAATTAGCCTACCGCTTAGAAATTGCAGAATCCTACGTGCGGGAGAGTTCCATCGCTCGGGAAATGCAGAATCTCACGCGCTGGAGTAGTCCATCGCTCGGGAATTACAGAATCTCACGCGCTGGAACCGTCCACCGCTCAAGAATTACAGAATCCCACGCGCTGGAGCGGTCCATCGCTCGGAAAATGCAGAATCCCACGCGCTGGAGTAGTCCACCGCTCAGAAAATGCAGAATCCCACGCGCAGGAATGGTCTACCACGCAGAAAACGCGGATTTCCACGCGCGGTAACGGTCCACCGCTCGGGAAATGCAGAATCTCACGCGCAGGATCGGTCCATCGCTCAGAAATTACACTTTTTCACGCGCTGGAGCGGTCCATCACGCAGAATTCACGCTTTCTCGCGCGCTGGAGAGGTCCATCGCGCAGAAATTACGCTTTCCCACGCGCGGTAACGGTCCACCGCTCGGAAAATGCAGAATCTCACGCGGTGGAACCGTCCACCGCTCAGAATTTATGCTTTCCCGCGCGCGGGAGAGTTCCACCGCTCAGGAAATGCAGAATCTCGCGCGCTGGAATAGTCCAGCATTCTTTACAAGTGCTTTTAAGGTCATTTGCGAAGCGGGGAAGTGATTTTATAAATTTGGAATTAGGATTCAGGCAATATGGCGTCGACTGCTTCGATAAGTGAGCCTCTGAAATTATTTTTTTCTAAAGCAGAAACGCCTTTAATGGTTGTTCCACTTGGTGAAGTAATCGCATCTTTAAGCTCGCCAGGATGTTTTTCTGTTGCTAATTGTAATTTTCCTGTTCCTGAAATCATTTGGCTGATTAATTTATAAGCTGTTTGTCGGTCTAAGCCGTGTTTTACAGCAGCATCTCCTAAAGATTCGATAAACATATCCACAAAAGCGGGAGCAGAGCCACTAATTAGGCCGGCGATTCCCATTTGCTCGGTTGGAATGATTTCTACTTGGCCTAATAATTCAAATAATTCAGTGACGAATATTAAAGTTTCAGGCATGAGAGAGTGTGTGCTTTCAAAAAGAACAATTCCTTCTCGGATGGCGACGGGGGTGTTGGGTAAGGTACTCAAATGTTGGGTGCCTTTATGTAAAAGGTTCTCAAAGTCGCTAAATAATACATTTACCGCCAATGAAATGACAATTTTATCTTTTAGAATTTCTTTCATCGGCTCAAAAATTTCTTTGATTTGATAAGGTTTTACCGCAACAATCACAATATCTACTATTTCGACTAATTTTTGGTTAGATTCAATAGCCGTTATTCCTAAACGGTCTGTATTTTCTTTTAAGCGTTTTTGGTTGCGAGCACTTGCATAAAGTTGCTTGGCCTGAATGTGATTAGATTGTAACCATCCTTCCGCAATGGCTTGTCCCATATTTCCAAAACCAATAAATCCAATTTTTTGGTGATCGAGTCTCATTTACAATTCCTCCGATAATTAATTTGAACGTGCTATTTGTTCTTAATTTTAATTAAAAAAGTTAAAGGTTTTCACCCCTAAGAAATTTTTAATATTCATAGCTGTAGCGCCATATAAACTGGCTTGTTTGGCAACTTGTGAAATTTCTACAGGGATTTTATTATACATTGTTTGGTTCAAATGTTCGCGGATTTTAACGATGATGGATGGAATATCTTTAATCAATTTATTGTTAATATAGATTATTTCTGGACCATACGTCCCCATAAGATTGGTTATCCCGATACTCAGATTTTTTGCGAATTCGTCTATTATGTTAACCGCGATATTTTCTCCATTTTTATAATCCATAATCAAATTATCAATGGTTAAAAGTTCATTATTCATCGCTTTTCGGTAAGCATTCAATACGGAACTTTGAGAACAATACTGTTCAAGACATCCTTTGTTTCCACAAGGGCATGCGATCCCATCTGGATAAAGGGTCGTGTGGCCAATTTCACCACTGCGACCTTCAAATCCGTGATACAGTTTCTCTTCAATAATAATTCCTGCCCCGACTCCTGTATGAATACTGACTGAAATTAAATTTTTATGGGTCGAGTCCATCGAAGCTTCCGCTAATGCAGTGAGGTTCGCTTCGTTTTCTAAATAAATTGGTATATGCAGGCGTTTTTCTAATTCATTGGCTAAATCAATTTGGCTTAAGTCATAGTAGGGAGTGAAAATGATTTTATTTTTTGAAACGACCCCGTGAATCGCAATCGTAATACCGATAATTCCAAAAGGGGACTTTTCCATCGTTTGTTGAAAATTTCGAATAATATTTTCAACAACTGAAACAATATTTGATTGGTCAATATTCATATCCACAGATTCAGAAGCGACCACTTCTCCATTAAGATAAGTGACCATATAACTCAACTTGTCATAACGAACATCAAAACTAAAAGAAAACCCTGCTTTTTTGTTAATTTTCAATAAAATAGGTTTTCGTCCGCCAGCCGTTGAACTTTTTCCAATACCCGTTTCTACAACATATTGTTCGTCAATTAAATTTCGAACAATTTCTGAAACAGAGGCTTTATTTAAATTTGTTTGTTTTGAAATTTCTGCTCTAGAAATTTCGGGATGATTAATAATTTGTGAAAGGATTGCATGAGTATTTTGTTCTCTCATGGAAGAAAAATTACGTAACATTTTATATTCTCCTCAAAACCAATAAACAATAAAGGTAGTTAGTTTTTTTAATAAACCAACTTTATCATAATTATAAAAATAATTAAAGAAAAACTTAAAAAGGTTACTGAAAGCGCTTGACTCGGATTTGAAATCTGTGTATTATAGGAATTGAAAGTTAGTATGTAAGTTAAACTAACTAACTGACGAAGATTGGAGTGAATTTAAATTGTCGTATGTAATTGGTTTAGACCTCGGGACCAGTGGGCTAAAAGGACTGT
>DXAZ01000045.1 GCA_019116785.1 Candidatus Atopostipes pullistercoris
CTTTTCTGAGCGATAGGTCATCTCAACCTTTATCTTATAAAAACATTAAAGTTGAATAGAAAATCGAAGATTTTCTAGACCTTTTAAAAGGGACTAAAAGATTTTTTATATTTATTTTCTAACTTTTTAAAAACTATTTTTCTTCAACAGCTTCTTTTTATTAAAGAGTTAAAGATGAATAGAAAATCAAAGATTTTCTAGACCTTCTAAAGGATCTTAAAGATCTTTAGTGTGCTTTTTTGGTTATTTATGCAAGATAATTTGTTTAGTTTTTTATCTCTTGCTTTTTCGTACGAGCTGATTCACTCTATCAAGCTTTTAATCGCTATTCGACGCAGTGGACTTTCCTGCGCGTGGGATTGTGCGATTCTCGAGCAGTGGACTGTTACCGCGCGTGGAATTATGCGATTTCTGGGCGCTGGACTGTTCCCGCGCGTGGGATTACACAATTCCCGAGCGATGGACTGCTCCTGCGCGTGAAAAATCGCGTTTCTCGGGTGATGGAGTTCATCAGCGTATTTTTAAGGCTATTTTTCTAATTATCTGAACGTTTTGTATTTATGTGCTAAAATAGAAGAAACAGGATGGGGTGAAATAAATGACGACTCTTTATATTGATAAAGTTGTAAGCGATGTCTGGTCTGGATTTTTAGTAGTTAGTGAAAAAGGATTATGTTTTGTTAGTCATTATACAGAAGATTTAAGTGATGTCGTTGCTTGGCAAATGAAACACTATCCTGAAAGTAAACTTATTTCTGACCGTGAAAAAGTGGCACCTTATCGTAAACAATTTGAAGAATATTTGGAAGGAACACGCTTTGCGTTTGATTTACCCGTAGATCTGATTGGAACTGAATTTCAAAAAAACGTGTGGGAAGCGATGCTACAAATTCCTTATGGAGAAACGGCTAGTTATTTGGATCTTGCGCATTGGATTGGCCGTGATTATAAATCTACTCGTGCGGTAGGTGGTGCTGTTGGACGAAATCCATTATCTATTATTTATCCTTGTCACCGAGTAGTTGGTCAAGATGGTTCGCTTACTGGTTATGGAGGCGGTTTGGAGAATAAAATTGCTTTACTGAATCATGAATTAGAACATGCTGTGGAAATGAAATCACCTTATTGATTTAAAAATATGGAATATTAATATTCAAGCCATTCTTGGTCGTATTTTCCGAGGGAGGGGTTTGGATTCTTTAAATGAAAAAATCTTCCTTCATTATGCTTTTGTTTGCGTAATGTCAGGAAGATTCTGTTTTTATAAGGCGAGTATGACGATAAAGCCAAGTAAGTTATTTAAAAAGTGATAAACGATAGAGGCTTCAACGGTTTGTGTGTGTTTGGCTGCATAAGAAAAAATTAGGCCCATGCCTACATAAGTATAGATGGAGAGTAGGTCTGTTGGGGTATGTACGAAACCAAAAGCGAGTGAGCTAATACAAACTCTTAGCCAGGTTGCTTCTCTTTGGTCTCCTGAAAATAATAGCATCCCTCGAAACAATAATTCTTCTGCGATAGGTGCGACGATTACAATCATCAAAAACATTTGCCATACAGGGACATACTCAAACATGGATTCTACGGCTATTTGATTTACCGGATCGCTGGGTCCTAATAAATTAATTAAGAGGTTTTCTCCTAAGACATAAACTGTATAAGAAGAGGGAATATAGAAAAGCAAAAATTTCCAATCTTCTTTTGATAGGCCTCGAAGAATAAACGATTGGTTTTTTGTTAGTTGTTTTCGGTTAAACAAGGGTATTTTTCGCTTATAAATGATCCATAATGTAAGAGGTAGGCTAATAATCGTTCCATAAATTGTCCCATAGACTGGAATGAGGTCCAACATTTCGATTGTAAATGGGGTATTAAAAAAACGATTGAAAATGAACGGCCCATAAAGAGACAGCACTAGCGTAACGACGACTTGTAAAACCAAAGAGGACGTGATGATCATAAGCGTCCAATCTTTCCAATCATATTTTCGTAAGGAATAACCATCAAGCATTTCATCATCTCCTTTATTTAAATAACTACACTAATAAAAGTGTAACGCAAAATTTCTGAATCTAAAGATAAAGCGACCTGTAAATTACAAGCCGCTTTATTTTTTAATTAGAACAAAGTTCCTTTTATATTTAATTCATTTTTTAGATACCACTTGCCCAAGAGAGCCCCTATACCAATAATGACGATGGCAATTGGAGGCAAGGATGGATTTAAGATATCTGGTAGTAAATATAAAATTAAAGTAATTGCAAGGACCCAAACCAACATTACACCGACAGTAGCTAGAATGTATTTTAGCATGCCTTTGGTTTGCCCTTGTTTTGGAGCGTATTTGGTTAAGACTAATACAGCTAAACCACCTAATAAGAAGTTGGAGATGATTTGAAATAGACCGACATTAGCCTGTGGATCTCGGTAAGCGCCAATTCCGTTAACAATACTAAATAATCCCCCTAGCAATAAAGCCCCGTCCAAATAAATCATCCACGTTGGGGATTTTTCTTGATCTCCTTCAGGTACCTCGTAATCTTTACCTACAATGTTATCGGCTTGTTCCATAACGGTTCCATAGATTTTCTTTGCAGGAATATGAGAATGCTGTGCTTCAATAATCTCATGGAGCATTTCATTCAGAACATATTCTTTAGCTACTGGATCATAACCCAATTCTTTTAACCGACCATTTAATTGGAAAATATATTGTTCGTTTTTATTGGTTAATTGTTGATACAATTCTTGATTTTCTGCTTTTGTTTCTTCTAAACTTAATTGTTCTTCTTTGTCCTTTTCTTTAGACACTTGCCTGTTCCTCCTTAGTTTTTATACATTAAAGCGGAATAACATGACATCGCCATCTTGCACGATATAATCTTTTCCTTCTTGGCGCATTCTTCCAGCGTCACGAGCTCCTTTTTCTCCGTTGTATTGATCATAATCTTCATAAGAGATCGTTTCCGCACGAATAAAGCCACGTTCGAAGTCTGTATGGATCACACCGGCAGCTTGTGGAGCTTTCATTCCTTTAACAAATGTCCAAGCACGAACTTCTTGTACACCCGCAGTAAAGAAAGTTCCAAGATTTAATAAAGCATAAGATCGACGGATAAGACGATTAAGGCCCGGTTCATCAGCTCCTAAATCTTCTAAGAACATATCTCTTTCTTCATCATCTAAAGCAGAAAGTTCTTCTTCGATTTCAGCTGAAATACCGACTACTTCTGCCCCTTCTGCATCCGCTATAGCCTTTATTGTTTGGTAATGAGGATTTGACGTTGGATCTGCCATATCTTCTTCACTCACATTGGCTACGTATAATACAGGTTTACTAGTCAGTAAGAACAAACTATTGACAATTTTTTGCTCATCTTCATCAAACTCAAGTGTTCGTACAGGATTTCCTTCTTCCAAAGCTGGCTTAATTTTATCAAAAACAGCAAGCTCTTCTGCTGCTTCTTTGTCTCCTGATCTAGCTTGTTTGCTCACTCGATCATAGCGTTTTGAAATAGATTCTAAATCCGCTAGAGTTAATTCTAAATTAATCGTTTCGATATCATCTGCTGGGCTTACTTTATTGGATACATGTGTCACATTGTCATCGTCAAATGCTCGTACAACATGTACAATTGCATCTACTTCGCGGATATTGGCTAAAAATTTATTCCCCAGCCCTTCCCCTTCGCTTGCTCCTTTTACAATCCCTGCAATATCTGTAAATTCAAAGGTTGTCGGAACGATTCGTTTTGGATCAACAATTTCTGCTAACCGATTCAAGCGTTTGTCAGGAACTTCAACAACCCCCACGTTTGGGTCGATTGTCGCAAAGGGATAATTTGCTGCCTCCACACTTGCTTTTGTTATTGCGTTAAATAACGTCGATTTCCCTACATTAGGTAAACCGACGATACCTGCTGTCAAAGCCATATTTTAATACTCACCTTTCTCAAATTACAAACCAAATAAACATTATTTTTCATTCGATTCTAATACTTTTTTATATTTTCGATTAAATTCCCGGCGCGGCATTAAGACTAATTGTCCACAACCTAGGCATTTAATACGGATATCAGCACCCATGCGAATAATCTCCCAGTTATTTTCACCACAAGCATGTGGTTTTTTCATTTCTACCACATCATGTAAATCATACGGTGACTTAGTCATTCTCGCACCTCCTAGATTCATTTGTTGATATTTTATTATTTTAACGAGTTTAGTCTTCTAAATCAATCTCTAATACATCGACTAGAATTCGATTTAAATCACTTTGAGAGGTATATTCAATTTGAATTTTCCCCTTGGTTCCTTTTTCATTGATTATTACATCTGTTCCAAATTTATCCATTAACTTACTTTCGTATTCTCGAACAAAAGGAGACTTTCTTTTAACCGTTTTTGGTTTATCAGGGCTTTTTGCTTGTTTTTTTAACTCTGAAACCATCTTTTCTAATTGACGAACGGTAAGATGATCTTTAACAGCTTTATTGGCTAATTTAATCATGGCTTGTTCATCGTCCAAAGCTCTCAAAGTTCGTGCTTGTCCCATCGATAATTTTTTCTCTGTTAATAATTGTTTGACTGGCTCTGGCAAAGAACGAAGTCTTAAATGGTTCGCTACATGTGAACGACTTTTTCCTAGCGCATCTGCTACACGTTCTTGTGTTAGGGACAACTTATCCATCATCAATTGATAAGCATCGGCCTCTTCTAAAGGTGTCAAATCTTCCCTTTGCAAGTTTTCAAGAATCGCATATTTAATCATAAACTCTTCATCAAGCTCACGCACAATTGCTGGTATTTGTGTGAGCCCAGCTAATATAGATGCTTTATGACGACGTTCCCCTGCAACGAGTTCATAGCCTTTCGCACTAGATTTTCGCACAATAATAGGTTGCAACACACCACTTTGACTAATAGATTCTGCTAATTCTTCTAGAGCTTCTCGATCGAAATTTTTTCGTGGTTGGTAAGGATTCGAACGAATTTCATCAACAGAAATTTGCTCAACTTTTTCTTCCCCTTCAACATTTTCAACATCTAATAAGGAAGTTTCTGGAAACAAAGCATTAATTCCTTGACCTAACCCTTTTTTCTTAGCGCTCATTTTCTTTTAACACTTCCTTTGCTAACTCCTGATAGGTTTTTGAACCAATCGATTGGATATCAAAATCAATAATAGATTGTCCATAACTTGGTGCTTCAGAAAGACGAATATTTCTTGGGATAATCGTTTCATACACTTTTTCATGGAAATATTTCTTTACTTCCTCAACGACTTCATAACCTAAGTTGGTTCGTCGATCCAACATGGTTAGCAAAACTCCCTCAATTTTTAACTGGTTATTAAAATGCTTTTGGACTAATCTTACGGTATTTAACAACTGGCTTAATCCTTCTAACGCATAGTATTCACATTGAACCGGGATTAAGACAGAATCACTGGCTGTGAATGCATTAATGGTCAAATGACCTAAAGAAGGGGGACAATCAATTAAGATGTAATCATATTTATCGCGTACAGGTTCTAGAGCACTTTTTAATCGTGTTTCGCGACGCTTGAGATTTGATAATTCCACTTCGGCTCCCGCTAGTTGGATAGATGCTGGAACAACATCCATTCTTTCTCGACTAGATTCTAAAATCACTTCTTCAACGGGAACTTGGTTAATTAATACATCATAAATATCTTCACTCACTTCACCTTTTCGGATGCCGAGGCCGCTTGTTGCGTTCCCTTGGGCATCACTATCGACGAGCAATACTTTATTGCCTTCGTATGCGAGTGAAGCGCCTAGATTAATGGTGGTGGTTGTTTTTCCAACGCCACCTTTTTGATTTGCGACTGCTATAATTCTACCCATATTTCTCCTCCATCGTACCTATGTTCTCGCAACAGTTCTTTAGTTGTTTTTATAATGGTTTTTTGTTTGGTGTTCCTGCTTGTCTTGGATATTTTTTAGGGGTATTTTTTACTTTATTAATGAGAAGAATACTACGTTCTCCTGCATCTTCAGGAAGTTCAAAGGTTTCAATGGCCTGCAAGCGTCCACCTAAAATTTTTAGTGCTTTTTTGGAATCTTCAAGCTCATCTGCGCCTTGAGAGCCTTTCATGGCAGCAAATATGCCCTTTTCTTTGGTGATTGGTAAGCAAAATTCAGCTAAAACACTTAAGCGAGCTACAGCTCTTGCTGTAACGACATCAAATGCGCTGCGAAATTCATCTTTTTGACCAAAATCTTCAGCTCGGGCATGAACTAAATGCACATTTTCTAAGGCAAGTTCTTCCACTAAAATTTCTAAAAAGCGAATACGTTTCTTCAAGGAATCCACAATCGTAATCTCTATTTCAGGAAATAAAATCTTTAAAGGAATACTCGGAAAGCCTGCGCCTGAACCTACATCGCATAGCTTAAGATTGGGTTGATTAAAATCAATAAAACGAGCGAGTGTTAAGGAATCATAAAAATGTTTTAAATAAACTTCATCTTCTTCTGTAATGGCGGTTAAATTTATTTTATTGTTCCACTCTTGCAACAATAATAAATAACGATGATATTGTTCCATCTTTGCCACATCAATCGGATAATCTTCTTGTTTTAAAATCTGCTTAAATGTTTCTGGATTCATCCTTTAATTCTCCTCATCCGTTAATTGTGAAACAAGGAATTGTTTCACACGAATAGTATAACTTTACTAGAAATACAGACGAAATTCAATGTTATCCGAAGAATATTTTGATTTAAATTTTATTCATTTTCCTTCATAAAATAATTAGAATATTTTACTTACTTTCTAGAACCAATCAGGCTTGGACGCGAAATTAGTTATTGGCGTCCAGAACTTCTAATCTTGGACGCCAATTTGAGTTTTCGCGTCCAGAACTTCTAATTCTGGACGCCAATTTGAGTTTTCACGTCCAGAACGCTAAGTTTTTGAGTTTCTTGGACGCGAAATTGATTCTAGACGTCCAAGCTCCTCTTACCTCGGACGCCAATGTGAGTTTTCGTGTCCAAGGTGCTATTTTTATACCCATCAACCGTCTTTCTTTTAATTTTTAAGGTTGTTTAAAAACTTATACTTTCCTATACAAAAACAAATAAAAGACTCCCTCTTTTGGAGAAAGTCTTTTGTCATTTTCCGTTTCTTTGATTAGGCTGTTTCCGAAATCATTTGCTCTTCGATTGGTTTTTTCCAAAATCCGAGAACAAAAGTGCTAATTACGGTTCCAATTAAAACAGCTAACATAAGCATTAGTCGATTTTCCCCTAAAGCGAGCATTGTAAAAATTCCACCATGAGGAGCTGGAACACTGGTTAACCATAGTTGACTCAACCCACCACCAACAGCACTCCCAATCACACTTGACAGAATCACTCGTAGAGGGTCTGCAGCTGCAAAGGGAATCGCTCCTTCTGTAATAAAGGACAAACCTAAAATAAAGTTGGTTAGAGCTGACTGACGTTGAACTTCCGTAAACTTATTTTTAAAGAGAACCGAAGCTAATGCAATCGCTAGTGGAGGAATCATTCCTCCAATCATTACAGCTGCCATATATTGGCCATCTCCGGTATCTGTGAAAACTCCAATAGAAAAAGCATACGCTGCTTTATTCACTGGACCTCCCATGTCGATAGCCATCATTCCTCCAAGAATAGCGCCTAATAAAACTTGATTTCCTGTACCTAATGTTTCTAAGAAATTAAGCATTGCCACGTTGATGGAAGCAAATATCGGCCCAAATACATAATACATAAGAAGTCCCGTTATAAATAAGGTTAAGATTGGATACAATAAAATGGTTCGAAGACCGGATAAGTTTTTCGGCATATTCTTCAAAATTCTCATCACAAACAAGGTGACATATCCTGCTAGAAAACCAGCAACCAAACCACCTAAGAAACCAGCATCCGCATTCACTGCTAATGCTCCGCCCGCAAATCCACTAACAATAGCTGGTTTGCCACCAATACTGGTCGCTATATATCCTGCTAATACAGGGATTAAGAAAGAAAAGGCGGCTGAACCAATTTCGTTAATCCCTATAAAAATAGCCGAATCGCTTCCGACAAAGCCTTCAAGTAAAAAGGATAAAGCTAACATAATTCCACCAGCAATAACAAACGGCAACATATTTGAAACACCGCTCATCAAATCATTGTAAATTGATTGTAGAGAAAATGCACCACGGCTTTCACTAACCTCTTCAGAGGAATCGGTCTGCTCGTCTCCACTTCCATGATACACCGGCGCTTCTCCTGCTAAAGCGGTTTGAATTAATTCTTCACTTTTATTAATTCCATCGGCTACTGGGCGCTCAACAACACGTTTTCCAGCAAAGCGACCCATTGGAACTTTTTTACCGACCGCTACAATAATTCCATCGGCTCGTTCAATATCTTCGCTAGTGAGTTTATTTTTTACCCCTTCTGAACCATCCGTTTCAACTTTTATCGTTACCCCTAATTCTTTGGCTTTGTTTTTCAACGCATCTTCTGCCATATACGTATGGGCAATTCCAGTTGGACAAGCCGTTACTGCAATAACATAAGGTTCATCAGAATCGGTAGGTATAGGATCTTCTTCCGTTTCTTTTGTTTTTTCTGTTTCTAAACTAGCTTCTGCCAACCTAACAACGGCTTCAACGCTTTCTGGTGTATCGGCTGCAGTTAAAGCTTTGGTAAAATCTTTATTCATTAATAGTTTCGATAAATTAGCTAAAATAGCTAAGTGAGTTTCATTAGCATCATCTTTGGCTGCAATCATAAAAATTAGTTCAACAGGTTGACCATCTAAACTATCAAAATCAACGCCCGCTGGTTGTTTAGCAAAAACAACCGATGTTTTCTTCACGGCTACATTTTTTGCGTGTGGCATGGCAATTCCATCGCCAAGACCTGTACTCATACTTTCTTCACGTTCTGCAATTCCTTTTCTGAAGGCATCAAAATCATCAACCGCACCTGTTTCTACAAGTTTTTGAACCATTTCATCTAAAATCTGTTCTTTCGTCGTTGCTTGAGCCGGAAGCAGCATCAATTCTTGCCGTATGACATCTGTCATTTTCATTTTACTCAACCTTTCTTGTTTTTACTTGATTATTCAAGTCTTCGATATCTTCTTTAGTTGCTAAATCGTCATTAAAAGCAGTGGCACTGCCACTTTGAACTCCTAATTTGAACGCTTCTACCTTTGATTTTCCTTTTTGGATACCTGCTAAGAAACCTGCAATCATCGAATCGCCCGAACCGACTGTATTTTTTACCTTTCCTTTAGGAGAATCAGCCATTATTACTTGGTCATCATCAATAAAAATTGCACCTTCCCCTCCTAAAGAAACAATTACATTTTGAGCTCCTGCTTTTTGTAATTTTTTTCCGTAATCGATCGCTTCCTCTTTAGTTTGAATCGTTTTACCAAACAAATCTCCTAGTTCTGATTGATTGGGTTTTACTAAGAAAGGACGAGCGGCTAATGCTTCAAGTAATTCTTTACTATTTGTATCAATAATAAAGGAAGTTTGATTTTTTTGACAAATTTTAATAATTTCATTATAAAATGTTTCACTAAGCCCTTTATTTTTACTACCTGAGATAACCAACGTGTCTTCTGACGTTAGTTGGTCAATTTGTTTTATTAATTGCTGCTTTTCTTCCTCGGAAATAATTGGGCCTCTTCCGTTAATCTCTGTTTCATTTTTTCCTTTTAGCTTTACATTGATTCGTGTCTGTCCTTCTATCGGAATAAAATGATAAGCCGCGTCTTCTTTTTCTAACCATTCTTCAATAAATTTCCCGGTATATCCTCCAATGAATCCTAGAGCTTTATTTGGGACATTTAATTGATTCAATATTCGAGAGACGTTAATCCCTTTTCCTCCCGGCAACATATATTCTCCTTGAGTATAATTAGTAGCACCTAGCTGAAGATGCTCTAGTGGCATAATATAATCTATTGATGGATTAAGGGTTAGTGTATAAATCATATTTATTCAATCCTTTACTTTTTATTCAATCATTTCTAGGTCGTATTTTATCTTGAGGTTTTTGATTTTTTGGGGATGTTTTGTGGTGGCTTCTTGATTGATGAAAATTTTTGCACCAGCTGGGAGGTCTACTTTAAATTCATAGACTTGGCCTATCTTTGTATCATCCATTAAAAGATAAACATTTTGGCTTTGATTCATTGCACATTCTTTCAGTGTAGCTTCATCAATATTAGTGGTCGTAAGGCCCTGATTTTCATGCAATCCATTCATTCCCATAAATGAGGCAGAAAAATTAATCTTACTTAATTGCTTATAAGCGGTCATATCCGCAATAGCGTGTGTATTTCTTTTTACGGCTCCACCAAGTAAAGTAACTTCTATTCCTCTTGTTAAGGCTAGTAAGGCATGATCAACCCCATTAGTTACCAATTTTAGATTCTTATCCGTGGGTAATAAGCGCACAAGTTCAAGTGTGGTTGTTCCTGCATCGATATAGATTTGACTGTCTTTTTTTATTAAAGAGCAGACGTATTTGGCTATTTTATTTTTAGCTGGTTGGTTGATGGTTTCTTTCTGTGCCATTTTTTGTTCTTTATTGAGATGATTTATTGTTGTCGCCCCACCATGAACTCTCTTTAATAACCCTTCTTTTTCTAAAGCTACTAAATCTCGTCTCAAGGTAGACTCACTCACACCAATACTTTCCTCTAATTCTTGAATTGATATTGTTCCTTTTTGCGCTAGTCGTTTTAGGATTTTTTCTTTTCGGTGTTGAAATAGCATTTTTCTCTTCCTTTGCTTGAAACCCTTTTCTTTTATATTCCTACTATACAAGATTAAACATTCAAAATCAATCATAATCATTCAATTTCATTCAAAACATTCATTTTTTCGTTTTATTTAAAAAGAGGGTATTTCTGCCATCTTTTCCGACTTATCATACCTTTTGCTTATTTTATTCGGTAACTTCCCGTCCATTGGCTGCTACCCTCAGGAGTTGGCCTAGAAAAATTGGCTACTTCTGAAGATAAGGAGCTTTTGTCCACTAAATAGACGAAACAAAAAACTAGCTTCGACAAAGCAGAAGCTAGTTTTTTTCAAATGTTTTATTGTCTTTAATTATAAATCGCTAAAGGTGGCTAATTTTATTTCTTTACTTTTTCGGATTTTATCTACAAATTCTGAGTCCGTTAAAATACTGACTTCATGCATTCGAGGTTCAAGTAAAGAAGAAGTTTTAGATAAAAACTCATCAATATAACCTGTATGACACATTACTTCCGTTGATTCATTCTTCTCTATTTTATCCACTAAAAGATCTAAATATTCGTCTTGTTCTTTTTCTTCTAGCATACTTACCCCATCGAAAGCTGGTTCAAAATATGTAGTCGTAGGTCTTCCATGCTCTTTGTCAAAGTTCCCTCGAATGGGTAAATCGTATTTTTCAGAAAGTTTTATAAATACTTCAAAATGTCGCTCATTAAAGGTATGTGCATGGTGATGACTATCTAAATGAGTAGGCTGAATTCCCGCAGCTAAAACTTTTTGAATTTGGGCATCCCATTCTTTATATAACTCTTCCTCATCTACGATAGCTAAACCTGAACGGTAAGCATCTGGACGATAAAAATCTCCTTTTTCATCCATTAAAGAAGGAACATCTTGACTTAGGGGTTTTAAAAAAGTGAGTACTAAGTGAACGCCAACACCTAGTTTCGGATTTTCTTTAGCTAACTTTATCGCATGTTCAAACCCTGGAGTATTTGTCATTAAAGTTGTTGACGTCAAAATTCCTTCTTGATGTGTATCAATAATCGCATGATTAATCGCTCGACTATAACCAAAATCATCCGAATTAATTATCAATTTATTCATGATTATCCTCCCAATATTATTCGCAAAATCATTATACCACTCAAGGTTTATAGTTTCATTTAAATGAGTGAATCCGCTTTTTTATTTTTTGTTTGTAGAGTCTCTTTGAATCTGCTATCCTACTCTATGATTAATCTTTTTAAGAATAGGAATGATTTAGTGGAACAATTTTATCAAATGCTCAATTTACAACTTTCGGTCTTGATGTATTTACTAATTGGAGGAGTAGCCTACAAAACAAAAATCATTACGGATGAAAATCGCACACAATTTATCCATTTAATTTTAAGCTTATTGATGCCTATGCTTGTTTTTAATTCTTTTAAAAATCTAACGATAGAAATTTTGAAATTGGGGTTATGGGCTTTAATTGGTTCGACGATCATCTATACGATCTCTTACTTCTTAGGTGCACTTGCTTTTTTTGATTTTGACGATCCAAAAAAACGGATCCTGCATTATGGAACGTTAGTAAATAATGCGGGACTAGGCGGACAGCCTCTTTCGTATTCAATGTACGGAGAACTCGGTGCTTTATTTTCTTCCATTTATCTCGTTCCTCATCGTATTTTTATGTGGTCAATTGGAGTAGAAATTTTGGACAGTGACCAGAAAGAAAGTCACTCGACTCTTTATAAGCTTTTAAGAAACCCTTCCATTATTGCGGTAGTGTTAGGACTTATTCGAGGACTTTTACAAATTCCTTTTCCTGAATTTCTAGACCGTGCCATCGAAACTATGGGATCGACAGTTTCGCCTTTATCCGCCATTATGATTGGCTCCATTATTGCGTCTATTGATTTTCGTGCAATTTATGAGCGAGGCGTCATCCGTTACACTGTCATTCGATTGCTCCTAATCCCTTTTACTGTCCTACTCGTCAGTAAAACTCTCGGACTTGATGAAACACTAATTGGGGTTCTTACCATCATGTCCTCTATGCCTGCCGGAGCCACCACCGCTCTTTTAGCGGCCCAATATGATTTAGATGAAGAACTCGCCTCAAAAATTGTCTTTGTTACCACCCTTCTCTCCATTGTCACCGTTCCGGCAATGATGTTGTTTCTATAATGATTCAAAAAATACTACTTACATAAAATGCATGCAATTTTTTATAAAAATAAAGACTTGATTTCTTATTTTTTGGCATTTTAAAACATCAAAAACCAGTCAACGTAAGCTTAAGTTGACTGGTTTTTGATTATTGAATTTTTGCAAGCCATTCTTTGCCCGCTAATAAATTATCACCATTTAATTCATGTCCATCTACCCAAAATTCCGTGACCTCAGCTCCAAGGTCTTTAAAAATAGCAATTACGCGTTCACTTTCTCTCCTGGGAACAATCGGATCATTTTCACCCATAGATAAAAAAACCTTAACATTCGGCAAGTCAACGACTTCTTCAACATCCAATGGATACATGGGGGCATATAACATCCCTTTATTTATGCGAGAATCTTCGAGCAACATCATATTCATCGCAATATTAGCTCCATTTGAAAAGCCTAAATAAATTGCTTCTTCTAAAGAGAATTGATACTCTTCAGCTTTTTCTTCAATAAATGCGTACAGTTCTTGCCCTCTTGTCATCAAATCAGAGACATCATACTGTCCTTTTCTAAGACGCTTAAAATAGCGGGCTTTTCCATCCTCTAAAACATTCCCTCGAATGCTTAAGACATTTGCTTTCGCATCTAACGCGGCAGCAACAGGTAATAAATCTTCTTCATTTCCTCCTGTTCCATGCAATAAAATAAATGTGGAGTCTGTACTCTGACCTTTTTCGTATCTATATTTATACATTTGCACGTCTCCTCTTTACTCTGAATTTTTAAATAACTGTTTTTTCTTTAGATGGCTAGTGAGACAATTGATGGGTTGGATATCACAATATTAAAGTAGCTAAAAGGAACAATATTTAATACTTCATCTTCTAATAAACTCGTCGCTAAGGCAGTGGGACACGGAATCATTGAACCAATTAAAAATTTATACCTTTCTCTTTTACTTAACCTTTCAGGAATAAAACGGATCATTTTATCTTTGTTTTCTATTCTTTTATTTTTTTCTTGTGTCAAAAGGTCGCACAACACTTTCAATATATTCCCGATCAGGTTCTAAAAAGGGTGGCAGAGCTAGTGTGGTCCCTAATTTCTCATAAGATTCTTGCTCATCAATAAAACCGGGGCCATCTGTAGATATTTCGATAAGAATATGACCAATTCTTGTATAAAGCGCCTCAAAATAAAAGCGATTGACTAAGCCTGAATGTTTCATCTCTAAGTTATTGTACTTCTCTTCCCACTCTTTAATCGCTCGATGATCCGCTACACGAAAGGAAACATGATGAACAGTTCCGTTCCCTTGTATCTCCATTTGAGACGTTTCATCTTTTCTGACAATCATTTGTCCACCGTTTCCCCCTTGACCCACTTCTAAAAGGGCAACGTTTTCTCCTTCATGTTTTAATCTAAAACCAAAAATCAATTGCATCGCTTCAACAAAATCTTTAAAATAACTGACCGTAATTTCTATAGGTCCCAAACCATAGATTGCTTTATCTTCAGGAACAGGGCCATCTTTCCAAGGAGTTCCTGGAGCCACACCTTGATTATTTTCATCAGAAAATAATTGGTAACGTTGTCCATCTACTTCTTTGAATGGAAGTACCTTTCGTTTAAACAATTCTTGAATCCCTTCATTTTCTACCGCATATTCTTCAAATCGTTCTAAATAATATGCAAGCGCGTCGTCATTGGGTACCCTTAATCCTGTGCGCGAAATAGAATTTGTTCCAGGTACATAGCTTGGAATATCTGGAAAATCAAAAAATGTTAAATCCGTCCCAGGGGTTCCTCGATCATCCGCATAAAAAGTATGATAAGTCTGAATATCGTCTTGGTTCACCGTTTTCTTAACAAGACGCATCCCTAAAACATGGGTGATAAACTCATAATTTCTTTGAACGTCATCTGTCATCGCAGTTACGTGATGAATCCCCAACAAATCTGCATTGGCCATTATCTATTCGCTCCTTTCTTTATATGTTATATTTTTTAATTATCTCTAATGCGAGATAATAACAGCAAGAGTATTATTATGCGTCAATCCATTCATTCGGATTCGAGATTTTTTTACTTATTTTTGATATTCACCTAATTTATTCGCCCAAGCCTCTGTATAAAAAGCGTAATAGCTTCGATGGTTTCTCTTCCGATAATCTTTAAAAAACTTATTCCAAACAAAAGAAGGAAGTCCAATCACAAGAAGATATAAAAACAATAATTTTTCCGATTGTAAGGTATGACCATATTCATGTTTAATCATTTCAGATTGAAAATAAACATCATCTGCAAAAATATACCGACTTAAAGAAATTGCCCCCCAACGTCCTTTTACATGGGTAACATAAGCTTTTTGATAGTTATAGAAAGGACGTTTATAAATTTTGGTATAGAAATTAAACGCAAGCCACCCCAAAACATTTTGAGGAAATTCTAAAAAATACATCCCAAACACCTCACTCTTTTTCTTATCTTTACTTTACCAATTGCACAGAAGAAATGCTGAGTTAACAACTTACATAAAATAGCTCCCCAAAAACGAATCATAGTCAAAAACACGAACGCAAGAGGTGATGATATACAAATAAAGAATATAAACATAATAATATATTAGAAAAAAGAACCATGTTTTCTTTTTTCATTGAAAGCGTTATACTTATTATAAGATTACTTATTATACTATAGGAGGCATTGAAATGGAGAAATTACAAAACAAAGTAGCAATTATTACAGGTGGAGCCGCAGGAATGGGTGAAGCACATGTACGTTTATTTATTAAAGAAGGAGCAAAGGTCGTTTTAACCGATGTGAATACCGAGAAAGGACAAGCGCTAGCGGATGAATTAGGAGAAAGCGCTCATTTTATTCAACATGACGTTACGGATGAAGCGGGTTGGGAAAAAGTTGTGCACCAAACAGAAGAAAAATTTGGACCTGTAAATATTTTAGTCAATAATGCTGGGATTAGCCCGGTATTAAGCGTTGAAAACTCTTCCTTAGAAGACTATATGAATGTGGTTCAAATTAATCAAGTAAGTGTCTTTTTAGGAATGAAGTATGTCGTGCCTTCCATGAAGAAAGTTGATGATGGATCCATTATTAATATTTCTTCGATTAATGGGTTAACCGGTGGAGCTATCGGGTATACCGACACAAAATTTGCTGTACGTGGAATGACAAAAGCAGCAGCTAAAGAATTAGCACATTACAATATTCGAGTAAATTCCGTTCATCCCGGAGTTATTAATACACCCATGGTTCAACAAAGTGCCGCCTTTGAACAAATTCAAGCCATGGTTAAAACTATTCCATTAAAACGTATGTCTGAACCTAGTGAAATTAGCCAACTAGTATTATTTTTAGCTTCCGATGACTCGAGCTACTCTACCGGAGCTGAATTTATTGCTGATGGTGGAATTACAGCTTAAACTATACATTCAAAATTTTATGCAAATCATCCGTCGTGTTTGGACAAACAGCAATAGGCGAAGAGCTTTGATAAGAAAATAAAAATGGTGCGAGTGAATCTAGTGGATTCACTTGCACCGCTTTTTATGCTTAAAAATCTACGACATTGTAGCTTCGAGTATTATATTTATTGCGACTTCTTGAATATTCAAAAGGGGTTCCGTCTTCTAAATAAACGACTTGTTCGATTTCTAAAATAGGATCGTGTTCTTCACATTTTAAATATTTTTGATCGTATTCAGAAGCTTTGTCGGCTTGAATAATTCTGTGGGCCCCTCCAAATTGCAAGTTTAATTCTTGATGAATATAGTCGTAGATAGATTGATGTAAAATTTCTTCGTTAATTCCAGGAATTAAATTTGCATTCATGATTGTATGTTCAAGGATATATGGCGCACCATCTACAATTCTTAATCGAATAATTTTATAGATGGGGTCATGTTTGTCCAACATTAATTTTTCTTGGACCAATTCATTTGGAAAATCGAGCTTAAAAGAAATGATTTGGCTCTTGACTTCTTGATTACTTAACTGTTTGGTTAAGCCTTCATACTCCATAATGCTGGCAGTAAGTCCTTCACTTAAAGCTGTTTTCTTAACGAAAGTCCCTGCTCCTCGTTTCCGCAGAATCAGTCCTTCAAGTTCTAAAATATCCATGGCTTTTTTTACAGTCATACGACTGACATTAAATTCTTTCGCTAATGTGATTTGATCTGGAATAAGCGAACCTACCGGATAAATATCTTCTCGAATACGCTGGCGAATTTTCCCAGCAATCATTTCATATTTTGTCATTCCATTCCCCCTACCTGACTACCTGAGCCTATTCTAACAGATACATATATAAAAGACTAGTTTTATTAGACATATACATATCGTTAGATACAATAGTTCTTTACAAATAAAAAGCAACCCTATACATATAGAGCTGCCTTTTATTTAAAGAATATTTTTTACAAGTGATTAAGCTTCAGACATATCTGGTACTTGATTTTTTAGATTTTGACGATCCACAATTTTTAAGAATGGATACCAAATGAGTCCAATTATAGCCATATCAATCAATTGTAAAACTCCACCCATTATCGAGTTAGTGGCTAGCATACCATTTGCAAAGACTGGTACCGTCCATGGCACTGAAACTCCTGTTGGTATAGGGAAGAGACCAATATTCATTACGATATAATTAAATGTTGTTGTTACTAATGGAGCAATTAACCAAGGGATAAAGATTGCCGCATTCAATACAATAGGTAAACCGAAAATAACTGGCTCGTTTACGTTAAAAATACCAGGAGCTAGAGCTAGTCGACCTACATCATTAAATTGACGACTCTTCATGAAGAAAGCAATTAAAATAACCACGATTAGAGTGCTTCCTGAACCACCCATTCCTACAGTATACATTTCCATAAATGGTTTAGTAACAATATGAGGAAGAGGCTCACCAGATTCATAAGCAGCTAAGTTATCTAGCATAGTTGTATTCCAAATAGGATCCATCACTGAGTTTACAATAATTTGTCCATGTAAACCAAAGAACCATAACAATTGAACGAAAAATACCGCTACCAATGTTGCTGGCAAACCACTTCCTAAACCGGTTAATGGTTCTTGAATCGTGTCATAAACTAAGTCATGTAGATTAGCATCTAATAAACCTGTCACTAGGGCATTGAGTAGTGTGAAAATACCTAATGTTATAATTGCTGGAATCATCGCTGAAAATGAGCGAGAAACAGCTTCAGGAACGCCTTCTGGCATGGTAATGGTAATCCCTCTTTTAGTAATTCGAGCATACACTTCAGCAGCTATAAAGGCTGCAACCATTCCAACAAACATTCCTTTTGCACCTAAACGATCCAGTGTTAAAACGCCTGTAACGACTTCTCCACCTTCTGTAATCATCTCAAATGGTGTTACGATGAGATAAGAGGCTAAAGAAACTGCTCCACCAAATGCTGGATCAATGTCATATGTTTTTGATAAATAATACCCAATACCAAACGTAACAAATATAGTCATAATAGACATTGTTGCATTTTGACCATTTCCAAATAAAGTACCTAAAGTTCCTTGTAATTCTTCACTAAAGAAGGGTAAATTATTGATAACCACAACTAAAGATCCAAACATTGTAATTGGAAAAGCTAGCATAAAGGCATCTCGTAAAACGAGTAAATATTTATTTTGTCCTAGCTTTGAAGCAACAGGAACTAACTTATCACTTAACTTGTCAATAAAGTTATTCATTGTTCAAACTCCTTTTCTTTTATTTTTTCTAAACCGTTTACAATATAAAGTATACCATTATATTTTTAAATGTCTAGTCTTTTATTAAATAAAGTAATGACCTTATAAAAAAACACCCAATTTTATTGGGTGTTTTTTTAAGGATTCGATTTTAAAAACCATTATTCTTAGTCATTTCATTAAACCAATGACCACTTTTTTTAATGGTTCGTTTTCTCTGATTTTCTAAGTCCACTGAAATAAAGCCATAACGATTTTTATATGCATTGGTCCAAGACCAATTATCCATACAGGTCCACATATGGTACCCGCGAACATTACTTCCTTCCTCCAAAGCTTGATGGACATATTTGAGGTGATCTTTTACGAACTCAATACGATAGTCATCATCAATTTGACCCTCTTCGTTGATATAACGTTCTTCACCTTCAACGCCCATTCCATTCTCAGAGATGAAACATTTAATATTTCCATAGTTTTCACGGAGATTTGTCAGGATATCATAAATTCCTTTTTCATAAATTTCCCAACCACGATAAGGGTTCATTTTACGATTAGGCATTTCATAATTATCAAAGAAGTTATCTGGCATGATTCCATTGTCTGTACTTTCTTCTGTTTCTTTCGCTTTAATACGACGAGGTTGATAGTAATTTATCCCTAAAATATCTACGGTATTATTTTTGATAATCTCCAAATCTCCATCTTCAATTTCTGGAAGATAATCGATCTCCTCTAATAAAGCAATTAAATCACTTGGAAACTCACCTTTTACTGAAGAATCTAAGAATGAGCGATTGAAAAATGCATCGGCAATTTTAGCAGCTTTTACATCTTCCTCATTCCCTTCATCTCGTGGATAACTAGGAGTTAAGTTTAAGATGATTCCAATTTCACCGTCCTGATCTGCTTCATGATAGGCTTTAATGGCTTTAGCACTTGCTAAGGCTTCATGATAAGCCACTTGAACAGCCTTTTTCATATCCACTTTATTTGGATAGTGGAATTGGTAAAGGTAACCTCCTTCAACCGGAACAATGGGTTCATTATGCGTGAACCATTTTTTAACGCGATCACCAAATAAGTCAAAGCATGTTTTAGCAAATTCTACGTAAGCTTCTACAACTTCTCGGTTCTCCCAGCCCCCTTTTTCTTGAAGTCTCATAGGCATATCAAAATGGAACAAATTAATAAAGGGCTCGATATCATTTTCTATCAACTCATCAATGACCGCATTATAGAAATTAACTGCTTCCTGGTTGACCTCTCCGACACCTTCAGGAATCAGACGACTCCATTGAATCGAGGTACGGAATGAATTGTGACCGGTTTGTTTCATTAATTGAATGTCTTCTTTATATTTTTGATAAAAAGCTGAAGCAGTGTCAGGGCCTACCTGATTAAAAAACTTCTCAGGTTCTTTTTCATACCAATAGTCCCAAATGCTTTCACCCTTATTGTCTCCTTCGTAAACACCTTCTGTTTGTGGACCACTTGCAGCTGATCCCCACCAAAAATCTTTCGGAAATTTAAATTCCATGAATGATCTACTCCTCCTGAATTAAAATGACTATACTTTTCATTTTTTTGATTAGTCTTTTTAATCTTAACAGATTTATTTGGGTTTGTCTTGTTTTAATCACTAATCACTGAAATTTATTTGTTAAAAAGCTCAATCATTCTACTTAAAGGAAAGATCAGTCTAAAATCTTTTATAAGTCGTGTTCAGGAAAAAAGAGGGACTAAAGGGAAGACTTGATTTGTTTTTTGTAGTTGATGACTGCTCCGTAAAGGTTGGCGTCGTTTTTGTATTGGGCGTTGACTATTTGAGGCTTGGCGCCTAATATGTCTAGTTCTTCTAAATGTTTATCCATTCTTTCTGCTAATTCTTCGGATAGAGAGGCTCGATTAGAGATTCCGCCTCCTAATACGATGATGTCTGGATCGATAATGACTTGCACATTGTATAAAATTTCTGCGATAGCGTTAAACATCTGATCAATTGTTTTAACGGCTTCAGGTTGTCCTTGATCATACAAATCTAACAATTGAATTCCATCAAGGTTTGTCCCCATTTCTTCGTTATATTTATTAGTGGCGGCTACTAAGGTTCCATTCTTGCTGCCAGTTTCTCCGTTTGAATTTAGAGACATGCCAAATTCTCCACCATACATATGGCTGCCGGTATGTAATTGTCGATTGATAAAAATGGATCCTCCCATTCCTGTTCCTAAAACAAAAAAGACGATATTTTTTCCATCTTTAGCAGCTCCTCGCTCGACTTCACATAAACCTGCACAGTTTGCATCATTTTCAATCGCCACGGGTACACCGAATTCTTTTTCAAATAAATCATAAATAGGTGTGAAATGGATGTAAGGAATTGCACTGATTCCTTCAATAACTCGATCTTTTTGGTTTACAGAACCGGGAGCACTTATAGCCACCCCTTCTATTTTTTCTTGCTTATTCATTACGGAAGTCATTTTTTCCATCAGTTCTTCTAAGGAGTTAGGCGTGACAAAACTTCCTTTATCAATAAGTTCATCTTTCACATAGGTTCCATATTTAACAGATGTTCCCCCTAAATCAAAAGCCATTAATTTCATGTGTCTTCCTCTTTTCATTATATTTTTGATTTGTCTCAAATCTTTTCTTTATAATACCATGTATTATGTTAGCGCACTCACTTTCATTATACTTCTCGTATGAAAAAAATAAAGACAAAAAAATCTAAAGATCAACTTTATTCGCTAATCTCTAGATTTAATTCTTATAATTTTATTCTTCTAGTTCGCCATAATCTTCTTTTTTTACGTCTAAATGAAAAACCTTTCCACTTCGTTCGTAAAGAACATCTTTAGTATTTGCTCGATGATTGGCCACACGAGCAACCGCAAAAAAGTAATCAGACAAGCGATTGATAAACATTTGTACGTAAGGATTCGCTTCTGACTCCTTCCGTTGCGTTTCATAAGCATTCATTTCTTTCCCAGCTTCTAAGTAATGATTGAAAGCAACAATCGAACGTTCTGCCCGTCTCGTTACTGTTCGACAAACATGAAGATCTGAAGCAAGTGGGGTCCCCCCAGGAAGTATAAAAGATTCTAGCGGTTCAGGTTCATCTGCATAGCTGTCAATAATACTTTCTAACCATTGAGTAGGTTCGATATTCATCCGATAAGGGTATTTTTCCGTATTAGAAGTAGCTAAATCATTCCCACAGTCAAATAAAAATTGTTGAATTTGCTGCAACTCTTGCTTTAAACTGGACCAAGCTGCCTCTGAGCTTGCTGCTCGACCAACAAAGCTATTCAATTCATCAATTGTTCCATAAGCTTCGACTCGTTTTGAATCTTTATTTACCGTATAATTTCCATTGATTTTGGTTTGACCTTTATCGCCAACTCTTGTATAAATTTGCATTCTTTCGTCTCCTTCATTCTTAAATGACTTTAACTGTCTTTTATATCGAGAAAAAAACTCCAAATAACTTCTCAGCAATTTGGAGTTTTTATTGGATTCATTTAATTATTCTCGGTGTTTTTACAAACCACAGCGTAATTGTGCGTTACAGTTCGTACAAGTGTTACAGCCACCGATATCTTCCACGACCCCTTGGCGACAGATTGGACAAGTGTCTCCAATGTCAGAGCCATAAACCACGTCATCCGTGTGTCCTTTTTGCATTACATGTTCTTTTTCTGCTTGATCCACTAATTGACGTAACTCTTCGCTGTCATCCACAACACGACTATCTTCCACTTCGAATAATGAAACATTTTCTATATCATTTTCTTCCGCTTCAAGAGTTAGTACTTGTGAGTCACGAGAACCATCAACATAAACCGTTCCGCCTTTAGCACCGCCTTTGAATAAACGTTCATATATTTTAGCAACTTGTGAAACGCTATATCCTTTAGGGGCATTTACTGTTTTAGAAATAGAACTGTCGACCCAACGTTGAATGGTTGTTTGAACATCTACGTGTTCTTCTGGTTTGAGCTCCATTGAAGTGACAAAGAAATCAGGTAAGTGATCTTCATCCGCTTCTGGATGGGCTTGTAAATATTCTTGGACAATATCTGAATTTACCTCAATAAATTTACCTAAACGTCCACTTCGGAAATATTTAAAGGCAAAGTAAGGCTCTAAACCGGTTGAAACATTCATCATAGTACCGGTACTTCCTGTTGGTGCTACTGTTAATAAATGAGAGTTGCGAATTCCATGCTCTAAAATACCTTCACGAATATATTCTGGCATACGTTTCATGTAGCCTGTTTGAACAAATTTTTCTCGTAATTTTTGTGTTTCTTCTTCTGTTTCACCGATCAAGAAAGGGAAGCTTCCTTTTTCTTTTGCTAGTTCAATCGATTCTTCGTAAGCGGAGACGGCAATGGTTTCAAAAACTTTATCGATGATTACATTGCCTTCTTTTGAACCATAACGGTTATGAGTATAAATCATTAAATCAGCTAAGCCCATTACACCAAGACCTACACGGCGTTCACCTAGCGCTTGTTTTTCATTATCTTCTAAGAAGTAAGGTGTAGCATCAATGACATTATCTTGCATACGAACACCAGTCTTCACGGTTTCAATTAATTTTTCATAATCGACCGTATTCGTTTCATGATCCACCATTTCTGCTAGATTTACAGCAGCTAAGTTACAAACGGAATAAGGAGCTAATGGTTGCTCACCGCATGGATTTGTAGCTACAACTTTTTGTCCATAAGCCTGAGCGTTAGTATCTTTATTCGCATTATCAATAAAGAAAATTCCAGGTTCTGCCGAATACGTTGCACAAATATTAATTAAATTCCATAATTCACGTGCGGGAATCGTTCGATAAGTGCGGACTGCATACCCCATATTTTCCCATTCACGAACATCGCCAACTTCTGCCCATTTTTCATTGTAGTCAGCCATTTCTTGTTCAGTGTAATTTTCTGTATCTGGGAAGCGTAAAGCCCAATCTTCATCATTGTCGACGGCTTTCATAAAGTCATCGGTTAAAGTGACAGAGATGTTAGCTCCTGTTAAGAAATCTTGATTTTGAACAGAGTAAGTTCCACCATCTTTTAATTTTGTTTCTGCATGATTAATAATATCTGCTGAAAATCCTCCCTGTCCCGGTGAATTTTTATGTTTCGCGATGGTGTCATACATTTCTGCTTCTGCTGCAGTAAAAGGTGTAAACTTTAAGTTTTCTTTAGCAAGTTGTTTGATTTGTTCATCGTTTGATTTTTCAATTAAATAACGTAAAATGCGAGGGTTTTGCATTTTAGAAATAATAAATTCTAAAATATCCGGATGCCAATCAGCCAGCATAATCATTTGTGCACCACGACGTGAGCCACCTTGCTCGACTAAATGTGTTAGTTGAGCAATATCGTCTAACCAAGAGACCGATCCACTTGATTTACCATTTACTCCTCGAGCCAATGTATTGCGTGGACGGAGGGTTGAACCGTTTGTTCCGACTCCTCCACCTCGAGACATAATTTCCATGACTTCTTTTCGGTGATCAGATATTCCTTCACGTGAATCCGGAACAAAAGGCATTACATAACAGTTAAAATATGTCACATCTGTCTTTGAACCGGCTCCATATAACACACGTCCAGCGGGAACAAAGTTACCTTTTCTTAATTGGTCATAGAATCTTTGGAAGGATTCTTCTACTTTGTCAGGATCCGTTTCTACTTCAGCCAATCCCCGAGCATTTCGTTTGACAATTTGTTCATAGAAAATTTCCAAAGGTTTTTCAATTGCATCAATTTTTCGCGTAATTAAACCTGTTTCAATTTCTTCTTGGTCTTCTAAGGAACCTCTATACTCTTCTTCAAGCAAAATACGGGCTTCGTTTGTATTCCAGTTCAACTCTTGGACATAACCAATCCCTCTTGCTGGATATTTTGGATCATTTTTAACAGTGAGAACAACTAAATCGCCCTCGGATAATGTTTCCTTTTTAGTATCTTTAAATGAATAACGATCAATCATTACCATTCGAGAAACACCTTTATGTGTAATATGCATATCTTCTGTAATCGGATATACAACAGGAAATTTTTCAATATCTTTATTTAGTTTTTCAATATCGATATTTAGGGGTTGAATTTTAGTTGCTTCCATGTTAATGACTCCTTTTTCTGTTCGTATTTTCACAACATATAGACAGTCCATTTAAAAATTAATACTATATCTTGTGATTCGCTAGAAATTAGTATACAACAAAGCGGGTTGGCTATCAATGAAAATTGTTTAAAAATTTTTCGTATCCACTCAAAAACTCCTCTACTCGTTGAGAGTAAAGGAGCTTTAAATTTATTTTTTTAGTGCAATATATTTTCGAATTTTTTCTTTATAATCGGAACGATCATTGGTTCTAATATAATAAAAAAACCAACATTTCCAACAGCATGCAATAAATCAAAGGGGACGCCATTGAGATAATAAACCCAGAAATTATTCATGCCATATAATAGAAAGTTTAAATACGAAATAACAAAGCCATATATAAAACCCATAAGCCCTGCCCAAATAGCAAAAATAATTCGATTGACGAAAGATTGAGGCTGATAAAAATATTTAACCAAGCCCGTCAACAAAATAACGAGTCCAAATGAAATAATTTGTAAAACCGTCCAAGGTCCCATCCCCAAGAATAAATTCGTCAGTAATATCGATAATAAAGAAACAATCAAACTATCAACGATACCGATATTTAAAGCAATAATAATGAGCAAAGCCGTCATAGGTTGAATATTTGGCATAAAAGGCAGAGCAAAAGCTAAACGACCAACCGCAGTTAGAGCGGTCATTATTGCGAGTAAGGAGATTCGGTATACGTTAAAATAATTTGACGATTTATTCAAAACTTTCTAGTCTCCACTCTATTTGATCATCTGCTTCTGGAGCATAATCAGCTGCACCTACTTCACCGGATTCACCATTTATATAGTATAACCAGTAACGATTCTCTGCTTCATCTTGTTCGTATCCTTCTATAGAAGAAATAAAACCATCTGTTTCTTCGATATCATAAGTTTCTTCCATTACATCAAGAAGATACATACCTTCTTCAGCTGTTACTTCTTTACTTAAATCAGCAACCGTTTCTCCATCCACTAAAATATCAATAGTAAAAGAAACTTCATCCGCAGCATCTTCAGTATCAGTGGCTTCTTCAGTTTCTTCTGTTTCTGTCGCATCCTCTTCAGGGGTTTCTGTTATTTCTGTTTCTGGTTCTTCTGCTTCCTCAGGCGTCTCTTCCGCTTGATTTCCACATCCGACCAATAAAGCTCCTGATAGTGAGTATAAGAATAATTTACTTAATATTTTTTTATCCATTTTGTTTCTCCTCTTATTTGATATTTTCTTCAATTTTTAAAATAGATTTCATTCACTAGCTAAGGGCGCACATTTTTGAATAAAAAATAGCCTATGCACCCAAACATAGACTATTTCATGTAACTGTCTGACCTCGAAACAGTTCATGTGCATTATTAGCAAACTAAGCAAAGATCTGACTCCATGCAAATGCATGATTACAGTGGCGGGACCGTGTTGGAATTTAACCAAACTTCCATAGCTTAATTGTCTTTGAATGGTTCTTTCTATCTATCAAATAGTATTTTAGTTGAATCATTCCTTTTTTTCAAGTTTTGTTACTGTGGTCTTTCTAAAATCACTTGGGCAACTGCCTTTCTTTTAGAATGGCTAATCGAAACAAAGACATTCCCTTTAAAAGGGCTCTGCACAACAAGCAGCTGCCCTTTTTCATCGTTCAATATTGAAATGTTTTGAAAAGTGACTGTTTTACCAATGCCGGTCCCCATCGCTTTACTAAAGGCTTCTTTTACTGCATATCGACCTGCTAAAAAAGCCAACTTCCGTTTCTCACTATGCTTTTTATAGACTTGACACTCTTTTTCTGTCAAGATTTTTTTATAAATTTGAGGTTGTTTTTGACACACTGAAGCCATATGGTCTAAATCAACCAAATCAACTCCTATACCAGTTATCATATCAATATTTAACCTCCATTATTAGAATATTAGAACTTTCGAAAACGATTATAACGATTGGCTACCCTTTCTTTTGGATCTAACTTCTCTAACTCTTCAAAGGTCGCTATGATCTTAGGAATCAAACGTTCCGCTAATTCTTCATTCGTAAATGTTTCTCCTTTTTCTCCTTCGGCAATGACTCGGTCAATGACTTGAAGTTCCTTGAGCTCTGTCGCAGTTAACTTCATAATGTCAGCCGCCTCTTGGGCTAAACGAGAGTCTTTCCACAAAATAGAGGCAAAGCCTTCAGGAGAGAGAATCGAATAGATACTATTTTCAAGCATCCACACTTGGTCACTTAAAGCTAGTGCAATCGCACCGCCACTTCCCCCTTCTCCGAGAATAATAGCTAAAGTAGGTACTGTTAATTCGCTCATAGTTATTAGCATACTAGCAATAGCTTCACCAATCCCGTATTCTTCTGATTCTGGAGCTGCATATGCCCCTGCTGTGTTGATTAAAGTCAAAACAGGTCGTTGAAATTTTTCAGCTTGCTTCATCAAGCGCTCTGCTTTTCGATAGCCAGCCGGCCCACTCGAGCCGAAATTTCTACGAATATTTTCTTCTGTATTCCGTCCTTTTTGAATCCCAATAATCGTGATTGGATCTTTGTCCTGTATCAGACCTACTCCTCCAACAACTGCTTGATCATCTTCCATACGGCGATCTCCATGGAGTTCGATAAATTCAGAGCAGAGAGCATTGATGATTTCAATGGTCGATAGACGTTGAATGTCGCGTGCTTTCTTTACAATATCATAAGCGTTCATTTAGACACCTGCGCTTTCTGAAGAAGGTTTATGTGCAGCTAACAAAAAACGTAAGACCCGTGCTTGCTTTTTCCGTGGAACGATATGATCAATAAAGCCATTTTTCAAAACGGTTTCGGCTGTTTGGAAATCATTCGGTAATTCTGAACCAATTGTTTGTTCAATGACTCGTTTTCCAGCAAAGCCTACGATGGCTTCGGGTTCAGCTAATGTAATATCCCCCTGCATCGCAAAACTAGCAGTCACACCACCAGTTGTTGGATGAGTAAGAACCGTGCAGTAAAATAAGCCAGCTTGGCTATGTTTAGAAACGGCCTGTGAGATTTTAGCCATTTGCATTAAAGATAAAATTCCTTCTTGCATCCGCGCACCTCCCGAAGCGATATATAAAACAACAGGAAGTTCTTTTTCTGTCGCCTGCTCAAATAAGCGGGTCAATTTCTCACCCACAATAGTGCCCATGCTCGCCATTATAAAGCGGCTATCCATCACACCAATTGCAAAAGGAAGCCCTTCTAACTCAGCCTGCCCTGTTATAACAGCTTCCTTTAGTTGAGTGATTTTTTGACTTGTCTCTAATTTTTCTTGATAACCTGGAAAGTTTAGAGGATCTTTTGCAGTCAGATCACTATCCCATTCTTCAAAAGACCCTTCATCTACTAACCACTTAATTCGTTTTAAAGCTGGAAATTGTAGATGATAGCTACATTTTGGGCATAAAAAGTCATTTTCAATCGAATTTTGAAAGATGATTGCCTGACACTTTGGGCAACGTTCAGCCAAACCATCTGGAATTTGAGCACGCCTTTCTCTGAGTTCATCTGCTCTATTTGGATTGATTTCTACGTACTTCTTTTTCTTGCGAAATAAAGCCATCCTCTATTCTCTCCTCTTGTTGCTTACTTGTTTTATTCATCCAAAACTAATTCTTCTGCTGCTTGAGCTAACCATTGAGGCATAAACTTTTCTTCTAGCCATTTAGCGTGAACATTATCTGCCTGAACTTCTGGATGACTGACTAAATCTTCCAATAATTCAATATTGGTATTTAATCCTTCTACCGTCACTTCGTATAATGCTCGCTCCATCAATTTGAAAGCCTCTTCTGTTGTAGGCTGATGGGTAATAATTTTAGCTACCATTGAATCGTAAAATGGTGGAAGCGTGTAGTTGGAATATAAGGTCGTTTCAACACGTAAGCCCATTCCACCATTCGGTAAAAATAAACGATCAATATAGCCACTTGACGGTTGAAAATTATTATAAGGATCTTCAGCATTTAGTCGACACTCAATGGCAAAGCCATTGAACTCAATATCGGATTGTTTAAAGGGTAGAGGCTTGCCGGCTGCAATTTCAATCTGTGCTTTTACAATATCTACACCAGTGACCATTTCTGTAATCGGGTGTTCCACCTGCAGACGGGTATTCATTTCCATAAAATAGAAATTCTCATCATTATCGACTAAAAATTCAATCGTTCCCGCATTGGTATAACCAATAGCTTTAGCTGCATCGACAGCTGCTTGGTTGAGCTTCTTGCGTGTTTGTTCGGATAAAGTAGGTGAAGGAGAAAACTCAATCACTTTTTGGTTATTTCTTTGAAGGGAACAATCCCGTTCACCTAAATGAACCACATTTCCATGCTCATCTGCTAAGATTTGCACTTCAATGTGCTTGGCTGGATAAATGGTCCGCTCAATATATAAATGACGATTCCCATAAATACTTTGCGTTTCATTTTGTGCCTGCGTAAACATAGGCTCTAAATCATCAGGCGAATTGGCCAAGCGCATACCTTTTCCCCCACCGCCATCTGCAGCTTTAATCATTAAAGGATACCCTGTTTCTTTGGCTATTTCACGAGCTTGGTCGATATCTTCAACCAAATCTTTTCCACCGGGGACAATGGGCACACCGGCTTTTCGCATGGTGGTACGCGCATTTTGTTTATTTCCCATATCACGAATAATCTCACTATTTGGTCCAATAAATTTAATATTCATTTTTTCGCATAAAGAGGCGAAATCACTGCGTTCGGACAGAAAACCATAACCTGGATGGATAGCATCCGCACCAGATACATTAGCAGCACTCAAAATAGCTACTGGATTCCCATAAGAATCCATCCCTTTTGCCGGTCCAATACAGATGGCTTCATCTGCTAATTCGGTATGTAAAGCATAACGATCCGCCTCACTAAATACTGCAACGGATGTAATCCCTAGTTCTCTCAAGGCACGAATAATTCGCACCGCAATTTCTCCTCGGTTAGCGACTAATACTTTTTGAAACATAGCGTCCCACCTATAACTGTTCTAAATCACTAATAATAAAGGTCATTTTTGCTTCGGAAACAACGTCTCCATTTTGGTTTGTAATCGTTCCTTGTCCAATTCCCATAACAGCTTTTAATTTCACAATTTCTACTGTAATGGTTAAAACGTCTCCAGGTACTACATTTTTCCGGAATTTTACTTTATCTACAGCCGCTAAAAAAGCAATCTTTCCTTTAAAATTTGGACTCATTAATAAAGGGATGGATCCGACTTGTGCCATGGTTTCAATTTGTAAAACACCTGGCATAATCGGATTTCCAGGAAAGTGTCCTTGGAAGTAAGATTCATTGGCTGCAACATTTTTGGTAGCAACGATCCGTTCTTCTAAATCCAGCTCTTCTACCCGATCAACAAAAAACATGGGATAACGGTTAGGAATGACATCCATAACTTCTTGAGCTGTCATGACGGGTTTATTTTGTTCTGACATTTTGTCCTCCTTATAAAACACTAATCGATTCGAACGAGCGGTTGTTTGTACTCAACGACCGCTTCATTTTCAACTAAAATTTCTGTGACTACCCCTGAATGTGGAGCTTGTATTTCATTCATAAGCTTCATAGCTTCGACAATACAAATGACATCCCCTTGTTCCACATGGTCGCCT
>DXAZ01000046.1 GCA_019116785.1 Candidatus Atopostipes pullistercoris
ACACCAAATAAATTCTCATTTGTATCTTCATATTTATTTTTGATGAATGCATATTCTGTATTTGTGAAGACAACGTTAATTACAGGCATATTGTAACGAACATTTGTTACAACATCTGGATAAGTCATTGAATAAGCACCATCTCCAATAATATTCCATACTTGACGGTCTGGATAAGTGTTTTTCGCTCCAAGTCCACCTGGTATAGCAATACCCATTGTTGCAAATAATGGAGAAGTACGCCACATATTTTTTGGTGTCATATGCAAATGACGAATTGAAGTTTGTGTTGAGTTACCAACATCAATAGAATAAATTGCATCTTCATCCGCATATTTATTAATTGCATTATAAACTTGATAGAATTGAAGAGGTCCTTCTTCTTTTGTTTCTAGTTTATTAATAAACGCACGCCAGTTTTCGATGTTTTTAAGGTTGGCATTCCACCAAGCAGATTCTTCAACAGCGTCTACTTTATCTAAAATTAAATCAACTGCTTCTCCTGCATCTCCAAGAATCGCAACATCTGTGTTATGACGTTTTCCAAGCATAGCTGAGTTAATATCAATTTGAATAAAGTTCTCGATATTTCTAAATGTTCCCTCTATTTCTGCAAATGGGAAATTTGAACCAACGAAAAGTACAGTATCTGCTTCAAGAATTGTTTCATTTGCAGGTTTCCAGCCTACTCGGTAAGTTGAACCTGTAAGGGCTTCAAAATCCCATTCAAATGTTTCAAAGTTTTTCCCTGTAGTAATGACAGGCGCTTTGATTTTTCGTGCTAATTCTTGAACAGCTGGTCCGTGTCCCATCGTTCCTATACCTGCATAAATTACTGGACGTTTAGATTGGTTTAATAATTCTACAGCGTCATCAATATCCTTTTCATTAATAGCAGAAGGAACATAGTCACGGTAACTAGAACCTGAAGAGTAATAAGCATCCTCAGCAATTTCTTCAAAGCCAAAGTCTGCTGGAACTTCTAAAACAGCTACTCCACGTTTTGAAATGGCATGTCTTGCTGCTTCATCCACTAATTTTGGTAATTGTTCTGGATAAGCTACGCGACGATTAAACACAGAAATGTGATCATACATTGGATTTTGATTTAATTCTTGGAAAGCATCCATGTTTAATTCTTTTTGAGGACGTGCACCTAAAATAGCAACCACTGGTATATTATCCATTGCTGCATCATAAAGTCCGTTAATTAAGTGTGATGCCCCAGGACCACCAGATCCAACACATACCCCTAGTTTTCCACCGAATTTCCATTGCATTGCGGCTGCCATCGAACCTACTTCTTCATGTTTAACTTGAAGAAATTTAATATTATTTTCTTTATCCCCCATTGCATCCATTAATGAACTCAATGTTCCAGATGGAATACCATAAATGGTGTCTACATCCCATCCTTCAAGTACTTTTAGTACCGCTAAGCCTACTTTAATATTTTTAGCTGACATTCAATAAATCCTCCCATAAATAGTTCTTTTCAACTTGATTTTTTTCAACATTAAGATACTATCACTTTTGCATACAATAATCCAATGTTTTTCACTATAATTTTTCATTTATTCAAGTGAAAAAAGTACATAAGATAATTAAAAGAAATTCCTGCAAAAATTGCTTTAGAATGCGTTTACATCAATGAATGATTTCTATTTTTCGCTACATAAAAACAATTTGGGTTTTTATATAAATCATCTCGTCTTATTTTAAATTATGAAACTATTCTAAAAAAATAATGGACAATATCTTTTGGGAATGATATCGTCCATACAATAATCGATTATTTCGTTTAATCCGTTACTTCAAAGATTGTCTCTTCATCAGACATAATTTCATATTTAAACCAGTAGGTATTTTCCTCATTTAAATCATAAGTATAAACCACTTTACTGTTGATCTCTTCACCTGGTGCTAATTCTTCATCTAATTCTGGAGAAAATTCTAGTTCAGCCACTACTCCCGCTCCTTGGTCAACATCTGAAAAGTTAGCTGAAAACATCTCATTTGGAATATAAGCTTCATCACTAATATTTTTTATTGTAACATAGACAACCGCAAAACGTGTGGGATCATCCTCATCTAGTCCCCGCACATAATCAAAAATACTTACTCCATCTACCTCTTCTGTCATCTCAAAGTCTGTCACCGTTACTTCGTAATCAAAATCATATAGATCACTTGTAATGATTGCAGGTTCTCCAATTTTATAGATTTTGTTCTCATCATTGTCTTCATTTGAACTTTCATTATCAGTTTCTTGAGTTGTGTTTTCTACTGTCTCATTTTCTGAAGAATCAGTCTCTACCTCCTCCTTTGTCGTATTTCCATTATCTGTACTACATTCTCCTAAGAGGAGAGCAGACAGCATTAACATTGTCCATTTTTTCATAGAATAAGCTCCTTTCAGTTTATAATTTTAAATTATATCTAAATTTATTTTCATAATCTAGAAAAAAGTACTCATGAACTATATTTGTTCGATAAAAAATATCCAAATAAAATCCACTTCATTTGTTCCGCTTTTTTAGTATGCTATAATGAAAAATAAATAATTTTTTCAAAGGAGAATAATTATGGAGAACCCTACGTTTACATTTATTTTCTTACCCTTACTCATCTTAATGATTTATTGGGTTACTAATACAATCCGAAACAAATTAGCAAAACCTAACCATACTAAAAATGTACAGACCCCTGGAAAATTCGATCATTTCCTTTTAAAATTACTGACTTTTATAGCTATTCTTAGTGCCATATTTATGATTATTGGGCTTTTTATTCGAGAAACTGAAATGACCATTGCCTTTTTAGTTTTAACGCTTGTCTTCCTAGGAATTGTTTGGTTCTTAAAATCAAAGTACGACATCTCTTATCAAGAAGATTCAGAATCCTTCCTTTTAAAAACAAAGAAAAAAGAAGTTCAAGTTTTTTATAAAGATATTATTGATTGGCAACCTGGGTTTAATGAAATAAAAATTCTTGATGAAACAAAACCAAATAATGAATACATAAGAGTGAATATCGCGATGTTAAGCCCCAAAATCTTACTTCGAAAAATTGTAGAGATGACCTTTGAAGGTAAATTCTATCGTGCAGAGGATGATTATTCTGAGGATCCAACAAGACAATATGAAATCGTAAATTTTCTTACGAGCAATAATTACGGGGATTTAGTGGAAGATTACATGGACCAAATAGAGAAGTGAAATCAAGAGTGATTCCTTTTTTAATCATAATGGATTAAAAAGGAATCACTTTTTTAGTCTCCGTAAAAACTTTTTTAATTGTCTATATCTTTAAGGCTTTGATTTGAAACCCAACAAACACCTAAGGTAAAATAAAATAGGAATACATTTACTATTCAACATATATTTTTACCAAATTCAAAAAAAGAGGAGTATGAACATGTCTGTTTATTTATTTCCCATAAAGACGGCAATTATTATATTTTTCCCTTTAAGTTTTTTACTTATTCTCCCTTGGCTTATTTATAGTTATAGGAAATACGGTTATTTAAGTCCTTGGGCTTCGCTTGTAGCTTATTCTTTTGCATTTTATATGTTAACGGCTTTATTTTTAGTTCTTTTACCATTGCCAAATACACGAGATACTTGTTCTTTACAAGCTCCTGGTACCGTACATTATTCACTTATTCCATTTAGTTTTATCTCGGATATTATTAAAAATAGTTCTGTCGTTTGGTCAGAACCTTCTACTTATACTCAAATGTTTAAACATAGTGCGTTTTGGCAAGCAGCTTTTAACTTTTTGCTCCTCTTCCCTTTTGGGGTTTATCTCAGATACTTTTTTCAAGAGAAAAGATATTGGAAGAAAGCTTTTGGTTTAGGTCTTTTACTATCTTTTTTTTATGAAATCACACAATTAACTGGAGTTTATGGGATTTACAACTGTCCTTATCGTATTTTCGACGTGGATGATCTGTTTTTAAATAGTACAGGTGCTTTGTTTGGATTCTTGGTTGCCCCTATCCTACTTGCTTTATTTCCATCGCAAAAAAGTCTTTTAGCTAAAGCGGAAAAAATTCAGCACAGCGGTTTTGTGCCACCATTGTCACAATTAATCGCTATATACATCGATTATCTATTCATTAAATTTAGTTGGTCTCTAATAGCAAGGTTCTTTTCGACAAATGAGTTCTTTGAATTTTTTTATTTTACCATTGGCTTTGTTATTCTTTACTTTTTGGTGCCTCTTTTTGGGAAAGGAAAAACAATTGGAACAAATATCATGCGCTTTAAACTCGTTGATTTTGATGGAGAAACACCTTCCTGGAAATCCTTGTTTAACCGATTCTTTGCCTTGTATTTTCCTTGGCTCGTCTCTTGGTCGCTCAGTTTGTTAAATAGTGTTGAGTTAGATATAAATTCTAATATTTATCCTTATCAAGTATGGATCACCGTTGCAACCTTTGCTTTCAATGTAATCATGTGGATTGTTTTATTTATCCATATCTTATTCATTTTACTCAAAAGAGGAAAACGAAATTTCTACTTTGATCACGTGTCAAAATTAATTCCAGTAAGAAAATAAAGTTTCC
>DXAZ01000047.1 GCA_019116785.1 Candidatus Atopostipes pullistercoris
CTCTTAATATTATGTTATAATGGGTTAGAAATTTCAGAAATGAATGAGGGGTTAGAAAAATATATGTACGAATACATAAAAGGTACAGTTATTGAAGTGAATCCTAGTCATATGGTGTTGGATAATCAAGGCATCGGCTATCATATTTTTATCGCCAATCCATTTCGACTATCCAGTCAAATCAATCAAGAAGCTACAATTTATATTTACCACAGTGTGACACAAGACGACATTCGCTTGTATGGTTTTATTAATAAAGAAGAAAAAGAATTGTTTATGAAACTGATTGGCGTGTCAGGCATTGGACCAAAAAGTGCGCTAGCGATTTTAGCGGCAGAAGATCACGTTGGTTTTGTGCAAGCCGTAGAACAAAATAACATAAAATATTTACAAAAATTCCCAGGCGTTGGGAAAAAGACCGCTTCACAAATTGTTTTGGATCTTCAAGGAAAATTATCTGAATTATCCCCAGAAGTGATTGAAGTCTTTGGCAAACCAAAAGAACAAACTTCCTCACAGCCTGAATTAGATGAAGCACTGGAAGCATTGGCTGTTCTTGGTTACACGAAACGGGATATAAAAAAAGTTACCCCGCTGCTTAAGGATTTAGCGGACGCGTCAGCGGACGATTATATCCGCGAAGCCTTAAAACATCTCATTCGTTAAATGACAAAAGACAAGCTACTAGCAGAAAATCGGTCGTATTTTGAAAAAGAAGAAGAGAATAATGAACAAAAAAATGTGGGAGGATGAAGCAGGTGGATCAGGAACGAATGATTTCTGGTGAGGCTTTTGACGAGATGGAGAGTGCGAGTGAACTTTCTTTGCGGCCTCAGCGATTGAATCAATATATTGGACAGGAAAAAATAAAAAAAGAAATCTCCATTTATATTCAAGCAGCTAAAAATCGCTCGGAAGCTTTAGACCATGTGTTATTGTATGGTCCTCCGGGTTTGGGGAAAACGACTTTGGCGATGATTATTGCCAATGAAATGGGCACGAGCATCCGCACAACAAGCGGTCCGGCCATTGATAAGGCGGGCGATATTGTGGCTTTATTGAATGATTTAGAGCCGGGGGGAATTTTATTTATTGATGAAATTCACCGTTTGCCACGTTTTGTAGAGGAAATGTTGTATTCGGCCATGGAAGATTATTATATTGATATTATTATTGGCGAAGGGGATACAGCTCGTCCCGTTCATTTTTCATTGCCACCTTTTACTTTAATTGGGGCAACAACAAGAGCTGGTTTATTATCAGCACCTTTACGGGATCGTTTTGGAATTGTTTCGCATATGGAATATTACACGGTGGACAGTTTAACTGAAATTATTTACCGCTCGAGTCGTGTGTTAGGTGCGGATATTGAAAAAGAAGGTGCTGTAGAAGTGGCTCGACGCTCACGTGGAACGCCACGAGTGGCGAATCGTTTGTTAAAGCGTGTGCGTGATTATGCAGAAGTTGTAGCGGATGGTGTAATTGAACGTGAAATTGCTTCAAATGCTTTAGATATGTTAAGCGTGGATAAAGCTGGATTAGATACCATTGACCAAAAAATTCTTGAGGTCATGATTGAATTGTATAATGGAGGACCGGTCGGCTTGAGTACACTTGCCGCAAATATTGGCGAAGATTCAGGGACCATTGAAGATATGGTCGAGCCATTTTTGCTCCAAGAAGGCTTTATTCAACGCACGCCTCGTGGACGAATGGCCACGAAAAAAGCTTATGACCATTTAGATATCCCTTTTTGGCAAGATGATGAAAAATAAAGATTCAAAAAGTTACCCCTTCTTTTTTAAAACACGAATCAATGGGGGGATTTTTGTCGAAATAAAAACCAACCCAAACAGTAAAAATAATTTATGAAGAAGAAAGTGATGAAATAAGTGAACTCTTTTAAAACAGATGATTTTGATTTCGATTTACCTGAGGAATTAATTGCACAAGTGCCTTTAAAGAACCGCAGTGCTTCTAGGTTAATGGTCCTTGATCATCAGCAACAAACAATAGAAGACAAAACATTTTTAGATATTATTGATGAATTGAAACCAAATGATGCGCTGGTTATGAATAACACACGCGTGTTACCGGCACGATTGTTTGGTACAAAAACGGAAACAGGCGCTCATTTAGAAGTCCTCCTTTTAAAAAATACAGAAGGCGATCGTTGGGAAACGCTGATGAAACCCGCAAAAAAAGCCAAAGTTGGAACAACAATTACTTTCGGCGATGGACGATTAACGGCAGAAGTCGTCGAAGTCTTAGAAGAAGGCGGGCGTATCTTAGATTTTTCTTATGACGGAATTTTCTTAGAAATCTTAGAAGAATTAGGCGAAATGCCACTGCCTCCATATATTACAGAAAAATTAGATGAGGCGGATCGTTACCAGACGGTTTACGCTAAAGAAAATGGATCAGCAGCAGCGCCTACAGCAGGTTTACACTTTACAGATGAGGTTTTAGAACAACTGAAAGAAAAAGGCGTACAACTTGCCTTTCTTACGCTTCACGTGGGGCTGGGTACTTTCCGTCCAGTGAATGTGGAAAATGTCGAAGATCACAAGATGCATAGTGAGTATTATCAACTCTCTAAAGAAACAGCGGACCTTTTAAACAAAACAAAAGAAAATGGCGGACGCGTGGTTGCAGTAGGTACCACCAGTATTCGCACCCTTGAAACCATTGCGAATAAGTTTGATGGTAGACTTGAAGCGGACAGCGGCTGGACAGATATTTTCATTAAACCAGGGTATACCTTTAAATTTGTTGATGCCTTTCTTACAAATTTTCATTTGCCAAAATCAACACTTATTATGTTAGTTAGTGCTTTTGCCGGACGAGAATTTGTCTTAAATGCATACCACCATGCGGTTGATGAACAATATCGCTTCTTCAGCTTTGGGGACGCGATGTTCGTTCAGTAAACCTTCACTGTCCTTTTGAAAACACGACAAATAAAATCGATGATTTACTCAAAAATAGAAATTGAATTAAAAAGCATGAATTAAAAAGTAAAGGAAGAAAACATTTGGAACATCCAATTAACTATCATTTAATTAAAAAAGAAAAACATACCGGAGCACGGCTCGGAAAATTAGAAACACCTCATGGTACATTTGAGACGCCAATGTTTATGCCAGTAGGAACACAAGCTACTGTAAAAGCCATAACTCCTGAAGAATTAAAGAAAATGGGAGCAGGTGTCATTTTAAGTAATACGTATCATTTGTGGTTGCGCCCAGGCTCCGACTTGATTGAAGAAGCAGGCGGTTTGCATGACTTTATGAATTGGGACCAAGGAATCTTGACCGATTCAGGAGGTTTTCAAGTATTTTCCTTAGCTGATTCTCGGGAAATTACGGAAGAAGGCGTTCATTTTAAGAGCCATTTAGATGGCAGTAAACTTTTCTTAACGCCTGAAAAATCCATTCAAATTCAAAATGAATTAGGTTCCGATATTATGATGAGTTTTGACGAATGTCCGCCTTTTGATGAATCCTATGATTATATAAAAAAATCAATCGAACGCACCACACGCTGGGCAGAACGTGGACTTAAAGCACACCATAACTGGGAAAAACAAGGACTCTTTGGTATCGTACAAGGAGGCGGTTATAAAGATTTACGTCTTCAACATGCGCGAGATTTATCAAGTATGGATTTTTCTGGTTATTCCATTGGTGGTCTTTCAGTCGGAGAAACCCACGAAGAAATGTATGAAGTGCTTGATTATCTAACCCCAGAATTGCCAGAAAATAAAACACGCTATCTCATGGGAGTCGGCACACCAGCTGCGATGATTGAAAGTGTCATTCGTGGAGTCGATATTTTTGACTGTGTGCTGCCAACAAGAATTGCTAGAAACGGCACAGCGATGACCAGTCAGGGACGCGTAGTGATTAAAAATGCCCAATATGCGCGAGATTGGACACCTCTCGATCCAAAATGTGATTGTGAGACTTGTCAAAATTATTCCAGAGGCTATTTACGTCATTTGATAAAGACCAATGAAATCTTAGGCATGCGTTTATTATCCATTCATAACTTGCGTTTCCTTATTCATTTAATGGAACAAACTCGCAAAGCCATTCGGGAAGATCATTTATTAGAATTTAAGGAAGCTTTTTTCGAAGAATATGGTTACAATAAACCAAATGCCCAAACATTTTAGACGTAAAACACGATGAAAATGTGAAAACATAAGGAAAACACTGATAAAAGTAGATTTTCTTTCAAAATTTTGATAATCTAATAGAGTACAAAATGAAGACTAGTGTTATTTGATAAAATTTGGAAGGAAGATAAATTTGGAATTACTAAGTACTGTAATTATGTTTGGACTCATGTTTGGAATTATGTATTTCGTACTCATTCGTCCACAAAAGAAACAACAAGAAAAAGTTCAAGATATGCTCTCCAATTTAAAAGTAGGAGATAGTATCGTAACAATTGGTGGCTTACATGGAATTATCGATGAAATTAACGATGCAAAGAAAACAGTGGTTTTAGACTGTGAAGGGATCTATTTAACCTTTGAACGTCGTGCTGTAGCTCGTGTCGTCGCAAAAGTAGAAGATGCAACAGAAACAGAAGATTTAGATACTGACGTTTCAGATGTTGACGAAGAGACAACGGAAGATTAATTCTTTATGGTGAAGCGTTTCAGGGTTTGGAGGCATCCATATGGCAGAAGATAAACAAGACAAGACTGAATACGAGGTTTGGTTATCGATTATCAAGGATTCTTTTGCCAAGCAAGGCTACCAGAAAGTGTCAATCGACGACTTATGGGACTATTGCTTACATTTTTTATGGAAACATGAACGCCCAGACAGATATTTCGAAGAAGTCCGAGACATCATGGCGATTGAACCCAACGATTATTTTACCTACGCCTCGTTACAAGCACAAGTTTATAATGTTTCATCTCTTAACGAGATGGACTTTGATGATTTATTCTAAATAAAATAAATAGAAAAGGAATCTACAGACATTTTATGTTTGTAGATTTTTTGAATTTAAAAAAATCAACCTCCTACCTATCCCCCCTCTTCGAAAACACGACCCAGAAAGTAAAAAAACGTAAAAAAGTCCCTTTAACCCCAATTGAAAAACCACCAAAAAGCCCTAAAACCCCAAAAAAGCAATCAACTGCGCGTTG
>DXAZ01000048.1 GCA_019116785.1 Candidatus Atopostipes pullistercoris
GTCTTTTAATCTGGAAAATATTTATTTGTTTGATTTTGATACTGAGGAAACAATGCTTAGAGAGGAAGGATTATAATGACTAAAATTATTGCTCACCGCGGATACGCTTCTAAATACCCGGAAAACACAAAATCAGCTTTTGAAAGTGCATATCAGGAACAGGCAGACGGAATAGAAATCGACGTTCATCTGTCAAAAGACGGAGAAGTGGTCATTTGTCATGATGATAGAATCGACCGAACTTCAAATGGCAGTGGTTTTATATACGAATATAATTTAGAACAGCTGAAAGGTTTTGATTTTGCAGCAAACTTTGAGTCCAATGATGAATATCAGAAAAAAGCTGAAGAAAAAATAATGACACTTCAGGAGTATTTTGAATGGGCAAAGGATAAAGATTTAATCACAAATATTGAATTAAAAACAAGTACTGTAAAGAATGATGGAATAGAGGAAATGGTGAATAAAATCATTGTAAATTATCAGCAGGAAAGAAGTGTGATTATCTCTTCCTTTAATCATAAAAGCATTTTAAAAATGAAGAAAGAGAACCCCGGGATTAGCTGTGGATTTTTAACGATGCATAACTTACTTGATCCTGAACAGTATTGCAGAAAATACAGTGTGGAGTATTACCATCCGAATCATTTAATGATTGACGAAGAGCTGGTTAAAAACTGCAAAAACTCTAATACAGGATTAAACATTTGGACTTTAAATGATGCTGAATCAATTAAGGAAATGCTGCCTTTAGGTCTTACCAGCATTATCACGGATGATCCTAAAATGGCAGTAAAAATAGTTAAAAGTCATAAGTTATAAAACACAGGGGAAAGGAAAGATATCAGATGAAACGATTCGCTATAATTGTTAGTTTCTTAATTATCTTATCTTTTGGAGTGACAGCCACTTTCACCGTTATTTCCGGAGGAGATACAGACGAAAGCAGAAACAAGATAATGAATATTGCTCATCGAGGCGCTTCCGGTTATGCACCGGAAAATACTTTAGCCGCCTTTGATAAAGCTGTTGAGATGCAGGCAGATTATATAGAAATTGATGTGCAGCTGTCAAAAGATGATTTACCGGTCGTCATTCACGATGACACTCTGGATCGAACTACAAATGGTACAGGAAATATTTCGGCTTACACTTTACAGGAATTAAAATCATTGGATGCCGGCAGCTGGTTTGATAAAAAATATGCAGGGGAAAAGATTCCCTCTTTAAATGAAGTCCTAGAAATGTACGGTGAGAAGATAAATATCTTAATAGAATTAAAATCTCCCGAACTTTATCCGGGAGTTGAGGAAAAAGTGGCAGAAGCTTTAGCCAAATATCAGCTGGATACTTCAAACAATATCGTTATTCAGTCATTTAATCATCCCTCTGTTATCAAATCAGCAGAACTGCTGCCGGAAATCACCCACGGTGTACTCGCCGGGGAGAATTATAAAAACGTAACAGATCAGCAGTTGCAAGAATTCGCAGCATACACAGAGTACTTTAACCCTAATTTAAAAATCGCATCATCTGAATTGGTAGACAAAGTACATCAAGCAGGAATGAAGATCAGCCCCTACACAATAAAAACCGAAGCAGAAGCAGAACGGCTTTATAAATTCGGTGTCGACGGACTTATTACAGATTATCCCGACTATGCTGAAGAACTAAAAGAATAGCAGAGGTAACAAACAAATCAAAACCTTCCGCGACTATTCATCAGTATTCTTTGATTATGCCAACCTGAAACGTCCGATATTGTTCTTTACTTATGACATTAAAAAATATCAGGGACAACTGCGCGGTTTTTACATCGACATGGAGACGGAACTGCCAGGCCCATTGCTCATGAACAATGATGACATAATGAATGCGATTGAAAATATCGATGAAGTTACTGAGAAATACAAAGAGCGGTATAACGAATTTTATGAAAGATTCTGCAGCTGGGATGATGGAAGATCATCAGAAAAAGTTGTTGATGCAGTATTCGAAAAATAAACACTTAGAAAAGACGGGGCTAATTTAGATTAGCCCCGTCTTTTTGCTACAGTATTCAACAAGAGTCATCTCATCTACAATCCTAACTCTTGCTGTGTTAATTAAAATCGCATTTTCTTATTAGTTTAAATTCTACAAATATTGTTCCTGCTTTATCGTTTAGCATAGGTGCATGCTCGGACTAATAATGTATATCAGCGTGATTAATGTTTCTCTACATTCATTTCCTGTATGATAAAAATAAATACAGTTTTAATTTAGAGAGGAAGGTAATTGATGAACTACAAAGAAAAATGGGATATGGAGAGTATATTTCCTGGTGGAAGTGGATCTGAAGCTTTCCAAAAACGATTATCAGAAGTAAGAGATAGTATTACAGCTTTTTCTCACGAACTCGATAATTGGGAGCTGGACGAACATTCAAATGATTTTACGTCACTGAAAGGAATCTTACAAAACTATGAAAAAATTTCAAACGCGCTTGGTGAGATGGGGAGTTTTGCGAATGGTTTAGTATCTGCAGATGTTACCGATCAAAAAGCAATGCAGAATTTAAATGCGGTTGCGAACTTACGTAAAGACCTCTCATCACAGAATATTATTTTAAATAAAAAGATCAGTGCACTGACTGAAGATCAATTTAGCAAGCTGTTAGAGGAAGATTTCTTTAAACCGATGCATTTCCCGTTAGAAGAAATACGACAAAAAGAAAAAGATTTACTATCAACTCAAGAAGAAACAATCATCAATCATTTGTCACTAGACGGCTTACAGGGCTGGAATAATATGTACAATCAACTCGTCGCTTCTATTCAAATTCCGGTAACTGAAGATAATGAAACCGTTTATTATTCAGCCGGTCAATTTGAAAACAAGATGAAGTCAGAAGAAAATCCAAAACATCGTGAAAAACTTTTAAAAACTTGGGAAGAAACATGGAAGAAAAAAGCTGATTTATTCTCTACAACGCTAAATCATTTATCAGGATTCCGTTTAAACGACTATGAACTTCACGACTATAAAGATTATATGAAAGTGCCACTAGACTATAACCGTATGGAAGAAGAAACTCTCGATACGATGTGGGATACTATTACAAAAAATAAAACACCTTTCAAAAAATACTTTGAACGAAAGGCGCAATTAATTGGTGTTGATCAATTAGGATGGCTCGATGTTACAGCAAGTGTTGACGTAGGTGATTATACGAGCAAGCGGTATACTTACAATGAAGCAGCAACGTTTATTATCGATAACTTTAAATCATTCAGTCCAAAAATGGCAGAGATGGCACATCGAGCTTTTGAAGAGCAGTGGGTTGAAGCGGAAGATCGTCCAGGAAAACGTCCAGGTGGATACTGTTCAAATCTTCCTGAATCTAAACAGTCACGTATTTTTATGACGTTTGCCGGTAGCACAAGCAACGTGTCAACACTCGCACATGAACTCGGACACGCATTCCATAGTTATGTCCTGCGTGATTTACCACTATTTAACCAACGTTACGCAATGAACGTTGCAGAAACAGCTTCTACATTTGCAGAACTTGTCGTTTCAAATGCAACGATTGAAAATGCAAGATCCAATGCAGAAAAAATCAACTTACTAGATGAAAAAATTGCTAGAAGTGCGACTTTCATGATGAATATCCATGCACGCTATATCTTTGAACGCAATTTATATGATGAACGCCAACAAGGAACTGTAGACAGCAACAGACTGCAAGAACTGATGGAAGAAGCACAAAAAGAAGCCTATCAAGATGCACTTCGTTCATACCATCCAATGTTCTGGGCAACAAAGTTACATTTTCATATTACAGGCGTACCATTCTATAACTTCCCTTATACATTTGGATACTTTTTCAGCTTAGGTATATACAACCGTTTCTTAGAAGACGATACGTTACTTGAAGATGACTATATTGCACTTCTTCGCGATACTGCGAGCATGACTACAGAAGACCTTGCTGAAAAGCACTTAAATGTTGACCTGAGAAAACCAGACTTCTGGCAAGAAGCACTGGATTCAGTGCATAAGGATATTGAAGAATTTTTAGAACTAACAGAATCACATGTTTAATTTATAAATGATAAGCCCATCTATAAGCTGACACCATGAATTTAAAAAAATAATTTTAGATAACTTCTAAGGTTTAAGTTCGGTAGAATACCGAGCTCAAACCTTATATATGTTATGATAATATTTTTAAATGGTTATATTTTATCTACTTATGATAACTCTCTGGTTACCACATGTGCGTATTGTGTCTTAACACGCACTACTTGTGATACGCTTCAACGTATCAGTTTATGGTGCGAATTTTACTTTACTACCTTAATAATCAATCTAATTTTATAACTGCCGGTTCAATATTGAAATGCAGCACAGCCCTAGCCCCCATAAATTTTATTTCGTATGGCATCTTAGTAATTTGATACTGAAATTTAGATTTTGCTTTATCAAAATATTTCACTTTAATTATTAAATAGTTATTATATGAAAATGGTTTTCCGTCTCTCATTTTATATGAAGCATGTATAAATTCTTTTAATATGAACGAGGGTAACTCTACTTTTATAACTTCATCCGATCTAATGTAGTTAAATTTTAATTTAGATGTGAAATATTCTTGGAAATTCTTTATTACGGGTTGCATAGGAAATCCTAATGTTATAAAAGCAGGATTGTCATCTGCATCTTGAAAAAACTTTTTTTTATTTTTGTTTAGGTCTTGTCCCAATTCTAATTCGACTAGATTAATTTGTAATACTGATAAATTTTGAAGAACGAAGTAATGTGATTCTATTATTTCTTCAAATTGGGTAGAATCATAATTCAATGATATTTCTTCAAATCTAGAGCTGAGTCCTAAAATCGCAGATTCTTTATTTTTTAAATAATTAAATTGTGATATCGCAATAAATAGCGAGCCTAAAGCTGCTACTGCAGAAAAAAATGCCGCAATTATAGACCAGTCGAAACTGGAAAGCTCCCATTCTGAAACACCACCAAAAGTTATGTGTTCTGATAACGTCATCATGTATTCCAACACTGTAAAACATCCACCAATCATTATTCTTTATCAATTCCTTCATATTATAGTTAGACGATTTCTTCACTTTAACTACGCATTACAGAATAAGTATAGCATTCTGTATTTCAAGTATGTATTATAAAAAAAGACTCAAAAGTATATAAAGGAGTAAACCGTTATGCATTTTAAATATCATGAAACTCATCCATATAAAAATTTTCTTGAGTACCTTAACATCACTGAAGCAGCAAGTTTTATAGTAGATTACTTTGACCTTGTTGAAACTGTAGAATTTGATAACACAATATTAGTTACGTCCAATAAGAGAGTATTACAATATACGGACTTAAAAGAAACCCATAATACACTGAGTAGTAGCGATTTCTTACATCGAGTTATACATAGATATACCAGTGCACTCCCGATACTATTAGTGAAGAACAATGTAAAATTTACAGCCATTTTTTTACGCCTTGGTGAGAATTAATGTATATAGATATAATTATAGGCGCCGTTATATCACTTGTTATGTATTCTTTCGGTTTATATGTTTACAAAACTAATAATTTGAATATAATCGCATCTATAGACACTTCTGATATTCCTAAAGAAACATGGCCGATAATTGCTAAACTATTTTATAAAATATCGATAATAGTTTCTTTTACATTATTTGTCTTATATGTTTCTTTTTCGTTCAGCTATTTTTTAACACTTATAGCAATCATTCTTTTATTTTTGGAATTGATATATTTCTATGTGAAATTCAAGAGTATTACAAAATAAATTGTATAAAATCAAATGAATTATCAATTAATACACTGATTTTTTCACTTCTAAAATTGTATATGTTTAGAAGAGAGGTTGGAACTACTGACAACCTCTCTTTTTCTGCTTTTTCGATTGGTAATCTTCTCATTACTTTTTGATTAAATTACCATAATTCCTTATAACATTATTAACGATAAGACATTTCAGATTACCTTACTTAAAAGTACTTGAAAACCGCATCACTTATGATAACTCTCTCCTTATCATATGAATGTGCGTGTTAACCGAATAATTTCACTTCAAAAGGTATCATTGGAAATAATCCCTTAGAAATCAGTTTTGCTTTCCTCGTAAGTTTCCCATAAAAAATATACTACTGTTATTGCTGCCCCAACCGCAAGCCTCGCATAACGTGACGGTAGTGATTTAAAAGATTTAGTTTTTCCGTGCCATCACCATATGCATTTCTTAACATAGATATGAAATATTTGCTTTCAGAATGCAAATACAAAAATTTGAGACTATAAATATAAAGATTTCACATTCTTTCGTAATAATACAACGGGAACCTTATATTCATACCTCTACTTCTATTCGTTGCAACGGGTTTACCTTTAAATATATATTATTATAAAGAAGATTCTAACAGGAGTGAATAAGATGAAATATATAAATCATAAAAACAATGCCTTGGAGCTAGTAATTGAATTACTTTTATCTTTGGAAAGTTCCAAGCTTATCAATGATTTCATACAGAAAGTAGAAGTTTTTGATATAAGTGAAGATGAAAATAAGAGTTCAACAGAAAATTACCTCGTTCTCAACAGCAGACATTTAAATGAGCTAGCCACAACAGATTATATTTCTGATGAAGATTTTAACATGTTAGTGATAAATCGCTTTATCGAAGATTTAAAACACTATATGTATATAGTGGAAAAGTCAAATCAAGATTACATTAGACTTCGTCTTGTTGATTATGCAGATATTACCCGTGAAACCTTAAGAAAGAAATCACTCAGAGAACTTTTTATTTTGGAAAAATTAAGTTGGCGTTACGAGGAATTCCATAGCCTTAAAAAACGTCTTTTAATGGAGGAACAACTCACTGATGAACCACAACTGTTTTCAAGAAAAGAAGCCCTGAATCGTTTATGTGGCTCTTTGAATGAAGACAAAGACGGAATCAACTCCAATAATCGTGATTTGGATGATGCCGAAAATCAATTGAAGAAAATTAATGATTTTATAGAGGGAGACAGCCCATTAAAGTTTATCAAAGTACCTCACATGTTTGTAACAGATTCAAAATCAAAAACATATCAATCGTTAAACTCTTCTCATAAATTTTACAAAAAGTACATATCACCTCTAGTTCGTCATTCAAATGAAAAAGAATACAAATATTATTACACCTCGCAAAAAACTCAGCAAAATATAGATGCCTTCAACGACTTATCAATTTTTGGAAATTTTAAAAAATTAGATGAATATTTATTAATCTTACCAGATTATGAAAAGGCCGATGATAAGCCTAAAAATACTTTTAAGAAAGCATTAAAAAGAGATAACCGACGTACACTTAACCCCATGACTACAGAGACACTATCAAAAGCAGCTAATGGTGAAAAAAAATATAATGTAAAACCGGTAGATGGTTTACTTGTGCATTGTTTCTGGGCTATCCACAATGAGAGTGATATCTTTAAATCCTTTACCAGGATGGAGAGACATAATAATGTAACTGATTATCTTGATACGTTGATTCGTTACTACATATTTATTAATGAAGAGATTTTACAGAATGTGTTACCTAAATTTGCGCAGAAGAATGAAGACTACTATAAATCATTAATTAAAAAAAGAGAGACAGCATTGACTCTTGCCGATACTACAGAGCCAATACGTGAGGATGAAAGAACACGTCGATTTAAAAAATATAAAGAGTTCCATAAAGAAGCGGAAAAATTTAATTCCTCTTTTAATGAGGTTAAAGAATTAGGAGAAAAAATTATTAAAGACCATTTTCATTACGATATCTTAAAAGAAATAATCAGCTTGTATGTCAATGCCATTGAGCAGCATCAAATTATCCTAAAAGACACTGGATTAGAATAGCTTTCAATATGGCAAGTGGAATAGTTTTTTTATTTAGTTTAGCCAAACCCTTTCATATCAAGGGTTTGGCTTTTTATATGGACAATTTGATTAGCGAATTGTCCGAATAAAGCATAAGTGCTCGGATAATCATAATCAAGAAGTGAAGATATTTCACTTCAAAAATTATCAGGAGGATTTCTTATGGATCACATTAGTTTACTCGGACCGGCAGCATCACCGTCGGAACACAAAGTATTAACAACTGAAGCTGGGAACATGGAGGTAGCAAGTATGCAGGAAAGATTGAGACAGCATATTGAGCAGAAGCACAAGCACCTGCAATACGATCTCGAGAGCTTAACGAAACTACAGCAAGAAGAAACAGAAGCATTTAAAGTATTGCAGAGCCGTGGGTTAACACTCGATATCGATGTTTTTACCCGTGAGATGAATACTGTCATCGACAATTATCAGCAACAAGGTAAGACGACAGAAGCACATCAACAAACGATGCGACGAGATAAAATTCTCCAGTTGCATCCGCAAACTGATGTCATTCATCCAGTGTTCAGTACACAAAGCAGTCGAACCGGAAGAATTACTGTCAGTAAACCGGCACTTCAAAGCTGGAAAAGTACAGTTCGGTCGGCCCTTTTGCCCTCAACTGAAGGTTACGATTATATTTATTCTTTCGATTGCAAGGCGTATGATCCAACCGTATTAGGCGTACTGTCAAAGGACGAAAATCTGCAGCAGGATTTACGTGCCGAAGATTTCTATACGGAGCTGCTCAATCAAATCGGCGAAGGGGATAAAGACGAGAATTATCGCAAAGCTTTTAAACATTTATTTCTCGCATGCTTCATTAACGGAGGCGACGTGGCATACCACTTACAGAAAAACGCTCTGCCATTAACCAGGGCGCAATGGCAGAAAATTGAAGAACGCTATGCGACAGCCGTCAAATACCGAGATGATATTGAGCAGTATGGCACTGCAAAATCATTAAACGGTATTACGTATCTATTCAAATCGGAGGATAATGCGAAGTTCGCCAAATTTATACAACATGAAGCTGCATACGTGTTCCGTCATATTTTTACGACAGTCTTCAACCAGGAAACTGCTCTAGATATGCAGGTGATTCTGCCCGTGCATGACGAGATTCTAGTAGCGGTGAAAGACTCCAAAAGCATCGGGAAAATTTGTGAAATGATGATCAATGCATTTCAAATGGTGACGGGTCAGTCGGCTTTAAAAATAAAAACGGCTCCTGTCCGAGGTGGTCACAATGAATAGCTGGAAAAAGGGCATATTCAATAACACAGAATCGTTGAAGCCCAACGCGCTATATACTGCAAAATTCATAGGCGCAGAAGAGTTCGAAACTGATGCTATTCCAAAAGTACGCTTCAGCTATACCGTTGTTGATGACAATGGTGAATATCATAATGTAAACCGATCATTTTCGGTCAAAGACAAACAGTTCATAAGGAAATGGTTACAGGCTCATAGCAGTTTCGATACTACAGACCATGAAATGCGACGAATGAAAGATTCAAAGCACCTGGTGACAATTGCATATTATAAGGACTACGCATTTATTCAAAAAGTGTATCCAATGGACGGTGATCTTCATGTCGATGCGTAAAGAATATTTTAAACACCTGTGTCGTATGCGGGCATCGTTCAATACCGAAAAGTGGACTGAGATTCTGGAGATGAACAGCGGTAAACCCGCTGCTTCATCTTCGATTGAATTAAAGGAACTGATGGAAATCCTTGGCATTAATTGTTCAACAGGAGATAGTCCATTTAGCGCCTTAGTAAAGTATTTTAACCTGCAGTATAAAAATGACGGGATACTCGATGTAAATGACACGCAGCTCAGCATTGTGGTCATGACTCTATTGCACATCCGGCAACAACAAGGTCAACTGATACTGTTCTCGGATACAGGGTGGAATACTATCAGTGAACCAGAACTCAACGAACTTATTGTTGCTGTATCTGTTGTTATCTTAGAAATTAGTCCGCCGGGTAGTTCTAAGCAAAAACAGGTGCGTGAGTACTTGGAGGTTAACGCGGTCAGTTCAGACAAAAATTTAACACGTGATTATATCCAAGTAATTAACGGGTGTTTCCATGGTCAACTCGGAAAATTAGTATCACATTCACCAGAACTTATTCCTGTAGTCAGGTTAAATGTCGATCTATCTTCTTTAACTGACCTTGAACATGTAGAGATACCACCTGTGTTTGAAAAGTTCATAATGGATGTTACTGGTCACGAAGGCAAGTATTTTGAATATCTGCTGGATGTTTACGCGGCATTGCTTGACCTATCGGCGCCGACATTAGCAAAAGGAGTAATCCTTCACGAGCCTGGAGGCAATGGCAAGAGCGTGCTGATGGACCTGTTAGAAAGTTTCTTTCTCCCTGCGAATGTCGCTGTAAAGTCACTGGACGATATCGGTAAAGAATTCGGTCTACAGAACTTTACCAAAGCAATGATAAATGTCTCACATGAACTGTCTTCTGCTAGGCCAAAAGCGGAATCAGTTCGTCAGCTCAAAAAGCTTCTCGATTTAAAACCAGGGGCGACTGAAGTCAATGAAAAATTCAAGAGTGCGCAGAACCGCGTGATTGATTTGAAAATGATTTTTTCATCGAACACTGTCGTGGACTTCGGTAAGGGACAAAAAGAGCCTTTGAGTCGTCGGATTATTATCCTGCCTTTCAATACCACGCCTACGATTAAAGACCCTGAACTCACAGATAAGCTGAAACAACAGAAAGAAAATATTTTAGCTTATCTGTTCCAACGGCTTCATGCGATTCACTTACGGGATGGGTTTGTAGAACCGCCTGAGGTAGTTATCCAAACAAATAACCTTTGGTTTTCCAAAAGTAGCTATATTGCGAACGATCCGCAACTGGCTGCTGAGATTTCGAACTGGTTGAACATTCACACTGAAAAACATGAAGGCGAACGGGTAGATAGGGCAGATTTGAATCGACAGCTGAAAGCCGATATCCCTGAAGCCACTTCGCATGTCTGCAACAACATAATCCAGTTCGAATTCAAGTACACAGAAGTGAAGACGAACGGTCATCGGCTCTGGGAAGGTATGAGATTAAAGTCGGACAGTCACGTAGACACTACACGGTCAGAAAGTTCTGTCGAAGATGATTATATATCCGATGAATATTATTAAGCTGTAACACTGACGGCAACATGAGTTGCCGTCTCATTAAAAATATGGAGGAAATTCAAATGAAATTAAAAGTATTAGCAGTTGTTATCGCAAGCAGAACGTATAAGGTGCAGCACGCATTAGGGCCCTCAAGAACATATACAATTCACGATTACGAGAAGAAGCATGGGTACAAAAGTATTAACCCTACAGATGTCCAGGTCGATCAATATCATATCGTGCCAAAAGTGAACGCCTTCTATATGTACACTCAAGCATTTCAGTTACAGCATTATTTGAACAAGTACTCATATGATGTAGTGCATTTCTACTTCGAATACCCGGGGATAACTCAGTACGGTAAATCTTACTGGCAACGCATGTTCTCTTTTGCTTTTGCTACTGAAAACAAGAGTGGCCTGACACCGTACTTCTTTACGCGTTCTAATTACGATATACCGTTACGTCAGGTGACAAACGGACTTTTTTACAGCATACCTTCTGTTGGGTACTCGGATTTCATGGATTCTCTGCAGTATTAAGCAGCAGAAATAAAATTTATCAATAACGAGGTGAGACATGTGGCGGAAGAAATGCAACCGTATGATTCCATCGCAAGGCTAATTGCACTTTTACTTGTAGAGCAAGCTGAGCAGGGAGAGTCACAGGCAGACGGGGTTTAACCGTCTGTCTTTTTTCTTCGCCACATAATTATGATGAGAAAATTAAATATTTCGTATGCCCGTCAGTCGTTTAAGCGTACAGAAACTGATTCATCCGTGATATGGCAGAAGCAATTAATTTCCGAATATGCCGCCAAGCAGGGGTACCGCCTTGATGCACATTTCGATGATATCAAGTCTGGTAATCGAACCGATCGAAGCGGCCTACTAGAGGTACAGCGCTTAATTAACGATGAGAAAGTCGTCAGCCTTACGGTTTATCGTATCGACCGTATTTACCGGAATTATCGACAATCTCTAGAGTTTTTTCAGTTATGTGCTGAAAAAGAAATCGTCCTTCATAGCGTTGAAGATGGCACCTTCAACTTCCAGAAACCAGAAGAAAGACTGGCTTTACAGGTTTTATCAGCTACAGCTGAGAACCAACGTGAACAATCCGTTCAGCAACGGAAAATGAATAATAAAAGAAAGTTCGAGAGCGGCTTGCCGGTGAATTATGAAGCGCCATTCGGCTATCGTTACAAAGACCATCGTTTCGTACTTGAACCTATTGAAGCTCAAACCGTAGAGTTTGTCTTCAATTCCTATATATCGGGGCAAGGCTATAAGAAGATATCGGGGCTGACGAAAACAGTACCCTGGGTCTACCGGTCTCCGGCTCAAATAAAGAACATCATCATCAATCCGAAGTATTATGGCGATTTTACCGGTATTCACGGCACCTTAAAGAATTTCTTACCGGCTATCGTTTCCAAGGATATATTTGAGCATGCACAAGCTATAAGACAACGCAGAGCTGAAGACAGAAGGTCTACCGGTACGGTCAAAGCATATCTTCGTACTAAAATTATATGTCCGTACTGCTCATCAAAACTAACGCCGTATCATAACAAAAGTCAGAAGAACTCGACAGCAAAGTATGTCTGTCAGAAGCGGTTGAGCGGTCATTATAATGATTGTCTCTTAAAAGCAGTAAATCTAAAGACCCTTGAACACCATGTACAGATGTCTGTCATAAGATTACTGTCAAGTCCTGATGAGATACGGAAATTAAGTGACAGGGTTCGCCACGAATTAAGCAATCGTCAAGCGGAGCAAGTGCAAAAGGGCAAAAGTTTTTCTAATCTTAAACAAGCGAAAATAGAGCAGCTGGCGAAAGGTGATATTTCCGTTACAGAATTTAAAAAATGGTTAGATGAACACGCAAAGCAACCAAATAGAGCTGTTCCAGATCTTAAAGTGAATACGGCTGAAGTTAAGAAATTACTTCAAGTAGATATGCGTGTGAAACAAGAAATATTCAATCTCGTCGAAAAAGTACACATTAATACCGATGGTAAACCGACAGATATTCGTA
>DXAZ01000049.1 GCA_019116785.1 Candidatus Atopostipes pullistercoris
CGAGATATATAATACCAAGCCAGTTCATTTTCGTCAAGTGTTTTTTTTAAATCTTTTATCTTTTTTCTTTAATTTATAATAAGAACCGCTTATTACAAAGCTTTGTTTTATTTTTAAAACAAGAACTTTAAATCTATATCGCACTCTCTTTATTCAAAAATTACATAAAAAAATCAAACCAGCTAAGCAAATTGCTTAGCTGGTTCTTGTAGGAATTTTTTGTTCTTTAATTTATGCATTTCTTAAGGTAGGGAATAAAATAACGTCACGAATTGATTGAGTATTTGTTAATAACATGACTAATCGGTCGATTCCGATTCCCAATCCTCCTGTAGGTGGAAGACCATATTCTAAGGCCTCTACAAAGTCCTCATCAATTCCATGTGCTTCTACGTTTCCTTGATCACGTTCTTTTTGTTGTGCTTCAAACCGTTCACGCTGATCAATTGGATCATTTAACTCACTAAAGGCATTTCCATATTCATGGCCGGCAATAAAGAACTCAAATCGATCGGTAAATCGTGGATCTTCTTCGTTTTTCTTAGCCAGTGGTGAGATCTCAATAGGATGACCATAAACAAATGTTGGTTGTCTTAAGGAATCTTCAACGAATTCTTCAAAAAATTCATTGATTACATGACCATACGTCGCATACTCTTCAATTTCTACATTATGTTCTTTGGCAAGCTCTCTAGCTTGTTCGTCTGTCATATGTTCCCAAAAATCAACACCCGTTTTTTCTTTGACTAAATCTACCATATGTCGACGTTTCCATTCACCACCTAGGTTAATTTCTTCATCTCCATAAGTAATCGTAGTTGATCCATTTACAGTTTGAGCAACGTCTTGAATTAATTCTTCAACTAAATCCATAACGTCCCAGTAATCATGATAAGCCGTATATAACTCTAACATTGTAAATTCCGGATTATGAGTGGTATCAATTCCTTCATTACGGAATACACGTCCAATTTCAAAAACTTTTTCCATACCACCAATTACTAATCGTTTTAGATGAAGTTCTAAAGCAATTCGGACGTAGAGCTCCATATCCAAAGCATTATGATGCGTCATAAATGGACGAGCCGATGCGCCTCCAGGCAGATTGTGCAATGTAGGAGTTTCTACTTCGATATATCCTTTTTTGGTTAAAAAGTTTCTTATTTCTTGAATAATTTGACTACGTTTTATAAATCGATCCATACTCTCATCATTTGTGATTAAGTCTAAATAACGTTTACGATATCTAGTTTCTACATCACTTAGTCCGTAATATTGATCAGGTAATGGACGAAGAGCTTTCGTAAGAAACTCTACTTTATCTGCACGTAATGTCAATTCTCCTGTGTTTGTTTTCATTAACGTGCCTTCAACACCCATAAAGTCTCCTAAATCAGCATCTTTAAAGACTTGGTAGTTTTCTTCTCCGACATTATCTAAACGAACATAAATCTGAATCGTTCCTTGATTATCTTTTAAGTTAGCAAAGCTCGCTTTTCCACTTCCGCGTTTTGCCATTAAACGTCCACTTATTTTAGCTGGGATTTCTTTTTCTTGTAAGTCTTCTTTTGAAAGCTCACCATATTCTTCTATTAAATCTGTAGAATAGTGAGTTCGTTCATATCTTTTTCCAAAAGGATCAATATTTTTTTCTCTCAACTCGTTCATTTTTTTGCGACGAACAAGCATTTGATCGTTAAGATCTTCCATATGTTCATGATCTTTAGTCATTCTTGTTGGTTTCCTTTCTATCTTTTATTCATTTATTCTTTATATTTTTGATCAAGTGCATCAAAATAATTTTTCTTATAGAATGAATCACCTTACATATTATCATAATTTGTTATTCTCTGAAAGTTTTTAATCAGAACTTTCCCTTAAATATCGCAATAATAACTGATTTTTGTTTTTGTTTCTTCAAAATATTAAAAACGTAAATAATCTTCAATGCTTGAATTCAAAAAATAATATGTTATACTCTCTACATGTAGTATATTTATTCAAACAAACAATTAAATAGCACAAAATATAGTATCTCGAGGAATGGTGGCATTTCGATGCCTTGAAAGGGAAGTCTGTTAAATACAGACGCTGCCCCCGCAACTGTGTATGTGGACGAACTAGTAAACCACTGTACTTTTTATAAAAAGTATGGGAAGGACTATAGTAGAAAGAAGCATGAGCCAGGAGACCTGCCGGACCTTGTAGTTTCTATTTTTCGGGGATGAAAAAGACGAAACGATAGAACTGCATTCCTGACTTTCTGTCGTTTTCTAACCGTTCATTCCATTTTGAGCGGTTTTTTTGTTGTTTAAAATACAAAACTAGCAATATAATTCACTTACTACAGATTTCATTTAAATTGGAGGAATAATAATGAGTATTACAGTTTATTCAAAAAGTGGTTGTCCAGAATGTACCTTTACAAAAAAATATTTAGAATCAGAAAATATCGCTTATGAAGAAAAAAGAGTTGATTTAAATGACAACTATATGGAAGAAGTTATTCTTTTAGGATACCGTACCTTACCTGTTGTAAAAATTAATGAAGAAGAAACTTTCACCGGCTACCGCCCAGAGCGATTAGAGAACTTGGTGTTGGAATGGCAAAGATAGTTTATTATTCTCAAACAGGACAAACCAGAAAGTTTGTTGAAAAAATTCATCTGACAGAGAAGATAGAGATTTCACCGAACGATTTCGAAATTGAAATGACCGAACCATTTATTCTGATTATGCCTTCTTATGAAACCAATGTTCATCCCATTGTTATTGACACTGCAGCAGATTTTTTGGAAACTGCGGATAATATCACTTATTGTAAAGGTTTATTTGGTGGAGGCAATCGAAATTTTGCAGAATTATTTTGCATCACAGCAAAAACATTATCTAAAGAATATAACCTTCCACTGCTTCATACCTTTGAGTTTCAAGGATCCCCTTTAGATGTTAAAAAATTAGAAGAGGAGTTATTAAACATTGAATCCAATAACTAAACAAGCTATCGAAAAACCACAAGATATTACATATTTCAAATTGAATAATATGGTAAATATCCCAACCAAAGATAATGAAATCCAACTTAATAAAGATAAAGAAGCGGTTAGAGCTTACTTTTTAGAAAATATTAACCCCAATACCGTGTTTTTCCATACATTAGAAGAAAAAATTGATTACCTAATAGAAAATGACTATATTGAAGAAGCTTTTATTAAAAAATATGATTTTTCTTTTATTAAAGATTTATTTGCGTTTCTTTATGATCAAAAATTTAGATTTAATAGTTTTATGGGAGCTTATAAATTTTACAATCAATACGCTTTGAAAACGAATGATGGTAGTAAATTTCTAGAAAGATATGAAGATCGTATTGGTTTTGTCGCCTTGTATTTAGCTGATGGTGATGAAAAATTAGCTTGGAACATTGCAAAAGAACATATTAAACAACGCTTGCAACTAGCGACTCCTACTTTTTTAAATGCTGGAAAGAAGGCACGCGGAGAATTGGTGAGTTGTTTTTTATTGGATGTTCAAGATAATATGGAATCCATTGGTCGTTCTGTTAACTCTGCCCTACAATTATCAAAACGCGGCGGAGGTGTAGGAATAAACTTAAGCAACCTACGTGAAGCAGGAGCTCCAATTAAAAAGATTGCAAATGCGGGTTCTGGTGTCGTTCCTGTCATGAAAATTTTTGAAGATAGTTTTAGTTATGCCAATCAACTCGGACAACGAAATGGTGCAGGTGCCGTTTATTTAAATGCCTTTCATCCAGATGTCTATGAATTTTTATCAACTAAAAAAGAAAACGCGGATGAAAAAGTACGAGTAAAAACTTTATCTTTAGGGTTAGTCGTTCCCGACAAATATTATGAACTACTTAAAACCAATGAACCGATGTATTTATTTAGCCCTTATGATGTTGAGAGAGTTTATGGTAAACCTTTTGCTTATGTAGATATTACTGAAGAATATGATGAAATGGTGCGTAATACTGAAATCAAAAAATATAAAATTAACGCACGAGAATTAGAACAAGAAATTTCAAAATTACAACAAGAATCTGGTTATCCTTACATTATCAATGCGGATACAGCCAATAGAGACAATCCTATTTATGGACAAGTAATCATGAGTAATTTATGTAGTGAAATTCTTCAAGTTCAATCTCCTTCTGAATTGAATGAAGATTTATCTTTTCATGAAGTAGGTCATGATATTAGCTGTAACTTAGGTTCTGCAAATATTACAGAAATGATTCAATCTCCTAATTTTGAAGAATCTATTGAAACAGCCATTCGTGCGCTATCTTCCGTCTCAGATATGACAAGCATTAAAGCTGTTCCAACGGTAGAAAAAGGAAATAAAGCTTATCATTCAATCGGGTTAGGTGCTATGGGCTTGCACACTGCTCTTGCTGTTAACCATATTCATTATGGATCTGAAGAAGCATTGGAGTTTACTGACGCTTATTTTAGGGCTGTACGCTTCTACGCTTTAAAAGCTAGTAATAAATTGGCTGAAGAGAGAAAAGAAACTTTCTTCGAATTTGAAAAATCTGCCTATGCAGACGGCTCTTATTTAGAAGAAAAATATATTAACCAAGATGAATTTCATTTTAACTCAGAAAAAGTAGCTGAAATTTTCAAAAACATTTCTATACCAACGAAAAAAGATTGGCAAGAATTAAATAATCGAATTAAAAAATATGGCTTATATAATGCTTATCTACTAGCTGTTGCTCCTACTGGAAGTATCTCATACATTAATGAAGCTTCAAGTTCACTGCATCCAGTTATTCATTTGATTGAAAATCGACAAGAAGGAAATATTGGGTCTATTTATTATCCGGCACCTCATCTTGATAATACGACCATTCATTATTATAAATCAGCCTTTGATACGGATATGCGCGATGTGATTAATACTTATGCAGTCGCACAAAAACACATCGATCAGGGAATGAGTTTAACCTTATTTATGCGTTCGGTCATTCCAGAAGGTTTATATGAATGGAAAAATGGAAAAACACCGAATATGACAACCAGAGATTTAAATAAATTAAGGAATTATGCTTGGACAAAAGGAATTAAATCCATTTATTATATCCGAACACATACCGGAGATGATTCTAGAGATATTGGCGTAAACGAATGTGAAAGTTGCGTCATCTAAAAAAGGAAACAAAAGAAAGGGGTCAAATAAATGAATAAACAATATTTTAATCAAATCATCCATGGAGAAGAGACGAACCATTCTGTAAATTACTACAAATCCATTGATTGGAATCAAATTGAAGATGCATTAGACAAAGCCACGTGGGAAAAATTAACGAGTCAATTTTGGCTTGATACGCGTATTCCTGTAAGTAATGACCGTAATGACTGGCGAATGTTATCTCCTGAAGAACGAGATGTTGTGAACAAAGCTTTTGTTGGGTTAACTTTGCTTGATACGCTTCAATCTGAAGAAGGGGCTAATGTAATGCGAGGAGATGTTCGAACACAACATGAAGAAGCTGTGTTAAACAATATCCTCTTTATGGAATCTGTTCACGCTAAATCCTACTCAACCATCTTTATTTCGTTAAATACCTCCAATGAAATTGATAAAATTTTTGAATGGGGAAACAATAACGAAACTATTCAATATAAAGCCAAACGAATTAACGAAGTTTACCAAAATGGCAGTGATTTACAGAAAAAAGTAGCGAGTGTTTTCTTAGAATCCTTCTTATTCTATAGTGGATTTTACGCTCCTCTTTGGTATTTAGGAAATAACAAGTTGGAAAATGTGGCTGAAATTATTAAATTGATTATCCGCGATGAATCTGTTCATGGTACATACCTTGGTTATAAATTCCAATTAGGTTTTAATGAACTTCCTGAAGACGAAGCGAATGAGCTGAAAGATTGGATGTATGGTTTATTGTTTGACCTTATGAAAAATGAAGAAAAGTTTACAAAAGAAGTCTATACTCAAGTTGGTTGGACCAGCGAAGTCATGACTTTTGTCAAATACAATGCCAATAAAGCTCTACAAAACTTAGGTTTCGAGCCTTTTTACAAAGATGGAATGGCTGAACTAGTCAATCCTATCGTTATGAATGGCATTTCGACCGAATCGTCTAATCATGACTTCTTCTCACAAGTCGGAAACAGTTACTTAATGGGTGAATCTGAAGCTATGGATGATGACGACTACGATTTTTAAATCATCACCCTATAAAAAGATAGAAAGTCTGAGAACTTCTCAGGCTTTTTCTTTTGCTTTCTTTTAGCTTTCTTTTAGCTTTCTGTTGACTTTGATTTAGTTCTTTAAAGTCTCGGGCTGACCAAGCTATCAGAATATGCTTCAAATAAAGCGAATGAATGAAAGCTACTATAAAACGGATTCTTATTAAATCGGTTTATCCTAGCAAGTAAGTTCTTATTGATACTCACTTGTCACTTAGGGCTAGCTAAGCTTTAAGTGAAGCATATTAAAGACTTATGCTTTCCTATACGCAAAAAAGAGAATACAATCTTTAAGTTGTATCCCCTTTAGAACTTTCCAGAAATTATTTACTTTTATTTAGCTTCTTCTTTTAAAGCTTCTAACTCTTTTTCTGTAAAATTATATTTTCTTCGACAGAAATGACAAACCGCTTCTGCTCCATGGTCTTCCGTAATCATTTCTTGGATTTCTTCTTTACCAAGCGCAACAATCGCATTTGCAAAACGTTCTTTAGAACAATCACATGTAAATGAAACAGGCATTTCTTCTAGTATTTGGTAATTGTTTTCACCAGCTAGGAGATCCAATAGTTTAGTAAGAGAGCGTTCTTGATCCATTAGGTCAGAAAGTTGTGGCATTTCTTTTAACGCTTGTTCAATTTGAGCAATAGTTTCTTCACTGACTCCCGGCAAGACTTGAATCATAAAGCCTGCAGCGACTCGAACGGATTCATCCGGATTGACCAATACAGATAGCCCAAATGATGAAGGGGTTTGTTCTGAAACCGTCATATAGTAAGTAAAATCTTCGGCTAATTCTCCGCTAACTAATGGGACTTGGCCCACAAAGGGTGTTTTTAATCCTTGGTCTTTCGTAATTGTCAACGTCCCCTCAGTTCCAACGGCTCCCTTAACATCAAGTTTTCCTTTTTTATTCAGGTCTAAAGAAACATGTGGATTTTTAATATAAGCTTTTGTTTGTCCATGCATATTTGTATCCACAACCATTCCACCAATAGGGCCATCGCCTTGTAGTCGCAGGGTTAATTTATCCTGTTCATTTTTTAACGTTGCCCCAATTAAGGTTGTGCCAATCATTGAGCGACCTAAAGCAGCAGTGGCTACACTCCAAGAATCATGAACCACTCTAGCTTCCTCAACCATTTCTGTAGCATCTATTACATAAATACGAACTTCTTTATTGTAAGCAAGGGCTTTTATTAATGAATCTGACATTTTATTCACTCTTTTCTTTTCAGTTGCTTTGTTTTTACATTTAAAAAGAGGAGCACATCATCCGTCTCCTCTTTTTATATTATTTACTTTTAACAACTCTTCAATAATTAATTAGACGTATTGTTGTCTTCTTGATTTTCTTGTGAATCATCCGTTTCAGAGTCTTTATCTGAGTCATTATCTGAGTCTTCAGCTTTCGCTTCTTTCTCCAATTCTTCAGGATCCACATCTTCAGGTTTCTTTTCAACTTTCGTCTTTTCTTCCTCTGTACCTAAATCATCTTCATCTGCATCAATCGTACGGCGGCCTTCTTTTTGTTTTTGATGTTGTTCTTCAAAAGCTTTTATACGTTCTTCATGCGCTTTTTTGATTTCTTCATAAGAAGTTCCCGCTTGATCTTCATCAGACTCTTCTTCACGAGGATATTCATCTGTTCTCGTATCATTGGAAGGTAAGACACCGTCCTCATATAAACTCTTAATTTCAATTTCATTAAGTGTTTCATATTCAAGCAAGTGTTCCGCAATTAACTTCAATTTTGTTGCATTTTCTTCAATAATATGGACAGCTTGATCGTGACCTTCTTTTAAGATACGTGAAACTTCCTGGTCAATTTCATAAGCAATTTGCTCAGAATAACTCTTAGATTGACTATAATCTCTTCCTAAGAAGACTTGATTATTTCCTTCATATTGAACAGGACCAATCTTATCACTCATTCCATACTCTGTAACCATTGAACGAGCAATTTGTGTTGATTGTTGGAAGTCATTGGAAGCCCCAGAAGATTGTGTACCAAAGAAAATCTCTTCAGCTGCTCGACCTCCTAATAAACCTGCAATTTGTTCTGTTAAATCTTTTTTAGTCATTAAATAACGATCTTCTTTTGGTAGCATGATAGCATAACCACCAGCACGTCCTCGAGGAACAATCGTTACTTTATGAACGATTCGGGCATCACTTAAAACAAGTCCTACAATCGTATGGCCAGCTTCATGATAAGCAACCATTTTACGTTCTGTTTCATTCATAATCCGATCTTTTTTCGCTGGTCCAGCAATGACTCGGTCATGTGCTTCATCCATATCAACAGCCTCAATAACTGTACTTTCACGACGTGCCGCAACTAAAGCAGCTTCGTTTAGCAAGTTTTCTAAATCGGCTCCTGAAAATCCTGGTGTTTGACGAGCAATTAATTTTAGATTTACTTCATCTGAAAGAGGTTTGTTCTTTGCGTGAACTTTTAAGATCGCTTCACGACCTTTAACATCTGGA
>DXAZ01000050.1 GCA_019116785.1 Candidatus Atopostipes pullistercoris
TGTGTAAACATGGGTTGATTCCAAGCAATACGTGTATCTAGCTCCGGGTAATTTTCTGATATCCACTTTAAGATTTTTTCCATTCGATCTCTATGCGAAACTTCATCGATTGATTCTAAATATTCTTTAAAATCTTCCATCAAAATCACCTACTTCTTAATTTTTTCAATTTAATTATACAGAAATTCTATTATATATCTATAAATTTAGATTATTGGTCAAATATGATTGGAATGTTCTTAACTATTATCTATAATTATTAATGTACGAATTCAATTTTTTGTCAAAATGACATGAAATATACAAGAAAAGGTGATGGCAGATGTACGATCAAGAAGTATTTGATGCAATTAAAAAAGAAACGGAACGCCAAGAACACGGAATTGAACTGATTGCTTCTGAAAATTTTGTTTCAAAAGGAGTATTAGAAGCTCAGGGAAGTATTTTAACGAATAAATATGCAGAAGGTTACTCAGGACATCGTTATTACGGTGGTTGTGAATTTATTGATATCGTGGAAAATCTAGCGATTTCACGAGCTAAAGAATTATTTGATGCAGAATATGCCAATGTTCAACCACATTCTGGTAGTCAAGCAAACATGGCAGTTTATCAAGCTTTATTAAATCCAGGAGACAAAATTTTAGGAATGAATCTGAATCACGGGGGACATTTAACTCACGGTTCAAGAGTGAACTTCAGCGGGAAATTATATAACTTTATTGCTTATGGCGTGACAAAAGATACTGAAACTATTGACTATGAAGAAGTTCGTCGTATTGCTTTAGAAGAAAAGCCTCAAATGATTGTCGCTGGCGCGAGTGCTTATTCACGTTTTATTGATTTTAAGAGGTTTAGAGAGATTGCGGATGAAATTGATGCGTATTTCATGGTTGATATGGCCCATATTGCCGGACTTTGTGCTACAGGATATCATCAAAACCCCGTTCCTTATGCAGATGTAGTGACTTCTACTACACACAAAACTTTAAGAGGACCTCGTGGCGGAATTATTTTAGCCAAAGAAAAATATGCGAAAAAATTAAATAGTGCCGTTTTCCCTGGTATACAAGGTGGACCATTAGAACATGTAATCGCCGCAAAAGCAGTCGCATTTTACGAAGCACTACAGCCATCCTTTAAAGATTATATCGGTCAAGTCGTCGAAAACGCGAAGGCGATGGTAGAAGTTTTCAAGGAATCGGATTTTCGTGTCATTAGTGACGGTACGGATAATCATTTAATGCTTTTAGATGTTTCAAAATATGGATTGAATGGTAATCAGTTGGAAAAATTATTGGATGAAGTAGGTATCACAGTGAATAAGAATGCGATCCCATTTGATGAATTACCACCAACCAAAACAAGCGGCATCCGCATAGGAACACCCGCTATTACAACTCGCGGATTTAAAGCTGATGATGCAAAGGAAGTGGCTCATTTAATTATTAAAGTCGCAGAAAACCAAGAAAACGATGCCGCCTTAAATGAAATAAAAGAAGAAGTTCGAGCGTTGACCGCACGAATCCCTCTATATAAATAGTCGATTAAATGAATAAAACGAAGAATCTATTTTCTGAATAGACTCTTCGTTTTATATTTATAAATCTATGTTCAAAAGGGCAGCTAAATTTTGTGCAGTCCTCTCAACATTTTTGAAACCATCTTTTAATGTTTCTTCTAAGGGAGTTACTTCTGAAAGAATGCTAAAAACAGCATTGATACCATTATCATATACTTTTTCATACCCTTCGGAAATGGAGCCTGCGAGTGCAATCACAGGGACTTCATATTTCTTAGCTGTTTTTGCGACAACAATGGGTGTCTTCCCATATACCGTTTGATGGTTAATGCCACCTTCTCCAGTAATTACAAGATCCGCTGTTTTAACAGTCTCTTCTAGATCTAACATTTCAACAATTAACTCGCCACCTTTTCGTAATTCAGCACCAAGAAAAGCAAGCATGGCTCCGCCAACTCCACCTGCTGCTCCAGCACCTGGCTCCTTTTCAATGTTCATCCCTAAGTCTTGTCGTAAAACATTTGAAAAATGTTTTAAATTCTGATCCAGTTCTTTTACTTCTTCCTCATCTGCTCCTTTTTGTGGTCCATAAACGTAAGAAGCACCATCTGGCCCTGTCAATGGATTGTTCACATCGCAAGCCACTTCAATGGTCACTCTTTTTAATCTTGGGTCTAATGTTGAAAGATCAATTGTAGTTAGTTTGTCTAAACTTGCTCCACTATAAGGTATTTGTTCTCCATTCTCATCTAACAATTTCCCGCCGAGACTTTGAATCATTCCAGCACCTGCATCATTTGTCGCACTACCCCCGATACCGACTAAAATATAGTCAACTTTTTCATCTAAAGCCGCTCGAATTAAATCACCTAATCCCCAAGAAGTGGTATTCATTGCGTCTCGCTCAGAATCCTTCAACAGCTCCAAGCCCGAAGCGGCAGCCATTTCAATAATCGCTTGTTTACCATCTCCAGAGATACCATAAGCAGCCTTAATTTTTCGACCAAGAGGATCAACTACTTCAGTATATTTTATTGACCCTCTTGTTGCATCTACAAGTGACTGAACAGTACCTTCCCCACCATCTGCCATTGGAACCTTTACATACTCCCAATTGGGAAAGACCCTTTTAAAGCCAGTCTCTATAGCTTCAGCAACTTCTAATGCGGTCATACTTTCCTTAAAAGAATCAGGTGCAATTACTACTCTTTTCTTATCAATAAATATCCCTCCTTATTTAGATCTTTCAATGTTTACTGACTAAAATCTTTAAAGGAGTATCGTTTCTTTGTATGAAATTCTTTTCTTGTCATTTTTAATCCTAGAAAGGCAATAGACAGAATTAACCATGTAAACCCTAAAGAAAAACCAGCAAGCACATCGCTTGGATAATGAACTCCCAAGTAAATGCGACTGAGACCTATCGATAAAATTAAGAATCCCAAAAAGATTCCCAAGCTCCACTTAATCGCTTCTGATTTAGAAGCTTGAAAGACTAAAAAGATCATTCCACCGAAAACAATAATCGAACCCATCGAATGACCACTAGGAAAGGAGTACCCTCCTTGTTCAATCAAATGATCAATATCTTCTGGTCGCACTCTTTGATAGAAATTTTTAATGGCATTATTTAATAAGGCGGCTCCAAGTAGTACCGTTAGCCCATACCATATCCCTGTCCGCCATTTCTTGGCCATGAACAAGATGAGCATTATTATTATCGTTATTATAGTTTGTGTTTGTACATCACCTATTCTTGTAATAATCGTTACAATAGTGGTTCGCAGGGGTGTTCGTAAATTATAAAACAAAGCACCTATTCTATAGTCTTGAACGGTTATACTCGTCCAATCAAAAAAACCAATCCCTCCAATGAATAAAAAAGGTAAAAAACCTATAAGTGCAGCAATTATTAAATTCTTTTTGGTTTTATTTTCTATATTTTGTTTTGAATATTGATTCATTTTATGTAATTCCTCCGTTCAAAATAGCTTATTTCTATTATACATTAGACTTTCAAAAAAATAGGAAGTATTGGTTTATTTTCAAAAAAATCAACCCACCTAACTTTCATTATATACAATATCTTTAACCGTTCTCACTTATAATCATTTGAAGCAACTTTAAATAAAAGTTTTCACTTATTGTCCGAGTGAATCACCAAAATTCTTTTTCTTGATTTTTCTCTTTGACTTTTAAGGAACCTTTCTGTATAGTATCTAAGGGAATTAATTTTAGCCTCTCGGAGTGTGCGTGCTTGAAACGACATTTCGGGAATTTTTTTGTGTAATAGTTACTCCCCTAAAATATTTTGAGGAGCGTTTACTTTCAATGAAAGTTTTCGATTATGAGGATGTTCAGTTAATTCCTGCTAAAGGAATTGTAGATAGTCGTTCGCAAGTTGACACGTCAGTAGAATTTGGAAATCGTCGTTTTAAATTACCAGTGGTTCCTGCGAATATGCAAACTATTATCGATGAAGATTTATCGATTTGGCTCGCAGAAAATGACTATTTTTACATTATGCATCGTTTTGAGGAAGAAACCAGAAAAGATTTTATCAAAACTATGCGTGAAAAAGGATTATTTGCTTCAATTAGCTTAGGAATTAAAGATACTGAATATAACTTCGTAGATGAGTTAGTCGCTGAAGATCTTATTCCTGAATTCGTTACAATTGATGTTGCACACGGGCATTCAGATCGTGTCATCAAAATGATTAAATATGTAAAGAAAAATATGCCAGAAGCTTTCTTAATTGCTGGTAATGTGGCAACTCCAGAAGCAGTACGAGATTTAGAAAATGTAGGGGCTGACGCAACAAAAGTTGGGGTAGGTCCTGGTAAAGTTTGTACAACAAAATTAAAAACGGGCTTTGGTACTGGTGGATGGCAACTAGCTGCTCTTTCACGTTGTTCTAAAGTCGCACGCAAACCATTAATTGCGGATGGTGGCGTTCGTACACATGGTGATATTGCAAAATCTATTCGCTTTGGGGCTTCTATGGTTATGATTGGATCATTATTTGCTGGTCATGAAGAATCTCCAGGTGAAACCGTTGAAATTAATAACCAAAAGTACAAAAAGTATTTCGGTAGTGCATCTGCACAACAAAAAGGTGAACACCGTAATGTTGAAGGTAAATCAATGCTTGTTCCTTTTAAAGGTAGCGTCCATGACACCCTTACAGAAATGCAACAAGACTTACAATCTTCGATTTCTTATGCAGGTGGCGACGATCTAGACGCCATCCGTAAAGTAGATTATGTGATTGTAAAAAATTCAATTATGAACGGTGAAAGTTACAACGCAAGTGGAATAGGTGGATTTGATGTCCCTGAAAGCTTTGCCTCATCAAATTTTTCACAACCTTAATCAAAAGAATTTAAATACTTAAATTGAACGAAGAGTAGTTAGATCTAATTCTAGCTACTCTTTTTATTTTTCGTATTTGTTAGGTTTATTTAATTAGTCTTCCTTATATAAGTATGGTAATCTTAGGGAAGAAAATGTCTAACCAAAATAAATATAAAGGAGGTTAAAAACGTTTTTTGATAGCGATTACAATGGTTGGGCAAAAATACTACCATTAAAGAAAGGATCATATTTTATGCAAAATTTTATGGATCGTTTAGAGGGCTTTTTAAGTCCAATTGCCGTGAAGTTAAATCAAAATAGATATTTAAGTGCCGTTAAAGATGGATTTTTTGTAGCCATGCCATTTATTATTTTAGGTTCCATCTTTTTATTACTTTCAAATTTGCCTATTCCTGGATATCCTGATTTTATGGAAGGACTTTTAGGAGCTGAATGGACCTTTTACTTTACTGTTCCTTTTGATATGAGTATGAATATTTTGGCCTTATATGTATTAATTGGTGCATCAAATTCTTTAGCTGGATACTATAAAGTGAATAAAATAGGTGGCGTTACAGCAGCAGTTGCTGGAGTATTGCTTTTAACCCCTACAATTGAAAATGCAGATGGTGCTCAAGGAATTCCAACCGTTGCTTTAGGGGCTGAAGGACTCTTTCTAATTATTTTGTCCGTAATTTTGGCGATTGAAATTTATCGTTTTGTTATTCAAAGAGGCTGGGTTATTAAAATGCCTGAATCCGTGCCAGCAAACGTATCTACTTCCTTTTCATCCTTGATTCCCGTGTTCTTTGTAATTATTATCTTCACACTCATTCGAATTCTATTTGGTTTTACACCTTATGAGACGGCACAAAATTTTATTTACAGTATTTTACAAGCTCCGTTAACGGCTTTAGGGGCGACACTACCTGCTTATTTATTTGGACAATTATTCGAAACTGTTCTATGGGCATTTGGTATTCATGGTTCTGTTCTTCATTCTTCCATTATGGAGCCTGTGTGGTTAACCTTATCCGCAGAGAACCTGACTGCTTATCAAGAGGGCAATCCAGCTCCAAATATTATTTCTTATCAATTCCATAATAACTTTGTTAAATTAGGAGGAGCAGGATCTACTCTTGGTCTTGTTATACTAAGCAGTTTTATGGCCAAATCAGAACAATTTAAATCCATTGGACGTTTAGCTTTGGGCCCTTCATTTTTTAATATTAATGAACCTGTAGTCTTTGGGATTCCTATTGTATTAAATCCAATGATGCTTATTCCATTTATCTTAACTCCACTAGTCCTTGCCGTGATTACTTATGTGGCTATGGCAACTGGCCTTGTTTCTCCAGGAAATGGAATTGTCGTTCCTTGGACCACACCACCATTTTTCTCTGGATTCTTAATTAGTGGTGTTGGCGGTGTATTATTACAACTCGTAAATGCAGTTGTTACAGCAGTTATTTACTTCCCTTTCTTCAGAATTGAAGATCAAAATGCTTATGACTTAGAACAAGGAAAAGATGTACCAAATATCTAAAAATATTTGGTCACTTTTTAGAGCGGATATCCCCCAAAAGTTAGCGTTAAATTCTAACTTTTAGGGGATATTTTGTCTTTAGTAAAAGCATATCTCCAGCTTACTTCAGCTCTTTCATCAATTTTTTTAGTTTTTCATATAAAATGATCAAAAATGAATGCTTGTAAGCAGATGCGACCTTTTAGACCGTTTTTTAAATATCTAATATGGATTTTTTCAATGAAAAAATTTAAGTGCATTTTCTTTTCTATTCAATAACAAATCAAATATAATGATTTTAATCTTAATAATTCTAGTTACCGTTTTATGTTACAAAACTGTTACAAAGATTGTTACAATTATGATATACTTTGTTTAAATTTACATTAAGGGGGAGAGGCAAAGTGAATAGAAAGAAATCATTTTTACATCGTTTAATTATTATCACAATATTATGCACTCTTCTTTTGCCCCCTTTTTCAAATATTGTATTAACCTTCCATTCTTTTCAAACAAAACAGATAGAGTGGTTAAATGCTTACCAAGAAAAAACACGTCCTCTTCTTGTTCAAGCGCAAGAACCTACGGATATCTCTCACGAAGCGGAAGGTATGGAAGAAGAATTTACACCTAACACTTCAAACCTCCATCCCCAATGGAATCATAATATGATGAATATTGCTCAAGCCTGGGCAGATGGTTATACAGGGGCAGGAGTTTCAATTGCAGTTTTAGATACAGGGTTCTTTATTCAGCACCCAGATAGCTCTATGAGCGGAGGATATTCTGTTTTTGCAGACGATCCTTGGTCAAATGACCATTCAGGACACGGGACACATATTGCGGGGATTATTAGTGCTCAACGCGGATCAACCTATCAAGGAATTGCACCAGATGCAGAAGTTTTTGGAATCAAAATATATCATGAAGATGATGTTAATGAAGACGGTGACGTTTCTACAGATGTAAAAAGTGTGATTAAAGGCATTCAATATGCTATCGATCTTGATGTGGATATTATTGTTATAAGTTCAGGCTTAAGTCAAAATGATGCGGAATTATATGAAATCATTAAAACAGCTCATGACCAAGGAATTATGATTATCGCAGCTTCTGGAAATGGAAAATCATCCGTAAATTATCCCGCTCATTATGATGAAGTGATTGCCGTTACTGCGGTCGATGAAGAACTAAACCCTGCTTTAGATATTATTTATGGAAAAGAAAATGAATTTAGTGCGCCTGGAGTAAATATTGGTGGACTATCTATCCCTGATAGTTCTTATAGCTATCCTTATATTTTTATGAGTGGTTCTTCTCAAGCAGCTCCTCATGCAGCTGGTTTAGCTGCTATACTGATGCAAAAATACGGAACACGAGGTGAAGAGATTCGTAAAATCATGCAAAATCAAGCCCTAGATATTGGTGATCCCGGTTTGTTTGGTCATGGTTTATTGCAGTATGTTTCTGATGAAGAAGAAAAAAATAATGAACTCGCCCCTCCCGAAGAAGAAACCGAAACTCCTGAAGAAGAGGTTGAAGAGGAGACTGCCATTCCTGAAGAAAGCAACGAACAAAACGATCCTGAGGAAGTGAAAAAACCTTCCTCTTCTCGAGAAGCAGATACGGAAGAAACAGAAGATAGAAATGATCTAGTAGAGTTTTATCAAACAGATATCATTTCTGGAGAAAATTTAGGAACTCTAGAAAGAGATATTTTGGCCTTAGTTGAAGACAAAGGAACTTTACAGATTAATATGGGAGAAATGCAAGCATTATTTTTAACAGAAAATCAACTTTCTCAAATTCGAAACCGAAATATATCCGTCATTCTAGCAAAAGAAGATGTTTTATGGACTATTCCACCAGCAAACTTTGTACCTGGTGAAGCTATTTTAAGATTTTATGAAGGAGCGCCTATCGGGGTGGAGCGTCATCAAGATTCTTCAAAAGGCATTTATACTATTTCTATTTATCAAAAAGGTACTCGACATGATTCTTACCCAAGTTTGATGAAAGTTAGTTATGATGCTGAGCATTTTAATATGGATGAACTCCTTTCGTTACGGCCTTGTTATTGGGATAAAAAAGAGAGAAAATGGTTGCATGCACATAGTGAGATTGAGAATGGTCGTTTTGTTTTGGAAACTAAACACACTACAGCTGTAGGGTTTTTAGATCCTGAACTAGTGGCAGTCAATACAAAAGATAACTCTACCCAAAAGGATGAAAATATCCCAGAAGAAGAAATCAAAGAAGAGACTAAACAAACAATGTATAAAGGTATAATAGCTGGCGTAGTGTTATTTGTTCTTTTATTATTAGGAATTGGCCTTTTTATTCGCAAAAACAATAAAAAACGAGAATAGTTTTTAGTCAAAAAGAGTTGAAGCAAATAAGCCCATTTGCTTCAACTCTTTTCATTTATATTCTAATAACGATAGCGATACCGTTGCCCTCCGCTATTTCGTAAGCGGAAGATAAGCGGGTTAGCAATCCCTAATGCAATAATCCCTATAAATAAATATAAGGTTAAGTTATCTGCTGTTTGTTCAAATAATTCAATTAAATGACTTTCTGTATAAAATAAAACGGCTGCAATAACGACTTCAATAATTGACACGGTTAAGACTGTGGCAAAATTGATGTTACTATTTCGTCCCCTTGGAATAATGGACAGAACAAGGAAAATCGCTAAAATAGCAAGCATGACGATAAATACAAGTCTAAAATCCGTTAGCACCGCTTGTTGAATAAGAAGTTGCATAGCATCCCTTCCTCTATTAGATTTAAAATACATTGTAAACCTTGTTAAAGACAATTACAAATAAAAAAAGAACCCTTTATTAAGTAAGTATTCCATCCTTAACAGATGAACTGATTGTCTGCATTTAGATTAGTGAGCATTTTTTCGAAAATTTGTTAATCAGAGGCCTTCTTTCCAACAGTTTTAGCTTTATTAAAAATAGACTGAGTAGTCATTAAATCTTGTGCCGCTATACCTACAGTTTTGAAGAATATAATTTCTTCGTTATTCTCTCTGCCTTTAATCTTATGATTAATCACCTGACCAATATCTCCAGTAAATTTTTCTTTTGTGATTTCGCCTTTTTCTAAAGGAATCAACAAATCTCCCGCTTCAGATAAAACCGCTTCAGCTGAATCAAAATAAATTTTATTCGCACGTTGTAATAACTCAGAGGGTATTTCTTGCATATCTGGCTGAAAAGAGCCAACTCCTGAAATTGTAGCGCCTGCTTTTACTTTATTTGCATCGAATACCGGTTCTTTAGACGGGGTAACTGTAATAATTAAATCCGCATTTTCTACTGCTTCATTTCCACTACTTACTGCAAAGATATCTGTTTTATATTGAGAAAGCTCTATTTTCATTTCTTCAACAAAAGCTTCCGCTCGTTCAATATCTAAATCTGTCACGCGAACTTCTTTTAAATTTTTTGCCTCTAGCATAGCTTCTAACTGGGTGGCTGCTTGCCCGCCTGTTCCTATTAATGCTCCAATTTCACAATTTTCTTTGCCGAGCAATTCAAAAGCCACCCCACTTGCTGCTCCTGTTCGTAATTGGGTCACATAAGTTCCATCCACCATGCCATCTATTTCCCCTGTCTCAGTATTCATGACTAAAACTTGAGCATTGATTGTTGGGATATTTTTTTGAATATTGTCAGGAAACATATTTAAAACTTTCACACAAGAAGCATCATATTCCTTACAATAGGCTGGCATACACAAATAAGTTCCTGTTCCTTCTTCATTTTGAATCTGAGTCCTTAAAGGAACATCCACCTTCCCTTGTGAAAATAAAGAAAAAGCATCTTTTACAGCTTCCATGCATTCTTTCATTGAATAGAATTCTTTGATCTTTTCTTTAGAAATAATTAGCATGCTACATCCTCCTGATCCTTTACTTCATCCTAACATGTCACTATTATTGCTTTCAAAAATATATTACTAGCCAAAGTTTTTTCCTTAGTTATCAGCAACTCGGCTCAAAATTAAAGAAGAAACTAAATTAGGGTAAATCTTGTCTCCATCTTGCAGTTCAATTTGAATAGGATCATCTTCAAAATCTTTCTCTGACATTTCTTCCATTTCCTCTTCGTCCACGTTATAAATCATCTCATTCAAAGTCAATTCAAATACTCGTGGTTCCTCACCCTCTCGGAATAAATACAACTCCGTACTCTGCGGAGCAAAGACATCCAACACCTCATAAGTTCCCGCCTCTAGATGAACCCCCACTTCATAAATACCAGCAGTTACTCTTACCGTATCTTCATCTTTGGTTAGGGGTTGTTCAACCCCAATACGACCTAGATTCTCTAAAACTTCAGGAGGGTCCATTAATTCATAAGGATTCTTTGGAAAATTTTCTGTGTAAAAAGCCGATATTTCCGTGTCATTTCCGATGATCTCAATCGTATGTCCAACCTGAAGATCGACTTGGGCAATGAGTGGTCCATATAGGGAATGAAACAGATTTTCAAAATAAACTTCTCCTTTGGGATCATAAATTTTGAAATTTCCGACATGGGCTTCATAACTATCAGAGATAAAAGAACTCTCATTTCCTAAAAGAGACACTCGGCCAGCAGGTAGATCTTCTCCAATCACATACTCACCATCGGTTAACAACACCGGTTCATTTTCTGTGTACTCCAAACTTGGTTGATAAATATCTTGACTAAAAGGGTAACGAAAATAATATTCTTTCTCTTCTCCAATGATTTCTCCAGTTTTTTCATAAATGTCAATCGCTTCTTGTTTAGGTTCCATCGACTGACCATCATATAAAGGTTGGCGCAGACCCATGAACGAACTACATCCACTTAAAACAAGTCCTGCACTTAAACCAAAGAATAAGCGATTAAGCTTCTTCATGTGTTCCCTCCCCCCTATCAAAGGAATAAATACGCAAACCATACAAATAAGAATAATATTCAGAAGTGCCTAAAGGTGAAATTTCAATGCTTTCTGCATTTAGTTCACGTAATTTTTCATAAAGCTTACGATCTTGTTCAGCCGTTAAGTCGGCAATAGGGATACACAACACTTGATTGCTTAAACGAAGGGTGTTTTTTGTTAGATAGTGTTCACTTTCTAGCTGTTTTACTTGCGCATCATTAACCACAATTTTATAAAATAGAGGGCGTTCTTCATTTAGATCATTAATTCGATGGAGTTCTTTATCTTTTAAGAAAAAGACTTTATCCGCATATTCATCTAAATTATCTAATAGATGTGAGGCAATGATCACAATTTTTTTATCTTGTCGTAATTCGATTAATACATCAGAAACTAAAGAGACATTTTCTGGATCTAATCCATTCATCACTTCATCCATAAACATAATCGGCGTATCTGCTGCAACCATCATCGCAAAGCACAAACGTTGTCGCATTCCTAATGAATATTCTTGTACTTTACGGTCGACATAATCTTCCATTTGAAGACGTGTAATGATTTGATTAACTTCTTTTCTTTTACCAGACCAAATTTCTGCATACATTTCAATATGTTCTCTTCCAGAAAAATTCTCAAACAAGTCGGCTTGATCAGGGAAAAAGGTGATTTTTTGATGAAGAGCTAATACATCTTTATCACTTGCGGTGTATTCTTTTCCATCTACAAAAATTTGTCCTTCCTTTACTTGGATAAAGCGCATAATTGCATTAAAAAGGGTTGTTTTTCCTGTACCATTGGGCGCCACCAGTCCAATCAATTGACCCTTTTCTAATTGAAAGGATATATCTTTTAACACTTCATAATCTCCATAAGAAACGGATAAATGTTTAATTTCTAATGTCATATTTGTTCTCTCCTTTGTAGTCCTGAAGTTGCCGTTGGAATATATGAAAAGACTTTACTAAACATCCACTCAAGAGCTAAAATGATAACGCCATAAAGGATGAATCCTTTCCACCATACCACGCCGCTCAACCCTGTACTTGCAGCCACTGATCCATCTAACACTCCCAGTATATTTAGATACAAACTAGGCTGCCATGAACTAAATGCTGGCAGGATATTCCACATTTGCGGAAGCAAGAAAATACTGACTACGAGTAAAATCGAAAGATAGAAATTGCGGAAAATCCAACTAAGACCGGTAGTCGTTAAAAACAAGACATAGGATAAAGCTATAGTCATCGTCAAGCATATCAGTAAGTATTGCCATAAAGGAACATAATAAACAGCGCCTTTTTGAAAAAGAGCCGTTGGATAATTGAAACTTCCTTTAGATTCCATACCTAAACTGATGATATAACTGATTCCTATTCCGATAAGTGTCGTTAGCCAAAAGAGTCCAGCAAGGAAACCACTGCGTAGACGCCATTGTGTTTTCCAGGGAATGGGCCATCCTTGTGTAGCACTCCAATGGTCTTCTTGGTCCTTTGTAAAATGATCAGCAGCCAAAATAGCAATGAATAAAAAGAGTGTGAGTCCGGATAGGATTTCCAGTTCTCCTTTCGTCATTTGCGAAGCAGAGTAAGGATTCCATTCAATATCTAATCCACTGGCTTCTAGTTGATCGTAAAAACGCTCTTGTTCAAGGACTTCTTCTAACGGTGGCAAATACGTATCGACAAGCAAATCGTAAGATTCAAATTCTTCAGCACTATATAAAAACAAATTATTTTCTACAATTGTGCGCCCATTTTCTATATAATCAGGTAAAGAAGCCATTCCTTTGATTTCATTTCCGCTGCGTTGACTTAAAATATAGCGGTTGACTCCTAGTGCTACGGAATTACTTCCCAGCGCATTTTGAACTTCTCGCCCAAGTTCACTATCAAAATGACTTTGGGGAATGAGTCGATAAATTTGTCGTTCATCTTCGTACTCTTCACTCATTTCAATAGCTGGAAACGTCACATTTTGTTGGCGATAGAGTAAGGAGAACGAACCAAAAAAGACTAAAAATAAGGCCAGTAAGATGCGTGTTTTCCAATCTCTAAGGATTCTTAATCCATTCCATTTTACTATTTTCTTCATTTTTCATTCTCCTCCTTAACTCATAAATTTTTGTCGAGTAATAATTTTACTGGATCCGTAGATAAAAACTTCCGTAAATAAAATCGTGAGACCCAATACAATTAACCCTTTCGTATAAAGATTTGGAATAGCAGCTAATTGGTTTTGTTCCAGTCTTCCGGTCAAAACTTTTCCGAAATCAATATAGGTTTGTGGGAAAATACTAAGGTCTACATCGGCTAATTCAAAAAAATCTCTTCCATAATAAAGGGTTTGGAAAAGAATCAAAAACATTCCAAGAACCATCGTCACTACGGATTGTTTTGTCCAAAGACTTAATAATGTGTTCAAGCGAGTAAACAAATAGCCGAGCAACAATAAATAAGGAATCGCTTGAACTAAGAAAAGACCCAAAGATTTGACTTGATAATTGTCCTGATTTAAAAAGCCCATTTCGAAATTTGGGTTATAATAGCCAATCGGTAAATCAAATGAACCAAAACCATAAAGAAGACCATTTACTAAAAAGAAGAGACCAAATAAAAAGAGATAAAAAAGGCTCACAAAACCAAAAGCGGTTAAAGCTTGTGTAAATGAATATTTTTGCCAGCTCATTGGTACCCCTATTTTTTGCGTTTGTAAGGAGCGGTCTTTGATATGGACGTCACTAATTAAAAAGACTAAGCCTAAGAGTAAAAGAACTGGACCTAAACCAATTAAAACGAGATGAATTTGTTGCAAGCTTGTCCGATCATGTACGATGTGAAAGGATAAAGGATCAACCTCATCATAATAGACTTTATTTTTTTCTGTTTGGTAGGGCTGTTCTAATTCATACCCAAAAACATTAAATACCAATTGTTCTAATCCACTAACTTCTTTTTCTGTTGCTGTAGATGGACGATAATCGATTTCAATATAGCGTTTTACATCCCCTCGTTTGAGGGCAGTAAGTAGTTCTCTTTGGGCTACGGCTTCTCGTCGCCACTGATCATAAGCCGTTGTTCCTGTTAAGACACTGGGAACAATCAACCCTTCCTCCAAAGATTCTTCAAACTGGATAACATTTCCTGTCATTTCACGTTCCATCATTTCGATATCGACTTCATTATCTCCTGAAATTTTTGGAACAATGAATAATGAATAAATAAGAACGAGCGCAGTGGTTAGAGTCATGAATAATCGGTTCTTCTCACTTCGCCACATATATTTGACTGTTTCTGTGATTACCTGTGTCATATTTTTAATCCTCTCATTTCCGATCCTTTCTACAAATTGAAAAGTGAACACTTTAAATTTTAAGCGTGTGCTTTTTTGTATTCATTCAACGTTTATATTCTAAGCAGTCGGTTTAAATAATAAAATTCTTACAGAAAGTCATTTCGATTCGCTTTAACTAAAGCGCAACTTGGCAATTCTATTTTTATTTCTTGTGTCATAAGATAATTCTGTCAATGTTATCTTTAAAGACAAACTATTTTAGGATTTTATTCTCTTAATCCAAAAATTATTGAATTTCAATACGTGCATGACTTCCTTCTTTTTTGCTTTCTACCAGAATTCTGGAAGGGATTCGATCTTTAAGCTCATCCACATGGGAAATAATACCGATGAGTCTACCGGATTCTTGTAGCTCCATCAGTGTTTCAACTGCACTTTCTAAGGAATTGGCATCCAACGTTCCAAATCCTTCGTCAATGAATAAAGTATCCACGCGCACACCGCCTTGTTGGCTTTGTATAATATCACTGAGACCGAGGGCTAAAGAAAGTGAAGCTTTAAACGTTTCTCCACCTGAAAGTGAGCGAACGCTTCGTTTATGACCTGAGTAACGATCAAATACATTTAATTCTAAACCATCTGCAGCCCCACCCTTTGTTTTTTCTTCTCTTCGAACGAGTTCATAACGATGATTCGTCATTTTTTCAAAGCGTTTATTTGCAGCGACTAAGATTTCTGAAAAATAAATGCTCAAAACATAGCGTTCAAAAGAAACGCGATTCGTTCGATTCGTCGAACCATTCGCAACTTCGGATAGTTCCTGATAAACGGCTAGAGGCCCCAATAATTCTTTACTGCTCTCATAATTTTTTTGGATCTCTTGGTAAGAATTTTCTAAACGGCTTACCTTTCGAATGATTTTCTCGCGCGTATCTTCCGCTTCTCTTTTTAGCGCTCGCGTTTTCTCTAACTCCTCTTCTAACTCCGCTACAGCAGGCGAGGCTTCTCCATAGGTTTTTAATGCCTCTTCTATTTTTATTCGTTGTTTGCGAGTATAGGAAGCATCATTTTCATATGTTTTTATTTGTTGTTGATACTTCTCTGCTATGTTCTTTTCTAATAAAAATTTTGAATAATTTTGATCCATTTCATACTTTTCTAGCTGGCTTTCAAATAATTCTTTTTGTTTCGTTCTTTTTTCTTTATTTTGGCTTTGTTGCTCACTTAATATCTCAATCGATGTTTCTACTTGGGAGTGTTCAATTTCTTTTTTATTTAATGTTTCCTGAATTCGTGTAGCTTCACCTTGTATATTTAGGATTGATTTTTTCTTTTCATTCATCTTAAATTCAACTTCATTGACATCAGTATGTGTAAGCTTTTTCTCTATTACTTGAACATCTTCTGCCATTTTCTCAAGCTGTTCACGAAGCATTTGCTGGTGCGTTTTTTGTTTTTGTATATTTAACGCATTTTTCTGATTCGAATATTGTGCCTTTTCCAAATCCTTGCGCCATTGAGCTTCTTTGGAAATATAATCCTCAAGTTCACGTATCACTCCTTGAAGTTGCTGTTGTTTTTCTTTTAATTTTTGTTCTTCTTTAGAAACTTCTTCCAGCCCTTTTGAATACTCTCCTTCGAAATGACTAAGTGAAGCTTTTTGCTCATTAATTTGGTCTTCAGTTTGTCTGATTTCTGCCATCAATTGAGTACAAGCTGTCTGATCTTTATTTTTTGTTTGTTCATATTTTTCAAGTTCCGCTTTTGTTATCGTATTTTCATCCATTTGAGCTGGGTGAGGATGATGGACAGAACCACAAACCGGACAAGCTTCCTCGTCGACCAACTCAACCGCCAGAATCCCAGCCAAGTTCCCAAAATAATGTTGTCGAGCTTGGTCATATTGTTTTTGTGATTTATGTAATTGTGTACTTAACTCTTGGTCTTTTTTAATCTGATGAGCTAATGTATCTTGCAGACCAAGTAGCTTTTCTAAATGTTCTTTTTCTTGTTGATTTTTATGGACAGCATCTTCAAGTTCCGCCAACTCTTTTCGTTTTTCTTCAAGACGGGAACGCTGCAGGGAAAGTTCCTCTAAATTACCAGAGAGAGTTTGAATTTTCTTGTCATAAGCAACCGCTTCTTCCTCTAACTGTTTTATTTGTGCCGTCATTTCTTTTTGTTCTTTTTCAGCAGCTAAAGCTTCCGCATTAAGCTGGTCGCGTTTCTCAAAAAGGGTTCTTTCTTCTTCTAATTGTTTAATCGCTTCGCGAATATCTTCTAATTGAGCTTCATCTTCTTTAGACCTTTCCTGTTGACTTAGAAGGTGCTCGCGTTCTTTATTTATGTGAATCAGCTTTTCTTGTTTCTCTTGTAATTTTTGGGCTAACTTTTCACGTTCAGATTCTAACTCTTTTAACTTATCGTGTTCCCTTTTAATCTCACGGGCTTGGTCATTTTGAATAAGAGCTTTTTTTAGTGTTTGGATGTCAGTGGAACGCTCAGCGAGTTCCTTTTCCTTTATTTTTAACATTTGGTATTCATTTAATTGTTGAATCCAACGCTCATTTTTTCGCTCGAGTTGTTCAAATTGTAGGATGGCTTGTTTCTTTAAAGTTAAGGCATGATTTTCTTTATCGATTTTTTCGGCTAATAAGTTCAGAATTTTTTCGTAATCTGTTTTTTCTATCGCTTTTGCTAATTCGTCATCCGCTTCAAATTCAATACTGGCTAGAGATTGATCCAACAGCATACCATATTCTTCATAAGCTTTATTTAAATCTCGAGCTTTTATACGTAAGTTTTCTTGGAAGTTTTGAATCATTTCTGTACCAAAAATATTTCTAAAAATAATTTCTTTTTCACGACTGTTTGAAAGAAGTAATTTTCGAAATTCTCCTTGCGGCAACAAAACAATTTGACGAAATTGCTCATAAGATAAGCCTAATAAATGTTCAATCGCCTTATCTGCTTCAGTTCCTGTATCCAGTAATTCCCCTTCTTTATAAAATTCCACTTCGCGAGCTTGATTAATCGTATTTCCTCTTGCACCAGGTCCTTTTTGTTTTGGGATTCGTTTAACCCGATAGCTGGTCGTTCCTATTTCAAAGGTTAATTCGACAAAACAACGATCTTCATCCGTCGCAAACTGTGATTTCAACATATCGGTATCACGTACAGTACTGCTCGCTTTATTGTAAAGTGCATAACAAATGCCGTCGAAAATCGTCGTCTTCCCAGCACCAGTTGGTCCAGAGACTAAATAAATGGAAGAGTTATTGAATTTAGTAAAATCTAAATCCACTTTTCCACGATACGGTCCAAAAGCATTCATAACTAAACGTGTAGGTCTCACTTGGTATTTCCTTCTTTCCTAACTTCTTCCAAAACCTGCATAACCGCCGTCTGATGTTCCTCATTTAAGGGCATTCCAATATGTTCCTCATAAAAATCCCCAAACAATTCATCTAAACGCAACTTTTTAATATTTTCTTTAGAATGGTATAACTTCAACTGCTCATGTTTCTTTTGATTCACGTACTCTAACCCCATCGCATTTGGATAGTGCTTTCGCAATTGATTCATCGCATCCACTACATAAGCCGTATCCTCCAGCTCAAAAAAGATATAATCATTTGAAGATTCTTTTAAAATTTCCTCAAAAAACCCTCGAACAACTCGCAGATCTTTTGACATTTTAATTGCTATGGGATCTACTTGCACACCCTCTTTAGAAAGTTCCACCACTAAATGTTGTTTTTTATGATTGGCCTCCGACTTTGAATATTTAAGCGGCGAGCCACTATAACGCACCTGCTCACTCTTCACCTTTTGCGCCTTATGTAGATGCCCCAAAGCCACATAGTCAAAGCGCTCCAACAATTCCACTGGCACATATTCTACCGTCCCAATCGTCAGCGGTCGCTCAGATTCCGACTCCTCCGGCAGCTCACCTGTTTTCGTATTCATCACAAATCCATGGTACAACAACACATTCAACTCTTCCTCGTTCCACCCTTCGGCAATGACTTCGAGTTGTGCTTTTAATGCATCTTCTGGCGTACGAATAGTGTCATCATTTAATACTTGACGAATATTGCGCGGATCATCATAAGGGAGCAAGTAAAAATTTGTATCTTTTATTTTTACTTTTCGAATTTGTTCTTTTGTCGTTCCTTCGATAAATAGATTCCCTGTGGAAAAAAGCTCAGAACCATATTCAATCCGTTCATTGCTGTCATGGTTTCCAGCAATGACCAACATAGGAATTTTTAATTCTTGTGTGATTTTCGTAAAGACGTGATTAGCCAGCGAGACTGCTTCTTTTGGTGGCAACGCTCGATCGTATAAATCACCAGCCATTATTACGGCATCGATATTCAATTCTTCTATTTCATCCATTAAGTGATTTAAGTATTCTTCTTGCAAATCCAGCATCGAAAATTCATTAACAATTTTTCCAAGGTGCCAGTCTGCGGTATGTAATATTCGCATCTTACTACTCCGTCCTAAATTAACTTGTTTCAATGATAACAAAAATATTCGGCGCTTAGACACATTATTTTAAAGATTCCCACAAAGACTTCTGTAAAAGCAAATCATTTTCTGGGAATTGAAGCTTAATCGCTCATTTTAATATTTAGTGTTTGTTCTTGGGTGGTAACTTGAGTAATTCCTTTTTGATCATATTTGACTTCTCGAACATGAATGTTCCCTTGTTTATCTACTAAGATAGCGGTTGTTCCCACAGTGCCAAATTCTTCTCCTCGAATAAAAACTGAAGTATTTTGTTTCGCTGTCTCATACTCCAGCTCTTTTGGATATTCTTTGATTCTTTTGGCTTTTTTATTATCTTGCATGAGTCGAGTGAGTTCTTCTAAATCTAATTCTTCTTTATTGGCATGCACATATTGTGCTAAATGCTCAGATGAGCGGTCTTTGCGGTGCTTGCTCAAATCATCCGTCGTATTTGCGAGGCAATGTAGACCGGGTGGGAAGGCGTGAAATTGGTTGGCCACGTTTGAGTAATAGTTAAGGTCGTTAAAGGTGCCGTACAGTAAGTGGTATCCTTCGTAGTCAAGGCGTGTGGTTTGTAAGTAATGGTTGAATTCATTGATTGGGATTTCTTGGGTTAGGTAATCGCGCAAGAGTTGCCCGCGCGATCTTGGATTTATTCGTTCGGGTTCCCAGCCGGTAAACGGATGATTTAAAACAGCGATAAATTTTCCCTCATTGGTGTAACCTAACCAGGTTCCTTTTTCTTTAAGGTCAATGCCAGCTGTAACAGTCGGTTCATCTACCCAACGATGAATGGGCTCGGCGAGGCGACTATATAACTCATCGCGATTGGCAACAAGGATAAAAGGATAAGTAGGATGGACATCCTTCATAAAAGTAACTAAGCACATATATCTTCCTCCTAAGGGTTATCATTTTGTTTTTTATAGTATAACAAGATTTAATCCTTTAATCTAATTCACTATTCCCTTGTTTCTCATTTATTTTTAATGTATATTGGTATCAATTTACTAGAGAGGGATTGATGGGTACATGCAAAATCGACTAAAAGAAATTGAACAACATGTTCGAAAACATTTTACGCCTTTTGAGGAATTTATTGCTTTAGAAACGGTTTCTACGCAAGGACGCCAATTGCGTGAAACAGCTGAATATGTGGTAAAAATGTTTGAAGATTTAGGTGGTGAAGCAAGGATACTTGATGATTTGCAGGATAGTTTTCCTTTTGTTTATGGCTTTTTTGAAGCGGGGCCGGGTGGAAATAAAGAAAAAACGATTCTTTTTTATAATCACTTTGATGTACAACCCGAAGAGCCACTTGGATTATGGAAGACTCCTCCTTTTCAACTAACAGAAAAAGATGGAAAGCTTATTGCTCGAGGGATTTCCGATGATAAAGGTGAGTTGATGGCCCGTTTATATGCCATTCAAATGTTGCAACGAACGGAAGCTGGCCTACCAGTGAATATTAAATTCATTGTCGAAGGAGAAGAGGAGATTGGGAGTCCGAATATTGATGCTTACATTGAAAAGTATGCTGAATTACTGAAAGCAGATGTTTGTTTTTGGGAAGGTGGCGGAAAAAATGTAGATGAAAATATTGTTTTATCTGGTGGGGTTAAAGGAATTGCGTATTTCGATATTTGGGTAGATAGTGCGGATGTTGATATTCACTCTTCCAAAGGAGCAATCGTTAATAATGCAGCTTGGCGCTTGGTTCATGCTTTGGCTAGTTTACGAACTCCGAAGAATGAAATTAATATTGATGGATTTTATGATTTAATGGTGGAGCCGACTGAAAAAGAGAGAGAGGTCGTTCGCCTTATTCCATTTGATGCGGAAAAAGAGAAAGAAGTGTATGGATTAAAGCAGCCTTTGATTACTGATGATTTGGGTATTACTCCGCAAGAAGCACTTGTTTTTTATCCGACTTTGACGATTAGTGGTATGGAATCAGGTTATAATGGAGAAGGAACAAAAACCGTCCTTCCTCATACTGCTAAGGCAAAATTGGATTTTCGTTTAGTTCCTGGATATACGGCGACTGAAGTTGAAAAATTATTGCGCGCTCATTTGGACAAGCATGGGTTTGAAGATGTGCAGATTGAACTATTAACTGAATTAACTCCTTTTCGAACCGATTTAGAAGATCCGTATGTGGATATTGTCGTGGCAGCGGCGGAAGAAATTTATGGTGCAGAAAACATTGTGCTTGAACCGAATTCTGCTGGTGGTGGCCCGATGGATGGCTTTGACCAATTTTTGAATGTGCCAATTATGGGAACTGGTATTAGCTGGGCGAAATCGAATGTCCACGCCCCCAACGAAAATGTTCGTTTGCAAGACTTTTATGAAGGCATTGCTTATATTATGACCCTTTTAGAAAAATTAAGATAACCTATATGCACCCAAAGGCATTGATGCCTTTGGGCTTTTCTTTTTATATAAAATAGCTAGATAATGCGTGGATGAGCCAGTTAGTACGCTCATAACAGTAATTTTTGGATGATGAATTATGCCAACGCGTGGAATTATGCGATTTCTGAGCGATGGAATGTTACCGCGCGCGGAATTCTGCATTTTCCGAGCGGTGGAGACTCCCTGCGCGTGGGATTGCGCGATTTTCGAGCGATGGAATGTTCCCACGCGTAAGAAGTCGCAATTTCTGGGTGATGGGCTTATTCAGCGCACGAATATCCTTATATCCCAAGCGATAAGTCATCTCTGCTTTTATCCTATAAAAAAATTAAAATGAATAGAAAATCGTAGATTTTCTAGACCCTCTAAAAAGCATTAAAAGATCTTTTTGTATTTGTTTTTTTGACTTTTTAAAAACTATGTATCTTCAACAGCTTCTTTTTATTAAAGAGTTAAAGTTGAATAGAAAATCGTAGATTTTCTAGACCTTCTAAAAGATCTTAAAGATCTCTAGTGTGCTTTTTTGGTTATTTATGCAAGATAATTTGTTTAGTTTTTTATCTCTTGCTTTTTCGTACGAGCTGATTCACTCTATCAAGCTTTTAATCGCTATTCGACGCAGTGAACTGTTCCTGCGCGTGGAATTA
>DXAZ01000051.1 GCA_019116785.1 Candidatus Atopostipes pullistercoris
ATATTATACAAAAAAATGTATGTTTTTATGATTCAAAAAATGCCCCTACCTGTGAATAAAAAAAGAATAAAGATAGCCCTCTTATTTAAACCAAAGTGAGTGTTTGAGAGGGCTTCTTTTAAGTGAGTTTAAGTTATTACATTAAACTTGCTTTTTTTGTCTTGTAAATGGGGTATTTTTTTATTCATGAATTTTTCTCGTGCGTTTTTTTCTTTCTGCTCTGCAATTTTTCTGATGAGATATTGGAGCTCATCGTATTGATGACTTGAGCGAGTTCTGTACATAAAAATAATAGGTTGTTCTATATTAAGAAATAAGGTTTGAGTGGTCACCAGGATGTCAAAATCGATTGTTGAGAGGACTTCTTCATTAACGATTGGTTCCTCTAAAACACTCACTTCAAGTGATCTAGGTAAATCAGAAATTAATGATTCGACAATATTTTGAGCATGCCTAAAACTTAAAGGACTATATACTTTTACGACAATAGAATGATATCGGTTAAAAAGTTGTTTTGTTAAGCCCGACCATTTTGAAATTAATAAATAAATTAAATAATTAAGCGTGTCTTCCGTCGGTTGAAACCCTCTATTTTTACATAAAAGAGTTATATTTTGGAGAACCATGTCATAAAAGGTCGTGTATTTTTTCTGATAATGACTAACTAGAAAATAGTCTCGTGGTGTGAAAAGAATAAATTCTTTAGGTTGAAGCTGTTCTTTACTTCGAGAAAAAAATAACAGCGCTTTATTCATTTCAACGATTAAATTCGTCTGATTTTCTGCCTTTAACTCAAAATGTTCTGTCAAAAAATCAATCATTTGTTTAACTTCATTTAATTGTTTTTTTAGCGTTTCATCTTGAAGTAATTGCTGGTTTAAAAGTTTTTTTGAAATGTTTAATTGACAAACCGCAAGCGCATTCACATAGCTTTTCTTTTCTAACGGATGATCAAAAGTTAAATCCTCTATTTCATGTTCGATTTCTGTCGTTAGCTTGTCATAGAGAGCAGACATTGAATCATTTTCTGACAGAGGAAGTTCTACTGAATACCCTTTCAAATTTCGAACTAGATCAACCGCAAAACGAAATCGAAAATGAGGATAACTCATAACGTCAGAAGTTGATTGATAATAATCCGATGCTGAAGGTAGTAATTTTTCAACGAATTCTTTATCTAAATTTTCAAAGGGCCACTCATTTGCAGTATAAGCTTCAACAAAATAGGAAGTATAGAAGTTGCGAATTAAATATTCTTCCCCAATGACTTTGTAAGGAGATGTTTTTAACTTTAAACCGTATGACTCAAGAGCTGAATTTAGCGAATTTACTGAGCGATTTAAAGTGGATTGACTGATAAAGAGTTCGTTAATAAGTTGCTCATTGGTGAGGGTCTCATTGAAAAAAATCTTCTCAAGGAGTATGAAACCTAAGGATTTTTTGAATAATTGCTTTTGAAAATAATCAATCCCAATATTTGTGGGAATCTTAAAGTTTACACCTTCTGAAGATGACTGAAATTCTCCCCCAATTTCTTCGATGGTTCCTCTTAATTCTTTTAAATAATTTTTCACGGATCGAGGTGAAGATTTGGTTTCTTTGCTCAGTCTGTCAATCGTGATTGGTTCATTGGTTTCATAAAATAATTTTAACATTTCCATCTTACTTTGATCTTTTGTAGATATTAAACGCCACATATTATCCCTCGCATTCTTAAAAAAATCCAAGATTTATTGATTTATTTGTAGCAATTACATAATAACACAATAATGTATTTATTGCACTTGTATAGGCAAAAAAAGAAAGATAAGAGAGATAGCTTTTGAATGGAAGTTATCAAGGGTTATTTAAGCAAATTCAATATTTACACTTGTCAAGGTAAATTAAGACAAGGAAAAAAACACAAATGATTAGTAAAATAGCTTTACACAGGCGTAAGTCGGGTGAAACAAAAAATAGAGTAACAAGTAGTTGCTCATACAATAACTCTGGTTTGTGCCTGCCTCCGATGACAATAGTTTAATTATTTTTGTTTGTTTTTTCATTTACTGCCCCGAACATTACAAAAATGAAAAATCACAAACAACATTGTATATTATACTATTTCCACAAGTAATTTGTACTCACCAATGTAAAAATTCCTAAAAGAAAGCAAACAATAAAAGGAAGGAGAGAGGAGTGTTAAAAATTTGAATAACATAAAACGGCAAACGTTTTCGAAAGATAATAAGAAAGTCAGCAGTAGTTCTAATACAACTCCCATTCGAATTAGTAGTAATCTATACGAATTATTACGTGAGAAGGCGTTTTACGAACGTACAACCATTCGAAAGGTAGCAGATGGTATTTTAGATGAAGCATTAAATGGATGACTAAATAACTCGGGAATAATGTAAATGATAAAAAGATTTAAGGAGAGAAGGAATAAGATGAAGAAAAATAAACTTGTACATATAGCAATCACATCGATTATGCTATTGAGTACTGTATTAACACCACAAATGTCACATGCTATAGCGAGTATGCAAGCAGAAGAGGCAGATGAAACGACAAAAGTAGATCCTACGAATTCTTCAGATGTAGAAGCTGTAAATGCAGAGAGCGTCAGTGATTTAGAAGATGGTTCAGACGGAGGAGATAGCGCAGAAGTAGTCGATGTAGACGGTGAAGGCGAATCGGAAGAAGCAGAAGATGATCCTGCGCCTACTGAAGATGATGAGGTTGCGGATGAAACACCAGAAGATATCAACAATAACGATCCCCCCGTTGAAGAGGAAGTAGAAGAAGCTGAAGCGGAAGAAGTAGAAGAAGAAGTTAAATCGTCACAAGCCGTTACACCAATGGCAGACTTAGGAAACATCTTCGAGTTTGAATATTTCCAAAAAGATGGAGCAAATGTTGAAGATGGCCACGAAGTTGATTTTGATGCTGAATATAAACTGCAATATAAATGGGATACAAAGGATGTAGAAGTAAAAGCTGGAGATACCGCTACTTTAACCTTGCCGGATGTCTTTAAACATTGGCCAGAAAATACTCCTTCTTTACCCATTGAGACGGCTACTGGAGAAGTGGTTGGAAATTATACAATCAGTAATGGTGAGTTGAAATTTGTTTTTAATGAGAAAATTGAAGATGCGGATGTTCACAATGGTTTTGTAGGCCTAAATTTACAGTTTGATTTAGAAAAGTTTCAAGAAGAATGGGAACAAGAGATTGATTTCGATGGAGACGGCGATAAAGATCTCACGGTTGTTGTAAAACCAGGAGAAGTTGAAACGAGCCTAGATAAAGAAGGACATCCTGATAGGGACCGAGATGCCCGTGAAATTACTTGGTCGGTTGATATTACAAATGGTAGTGAAGAAGATATTTCCAATGGAGTTTTAAAGGATATTCTTCCTGAAGGAGTCGATGCCCCAAGAGACTTTGTAGTGAAAGAACTTACTTTCGATTTTGAAGGGAATAAAGTTGTTGGTGAAGAAGTTTCATTTAATGAACCAACAGTAGATGCTGATGGATTTGAAATGACATTTGACAATGTACCAGCAAGAGGTGGGTACAGGGTTGAATATACAACGACGATTATAAATTATGAGATTAGCGAATTTACAAATGATGCAACCTTTGTTTCTGAAGATGTCAATTTAGAAGCAAAAACAACGGTTACTACTGGTGAAAGAAGTAATCCAATTCAAAAGAGTGGAAACTATAACTGGAATACTGGTCAAATTGACTGGACGATTATCGTAAATGAAAATGGTATGGAGATTGAAAATGCGATTGTTCATGATCAATTACCAGAGGAATTAACCTTAGTAGATGGCTCAATTGAAGTTAAGAAAAATTGGCAAGTAGTAGAAGACAATAATCCAACGGGTTTCCCGATTGAATTAGGGAAAGTAAATGCGGATGAATTTTATGAGATTAACTTCAGTACGGATATTGATTGGTCAAAAGTAAATGGTGGAGAATATATACAAGGCAACACATTTACGAATAAAACAGAGCTAACGGATGGAGAAGATCCTATTGGAGAAGATGATGCAACCGTTGAATTTTGGAGAGAAACTCTTCTTTCTAAATCAGGAAATGCATCTGATTACGACTATGAAGATAAAGTTCTTTCTTGGACAATTGATGTAAACAAAGCAAAACATCCGATTTCAAATGCGGTTATCACAGATATCCTACCGGCAGGAATTGAAATTACTGAAAATGATATCGAGATTACAAATGAAGCTGGAGAAGCAGTTTCTGCTGAAGGTATTACGATTACACCGCTTGAAGATGGAAGAAATGAAGTTAAAATCGAGCTAGGAGACATTGGCACCGAGACTCTTAAAGTGACTTATCAAACAGAAGTTACGGATTTTGAGGTAGATGACTTTAAAAATGAGGCTTCTTTAGATGGAGAAGGTGTCGGTGAGGAGAGCCCTAAAGATGATGCTACAGTCTATCCACCAGGAAACTCCTATACTAAGGATTTCAAAGGAATTGACTATAGCGAAAAAACGATGGATTGGAACATTGCTGTCGATCCACAAAGAGAAGCCATTACTGAGCTTACAATAGAAGATACATTCCCAGTTAATGGAATGATTTTACTACCAGAATCAGTTGTTGTTAAAATCGGCGATGCTGAGCTTTTAGAGGGTACAGATTATACATTAGTACCAAATACAGAAGGTGAAGATACTGGCTATAACAAAGGCTTTACGATTAAATTTACTAATATTAGCGAAGACTCACCATTAAATGAGCGTTTAACTGTAGATTTTAAAACGTCATATGATCCACAATTAGAAGTAGACGGAAATACAGCGGATGATCATATAGGAGATCCAACTCATTATATAAACCATGCTGGTTTTACAGGTAAAACTGAAAGTGGTCATGATATTGAAGAAGAAGATGACGCTGACACGAAAGTAAGAGAAGATTCTTGGAATAGCGGTAAAAAAGAGGGTCAACTCGTACACGTGGATGAAGATGGTAATTTAATTGAAGGTTGGGAAAGTGGTTCTGAAAGAAAAGTTGCTTGGCAGCTGTATACGAACTACCAAAAACAAAACCTTGGAACTAGCGTAGTTATTACAGATACACTAGATTATGAAGGAACAATTGATGAAGATAGTATTACGGTATCTGTTTACGAAGTATCTGCTGATGGAGAGACTACTATTACAGATGACACAATAACTAACTATGAAGTATCTGTTAATGGAAAAGAGTTTACCCTAAAATTTGATGAAGACTTTGTAGTAGATGAAAGATATGTTGTTCAATTTACTACAACAGTTCCAGATATTTCTCAAGAAAAGTACACAAACAATGCAAGCGTCAAGGTTGGTGACAAGGAATATCCTTATTCTGGAACCGTGAATTATGATAAATGGAATGATTATCTTGATAAACAAGCGCTTGGCCAAGAAGGCAGTGAAGTCTTCATTGGTGAAGAGCTTGAATGGGAAGTTACGGTTAATGAAAATCTATCAATTATTAAGAATGCATCAATTAAAGATGTGATTAGTGCAGGACTTGCATATGTTGAAGACAGTTTAGAAATCATTACAAGTAGCGATTCTGAGTTAGTAGAAGGTAAAGACTACACATTAGAAGTTACAACAACCGATGCTGGCGAAACAGTATTAGATATTGTCTTTGTCAATAATGTGACTGAAGCCCTAACGTTAAACTATAAAACAATTGTTGTAGCAGAAAATAATCAGCAAGTAAATAACAAAGTAGAACTTAATGGGGACGGCATTGAAAATAAATCGAAAGAAACAGACCGTCTAACTGCTAAGCAGTTCTCTTGGGTAGGTGGAGAATATAATCCAAAACGTGGGGTTATTGTAGTTGAAAAAGTCGATTCAGAAGGAAATATTATTGAAACTGGGGAAGCGACTTTCGAACTATACTTTGAAATGAATGGCGAACGAGTACTCGTTGGTGAATATAGTACAGAAAATGGTATTTTAGAAATTCCAAACCTACCACTCAGAACGTACTACCTAGTAGAAGTTGCAGCACCGGAAGGATATGTTATAACTGACCAAGAAATAGAAGTAGAAGTGGATGAAGTTTATGGTGACAGTGAAAAAGTCTTTGATATATCCGTTACAAACTATAGAGAAGATGAAGAACCAGAATTAACAGAAATTTCAGTCACTAAAGAGTGGGATGACGAAGACGATGTAGCAGGTTTCCGTCCAGAATCAATCACTGTAAACTTATTAGCCAATGATGAAGTGATAGATTCTAAGGAATTGAATGAAGACAATAACTGGTCACATGTATTTAGTGATTTACCAACAGTTGATGAAGACAGAAATGATATTGAGTATACGGTCGAAGAAGTAGAAGTTCCAAACTATACAAGTGAAGTAGTGGTTGATGTAGAGGATGCCAATAAATTCATTGTGACAAATACGCATGAACTAGAGCTAATTGATATAGAAGGAACGAAAACTTGGGATGACGCTAATAACCAAGATGGCAAACGTCCAGAGTCAATTACAGTTCGTCTACTAGCAAATGGTGAAGAAGTAGATAGCGATGAAATAACGGAAGAAGATGAGTGGAAGTACTCATTCGCTGATTTACCAAAATTCGAGAATGGAGAAGAAATCAATTACACTGTTCAAGAAGATGGAGTGGATGATTACTCTACTGAAATTGATGGCTTCAACATTACGAATAGCTATACACCAGAGCAAACGAGTATTAACGTAGTAAAAGCATGGGATGACGCCAATAACCAAGATGGTAAACGTCCAAATGAAATTACAGTGAAACTACTAGCAAACGGTGAAGAAACAGGTGAAACGAGAGATCTAAATGAAGAAAACAACTGGCAAGCTGACTTTACTGAGTTAGACGTAAAGGCAGATGGTGAGGATATTGTTTATACCATTGAAGAAGTAGAAGTTGAAGGTTATGAAGTAGTTCAAACAGGTACTTCTGAAGATGGATATGTTTTAACAAACATTCATGAACCAGAGCTAACTGAAGTTTCAGTCACTAAAGAGTGGAATGATGAGGATGACTTAGCCGGTTTCCGCCCAGAGCACATCGAAGTAGAATTATATGCAGATGGTAAAGCAACTGGAAAAGTTATTGCTATTACTGCTGATGAAGAGGGTACCTGGAAAGGATCTTTTATCAATTTACCTAAATACCGTGATGAAGGAGTACAAATTGACTACACGGTTAAGGAAGTAAGCCTAGATGAAGATTTATATTCTGTAGAAGTAATCCCTAGCAAGGAAGAAAATGATGAGAAAATCTATGACTTCACATTAATCAACACGCATGAAGTAGAACGAATTAATATCGAAGGAACGAAAACTTGGAATGATGCCAATAACCAAGATAGCAAACGTCCAGATGAAATTACAGTTCGTCTACTAGCAAATGGCGAAGAAGTAGATCAGATTGTTGTAAAAGCAGAAAATGAATGGAAGTATTCATTCACTGATTTACCAAAATTCGAGAATGGCGAAGAAATCAATTACACTGTTCAAGAAGATGGAGTGGATGATTACTCTACTGAAATTGATGGCTTCAACATTACGAATAGTTATACACCAGGTAAGACAAGTGTTAATGTCGGAAAAGCTTGGAATGATAACAATAATGTTGCCAAACGTCCAGATTCAATTACGATTAATTTACTAGCAAATGGTGAAAAGATCGATTCTGTTAAATTAAATGCTAAGAATAATTGGCAGGCAGATTTCACAGATTTAGATGAATATAAGAATGGTAAGAAAATCATCTATACTGTTACTGAAGAGGATGTAAAAGGCTTTGTATTAGAGTCTATTAGAGGAAATGCAGACGATGGGTTTATTATTACAAACAGACCTGTAGAGGATCCAGAAAAACCAGAGGATCCTGATCCAAAAGATCCATCAGGTGAAGATCCAAAAACTCCTGAAGAGCCTGAAGAATCTGAAGAACCAAAAGATGATTCTGTATTGCCGAAAACAGGGGAAGCAGTTTCTTATACGTTATTAGCCGTAGTTTTAATCGGCTTAGGCTTTGGAGTCGTCTTTTATAAAAGAAAACGTACGAATGAATAAGTTTGAATAAGTTTAAAAATTAATATAAAGAAATCCCCCTTTCTAGAGGTTCTCCCGAACTTAGGAAGGGGGATTCTTTTTTAAATGGCTGTAAAAATTTGCGTGCAAATATCTCTGTTTCCCAAAAAACTGTAGGCAAAGTAATAAAATATGACTACTGGGTAAAAAAATGAAATAATTACGCACAAAAATAATTTGCGCGTAATTATTTAGAAAAAGTAACAGAAAACGATGGTCACTGGGTAAATTTTTGAAAAAATTACCCAGTAACTTTATCAGAGTGTTTATTTTTTGGAAAAGTTACGCGCAAACCAGTCTTTCTGCGTAATTTTTCTAAAAGTTTACGCAGAACAAAGGATAGGTAAGTTTAATAATGATAAAGATCGAGTTTTCGACAGTTTTCTAGTTGAAATTCTTCTTGTATCGAATTAAAAGGGAGCATTGGATTTTTGTATTGAACGTTTTTTGAATTTCCAGTCTGTTTAAAATGCTTTTTGAGATATTTGCGGATAGTTGACCTGGATATTTCTCCATCAAAAAAATCTACTAACTCAGCGATGGTTAATTCTTTATTGTGGTGGATAACACCGTATTCGCAAATAGTTCGTACGATGGCATTTTCGCGAGGTTCATGCATTCCGCATGAGCACGAGATATAGGATAAGTTAGTATCTAGATTAAAATTGCCACAATGACTGCAACGGATTCCTTTATGCGCGCGTGCTTTGATTTCTTCGGGGATATTGTCTTGTCCGAATGGATTCTCGGTTTCATAGGTCTTTAGGACTTGAAGAATTTTTTGGAGATCGACAGGCTTTCCTTGGTAATGTCTCTCTTCTTGAACAATTTTCCAAATGTAGTTTCTGAGTTGATGAGCCCTTACGATATCAATATCTTCGATAGGGTCATGAATCAATACTTCGTTATGTGGACCAATAAATATGGCTGCACCTTGAATGTTTACAGGAACGGAGGCATCGGTTAGGATATTCTTTATATTGATAAAAACTTTTTGTGCTTGTGCGATTGCATTGTGACCTACTTTCTTTCCATTTATTAAACACTGACTTTTTTTAAATTCAAATTGGCCAGTATAATTTTTAATTTCAAAGGGATATATTCCAGCTGTGGTTAATAAAAGCAAATCACATTCGAATTTTTCGAAGTAATCAAGCCACAGATTGGGGAGGACGTGCCAATGTTCGCTACCGAATTGTTGAAGATAGGAGAGGACTTTTTGTTCGCCTTGACGGCCTGTTTCTAGTCGGATTCGTTGGTTATCTAACTCCTCGGGTAGAGCTTTTCGTTTTCCTAGTTCTTGTAGAGTTTCTAATTTTTTGGGGGAGTGTATTTTTAAAATGTTCATCTGTTGTTTGTGATTTATTTTTCTCATAGAAATTACCTCCTATATATATAATTGCCCAAAATTTGCCAATTTCTCGAAAAAACTTTTAAAATAAGCGAATTATTTCATAGTTCGGTTATTGCGAACGATATTAAATCAAATTCGTGAATCATTTTGTAAAAGCTTAATAATACCGAATTATGCCTTGCATTATTGATTTGAACGCTATATAATACACCTTATTATGAGGAGGAGAGTATAAGTGAGTTATTTAAAAGAAAAGTTACTAAAAGACGGTGTAGTATTAAATGAAAACGTTCTGAAAGTTGATTCGTTTTTGAATCATCAAATTGATCCAGTGGTTTTAAAAGAAATCAGTAATGAGTTTATTGAGTATTTTAAAGATAAAGAAATAACGAAGGTTATGACGATTGAAGCTTCTGGGATAGCTCCAGCGATTCTTGTAGCTTCTCATTTAAATGTTCCGATGTTATTTGCGAAGAAAACCGAACCTTCTACTCTTAAAAATCAAGATCAATTTTCAACAAATGTTCACAGTTATACAAAAAATAAAACAAGTCGCGTTCTTGTTTCTAAACAATATCTTTCTCCAGATGATAAAGTTTTGATTATTGATGATTTTCTTGCGAATGGGGAAGCAGCACTTGGTTTAATTAATTTAGTGGAACAAGCTGAAGCAGAAGTTGTGGGAGTTGGGATTTGTGTGGAAAAATCTTTTCAACCTGGGCATGCAAAGATTGAAGAAAAAGGGGTAGATATTTTCTCAATTTGCCGAATTGCTTCTTTAAAAAATAATGAAATTACTTTCGTAGAAGATGAGCAGTAAGTAGATGTCAAATTTTAACTTTAAAGAGATGTCCTCTGCAAAAAATATAGCTGTGAGTCTGCAACACCTTCTTGCTATGTATGCAGGAGCAGTGGTTGTTCCTATTATTATTGCAGGGGCTTTGAATTATACGCCTGATCAAACCGCATATATTATTGCGGCGGATATTATTATTTGTGCCCTAGCAACCTTTCTTCAGATTTATAAAGGCAAATATATTGGGATTGGCTTGCCAGTCGTTATGGCCACAACATTTACAGGCATTGGCCCTATTGTCCAAGCGGGTACCCAATATAGTCCGGCTGTAGCTTATGGTTCTGTTTTTGCTGCTGGAGTTGTCATGTTGTTTTTAGCCCCTGTCTTTGCGAAGTTAAATCGATTGTTTCCAACCTTAGTTACTGGAATTGTCGTTTCTCTGATCGGACTTACCCTAATCCCCGTTTCTATTAACTATTTAGCAGGTGGTGACGAAGCACTAAATTATGGGAGCATGGAAAATCTCATTGTCGGCGGCGTGACCTTTATGATTATTTTGCTTTTATATCGCTATACGAAAGGATTTCTTCAGTCCATTTCCATTCTAATGGGTATGCTTGGAGGCATGGCCATAGCTGGTTTCTTTGGACAGCTTGATTTTTCTTCGGTTCAAACGGCTCCGTGGTTTCTAGTTCCCACACCTTTTAAGATTACAACGCTAGAATTTGAGTTAGGCAGTATAGTCAGCCTGGTTATTGTGGGGGTTGTGACCATTATAGAAGCAACTGGAAATTATTTAGCCTTGGGAAGCATGATGGATCAAAAAATTGAAGAATCTGATTTGAGAAAAGGTTATTTTTCAGCCGCTATCGCTTTTATACTAAGCGGTATTTTTAATACTAACCCACAAACAGCCTTCTCGCAAAATTTGGGAGTCGTTCAAATGTCCGGGGTCAAAAAGCGCGAAGTCATTTTGAATTTAGTCGTTTTAATGTTGCTTGCCGGCTTTATTCCCAAAATCGGTATTATCGCAACAGCGGTCCCCACACCCGTTCTTGGAGGAGCGATGATTTTCCTCTTCGGGAATGTCTTAGCTTATGGAATGAGTGTGATTGGCTCTGTAGATTTATCTGGAAATAATAGCTTGATTGTAGGAGCAGCGATTGTTATGGGGGTAGGCGTTACTGTAAACCCTGATGCTTTCGCACAATTACCAACTTGGATCTCTTGGATGACCAGTAGTGGTATTGTGGCGGGAACCATGGTCGCTGTATTATTAAATTTATTCTTCAATGGGTTAGAAAGTGAATAAATGACTAGAGGAGAAGGGCAAAAGGGCTCTTCTCTTTTTATTTATAGAGTTTTGTCTTAAAATAGGCCTATTAGGATAAAAAAATATTTAATAGAGGAAAATAAAATGAAAAAATTATTGACTGAACCAATTCGTTTTTACCAAAAATATATTTCGCCGAACACGGCTCCAAGTTGCCGCTATCATCCAACTTGTTCATCTTATGCACTCGAAGCTATTGAAAAACATGGAGCGATAAAGGGTGGAATTATGGGGGCCGCGCGTATTATTCGTTGTAATCCTTTTGTTGAAGGAGGAGTTGACGAAGTACCTGACCATTTCACGATTTTTAGGAATCCAGAGAATTTAGAGGATGAATATATCCCAGAATTTTTAATGCCGGTGGATAAAGAAGCTCAAAAGAGAATGAGGACTTTAATGGAGACCTACGAAGAGCAGCTAAAAATCTCAGAAGAACTTCCTTCCTCTTTATCTATCCTTCAACAAATCGCTGATGTAGAACAATTAAGTGCAGAAGAAATCAAAAAAGATTTTTCAAAAGAAGAATTGGATCTATTAATCGATATGGACATCTTTCCAGATTTTTCAACAGATGACTACCAATACTTCACACTACCTAAAACGAAAAAGAATGAATCCTTTTTAAAAGAAGTTGAAAATTTTGACTCCGATTTACAACTAGGTGCAGATTATCCGCTAATCGTATTAGAAAAAACAGGAATTTGGTATACCAATATGCCTTCTCTTGCCCAAAATTTTTTAGTTACACGAGGAATTACTGCAACAGATATTGAAAATAAAAGTTATCATTTATGGCTAGTCCTAAACGCGATGGAGGAACTAGATAGTAAATAAAAAGCCTTTAAAGTCATTAAAAATAGTGACTTTAAAGGTTTATTAATGATTAATGATTATTTTGTACATCGACCAGCTCACCAAAAACAAAATAGCGGTCTCCGCTATTTTTTCCGTTAACATAATAACAATTCATCAGTGAGATTATAGGTTTTCCTCGTTCTTCTGAGACTTCATCATAGATCCATTTAATTTCTGAAGGGTCTACTATCTTCGTATCATAGACGCGATATTCGTATATTTTTTCATTATCGGTTAGAAAGATGGCATCATCTATAGCCACCGAAGTCAAATCTGCAAATAAAACATTTTTAGTACTCGCATAGTGACCAGCGATTGGAAAATTTCCTTCTCCCATTGTTAAATCAGGGCGCATGGTTCCAAGCCCCGCATTTAGAATCTGGTTATTTACCCCATTATATACTGTTAAATTTAAATCAATACTCGGAATGAGCAAACGACCAACAATCAAATGCTCGTCAACAGCTCCCCCATTCGATAAAACGCCTGTTGGGCTAATTTCTTCTATTGCATCAAAATCAAAGTCAGACTCACTTTTTAAATTATCTTGTAAGGCTTGAGCAGACATTTCTTCAGTAGCTTTTGCATTTTGATTGGAATGATAATCAATCCACCAAGAAGCCAGACGAGGGGAGAGAAGCAAAAGAAGCCCTGCAGTAATTAAAAGGGTGCTTAAAATAGATAAAAATCGCTGTTTTTTCATTTTGTTTTGTTTCTCCTCGGAATAATTTAGTATAATGGGTATAATGAAATCGTATAAATAAAGATTTCTTCTATTATAATACATCCCTGATAGAAACGAAATAAAAGATTTTTTAAAGGTTCAATTAAAGCCAATTTATTTTTAAAGGGAGAATAAAATAACAAAGTAACGATTAAAGAGAGGAAGGGCTACGATGCGAATATTAATAGCAGATGATGATCGCGAAATTTGTGATTTATTGGAAATTTATATTAATAATGAAGGGTTTGAAGTCGTCAAAGCCTACGACGGAAAAGAAGCCTATCAAAAATTTAAAGAAACAAATCCTGATTGCTTAGTGTTAGATATTATGATGCCTGAGATGGACGGTTTGGAGGTTGTGAAAAAAATCCGCGAAGAATCCCAAGTTCCCATTTTAATGTTAAGTGCAAAAACGGCAGATATCGATAAAATCCGAGGATTAGCAAAAGGGGCAGATGATTATGTCGTTAAACCTTTTAATCCATTAGAAGTGGTGGCCCGTATTAAATCTTTATTGCGCCGCAGCTCTTTTGGTAAAGAAACTCAAGAACAAACGGGCGAAATTAAGATTGGCTCATTAATTATTAATAAAGATCAACATGAAGTGACAACCATTGATGGAGAATCCGTTCATTTAACGGTTTTGGAGTTTGGGATTTTGTATTTGTTAGCCAGCAATCCTAATCGTGTTTTTAGTGCGGATGAAATTTTTGAGCGTGTATGGCAACAAGAAACGGCCGTTCCTTCTAAAACGGTAATGGTACACGTTAGTCATTTACGCGACAAGTTAGAAAAAGTAACAAGTGGAGAAGAAATTGTAAAAACAGTTTGGGGAGTAGGTTATAAAATTGAAGCGGACTAATCATTCTTCTATGGACAATCAAGAAAAATCTTCTCTTAAGTTAACCTCCTATGAGAAAGGAATATTAGTCGGAGAAGGTTTTGTCACTGCTGGAATTATTGTCTTATTATATTATGCGACTTACCAAATTTTTAGAATTCTAGTGAACGCTTTTCCTGCAATTTTTGAAGATTTTTGGTTTTTCGGTGATTTATTTATTGAGATGAAAGACCAAAGTTTGCTTGAGGTCAATCCTTTTGTTTATGTTTTTTTATTGTTGTTGGCTGTGATTGCTATTGTTTGGAGGTTACGCAGGCGGTATCGAAATTATGAAATACGACATATTATTTCAGAACTCCATTATATTGCCCAAGGAAATTTTGAGTACCGGATTCCACCCAGTAAAGATAGTGATCTTCAAGAATTTATTGATAGTATTCATGTTTTAGTAGATTCAACAGTCGCTGCTATGGAAGAAGAACGACGATTAGAACAAATAAAAGATGAGCTTATCACAAATGTAAGTCATGACATTCGCACCCCTTTAACCTCAGTAATTGGTTATTTAGGATTGGTCGAACAAGAACGCTATCGTTCAACTGAAGAAGCGCGTACTTATGTACACACCGCCTATAAAAAAGCGCGGCAGATGAAAGTGCTAGTCGATGATTTATTTGAATATACCACTGTTCGCCAAACCGATACCCCATTAAATTTAATTACGTTTGATATGGTTCAATTGTTAGAACAACTCGCGATTGATTTTCAAATCGAAGCTGAAGAAAAAGGAATGGATATAGAAATTCATTCATCCAAAGAGCGATTAATGATGGAGGGGGACTCAGAAAAGCTTGTTCGTGTATTTAATAATCTTTTAGCCAATGCTTTAAAATATGGAAAAGATGGGAAAAAGATTGTGATTGCCATTGAGCAAATCAATGAAGATTACGTGCAGATCAATATTAAAAATGATGGGGAACCTATTCCAGATGAAGCTTTTGATCAACTTTTTGAACGTTTTTATCGAGCAGAGACCTCTAGATCCCAAGAATCAGCGAGTACTGGCCTAGGTTTGGCGATTGCTAAGGGGATAGTGGAATTGCATTCGGGAACCATTACTGCAGAGACAAGCAATGAGTGGACAAATTTCATTATTGAATTACCGTTAAAAGTGAAAGCGAAAAAGAATTAGTGTTTTTTGAAAAGAAGTACAACTTCATAAATACATCTAAAGACTCGTTTATTTCATGATAAATATGTGGTATCCTTTTAGATAGTTTGGTGGGTCTAAACGTATACAAATACTTATTAGAAGCCGACTGAATGATTCTTAGTTATGAAATAAACCAGTTTTTTTATAAAAAATATCATCAAGTAACGAATATCAAATGAAATTAGAAGTTAGGGGAAAGACTTTAAATGTTGAATCAAAAAACAAAAACAATGCTTAAAAAAAATACTGTTATGGGTGTAACGTCTGCCGCTTTATTTAGTGCGCTTGCACCGGGTTTTGGCCAAGCTGTACAAGCGAAAAGTTTAGATGTTGATGCAGAAGCATCTATTATTGTAGACTTTGATACCGGTCAAATTCTACAAGGACAAGATATCGATAAGCCATTAGGGATTGCTTCCATGTCAAAAATGATTGTAGAGTATATCCTTTTTGAAGAAATAGCTGCTGGAAATATCTCTTGGGACAAAGAAGTTTCTGTCAGTGACCATGCTTATCAAGTTAGTCAAAATTATGAATTGTCAAATGTTCCTTTAAGAAGTGACGATACATACACAATAAAAGAATTATATGAAGCTATGGCTATTTATTCCGCAAATGGAGCAACTATTGCGATTGCCGAAGCGATTGCTGGTTCAGAACCTGAATTTGTTGATCGTATGATTGAAACGGTTGAATCGTTTGGAGTGACTGACGCTACTTTAGTCAATGCGACAGGATTAAACAATAAATACTTACAAGATAATCTTTATCCAGGTTCTTCGGACTCCGACGAAAATATGATGAGCGCTCGTTCTGCGGCAATCATCGCCAATCATATATTAACCGATTATCCAGAAATTCTTGAAATTGCTAGTACACCAACAAAAACCTTCCGAGAAGGAACAGTAGATGCAGTAAACATGGTTAACTGGAACTGGATGTTACCTGGAATGCTTTTTGAGAGAGAAAATGTGGATGGATTAAAAACAGGAACCACTGACTTAGCAGGAGCAACTTTCGCAGGAACGGCCAAAGAAGATGGACGACGATTAATTACAGTTGTTTTAAACTCTGGAGATGATAAATCCACTCGCTTTGTTGAAACAGACAAAATGATGGACTTTGGCTTTGATGAATGGACCATGCAAGAAGTGACAGAAAATTGGAAAGAAGGCTTAGACTATGAGCCGCTTTCGGTCGAAAATGGTAAAGAAGATGTTGTAAACTTTGAACCTAGTGAAACCCTTGAAATGCTTCTACAATTAGATGACAATGTAGAAGAAGACATAAATTATTCAGTGGCTTGGAACCCTGACATTCTAACGGAAGATGGATCCATTGAAGCTCCTGTTGCTAAAGGAATGGAATTAGGAGAATTAGTGATTGAATACTCTGGAAATGAATTAGGCTATTTAGAAAAAGATAAAACAGCTTCTGTTCCTTTAGTAGCTACCGAAGCCGTTGATAAATCCGGCTTACTTGGTCAAGCGTGGAATTGGATGGTCTCATTCTTTGATAGTATCGCTAGTCGATTCTAAATATAAATGAAATAAAAATATAAAAACTAAAACCCAGAAAAATTAAAGGAGTGTTGCTTCATGTTGGATATGAAACTTATTCGAAATGATTTCGAAAAAGCTACCGAACAATTAAAAAAACGTGGTGTGAATAAAAAAGAGATTACACGTTTACAAGAAATGGATAAAAAACGCAGAGAGATTATTCAAAAGTCAGAACAATTGAAAAATGAACGCAATCAAGTAACAAAAGAGATTGCAGAGAAAAAACGAAACAAGGAATCTGCGGATGAAGCTATCCACTCCATGCAAAAAGTAAGTAAAGAAATAAAAAAGGTGGATCAAGAACTCGAAAAAGTAAAAGCAAAAACAAATGATATTGCTTCAAGACTTCCAAACTTTCCCCATGAATCTGTCCCAGTAGGAGAAACGGAAGACGATAACGTGGAAGTTAAGCGTTGGGGTGATGAGCTCATTGATCGACCAGGAGAAAATCCAAAACCTCATTGGGAAATAGGAGAAAATTTAGGAATTTTAGATTTTCAACGAGGCGCAAAGGTTGCTCAAAGTCGTTTTGTTTATTATAAAGGGGCAGCTGCGCGTTTAGAACGAGCTTTATATAACTTTATGTTGGATACTCATACTTCTGAAAATGGATATGAAGAGTTTGTAACTCCTTATTTAGTCAACGATGATTCTATGTATGCCACTGGTCAATTTCCTAAATTTAAAGAAGATGTCTATGAAATAGAAAACGAGAACCTTACATTAATTCCGACTGCAGAAGTTCCTTTGACAAATTATTACCGAGACGATATTTTAGATGAAGCGGACTTGCCAAAATATTTTACAGCGATGAGTCCAAGCTTCCGTTCTGAAGCAGGAAGTGCTGGACGAGACACAAGAGGATTAATTCGACTCCATCAATTCCATAAAGTTGAATTAGTAAAACTAGCTACTCCTGAAGAATCTTATAATGAATTAGAAAAAATGACTCGTGATGCAGAGGGTATTTTAGAAAAACTAAAATTACCTTATCGCCGTATCGTATTGTGTACAGGCGACATGGGCTTTTCTGCCGCTAAAACTTATGATTTAGAAGTGTGGATGCCAGCCCAAGATACTTATCGTGAAATTAGTTCTTGTTCAAACACTGAAGATTTCCAAGCTCGTCGAGGAATGATTCGTTTCCGTCGTGAAGAAAGCGGAAAAATTCAATATGCTCATACTTTAAATGGTTCTGGATTAGCAGTTGGTCGAACTGTAGCCGCTATTTTGGAAAATTATCAACAAGCGGATGGTTCAGTAAAAGTTCCCGAGGTATTAGTTCCTTACATGGGTGGTTTAGAAGTTATTACGAAAGATAATTAAAAAACATTCAAAACAAACGATTGAAGACCTCTTTTTTGCAAGGGGTCTTTTTAGCCGGTATAATAGGTCTGCTATAAGAAAGTGCTGTATTTTAATGACTACTTAGACTTTTTTTAAAGAAAAGGGGACTTAACATGGCAGAATTTAAAAAAGCAGTTTTTGCAGGCGGATGTTTTTGGTGTATGGTCGAACCTTTTGACTCATTACCAGGGATTGAAACTGTTGTGTCTGGTTTTACGGGAGGGCATGTCGAAAATCCGACTTATAATGAAGTGGTACGTGGAGGTACGGGTCATACAGAAGCAGTAGAAATAACTTACGATCCCGATAAAATTTCCTATGAAGATCTAGTTGAAATTTATTGGCGACAAACAGATCCAACCGATGCTGCCGGACAATTTGCGGATCGTGGAGAAGGTTATCGGCCAGTCATTTATTATAGTAACGAAGAAGAACGACAAATTGCCGAGCAATCCAAAAAGAATTTAGAAGAGAATGGGCCATTCAATGAACCCATTGTGACCTCCATAGAACCAAGAGAACCTTTCTATGCGGCAGAAGACTATCATCAAGACTTCTATAAGAAAGAATCTGCCCATTATAAAAGATATAGTGTTGGATCAGGCCGAGTGCCATTTTTAGAAAAACATTGGGGAGATAAGAAATAATATTATTTTTAATGGTAAATATCTCTCGATGAAAAAGTAAGTGTACTGTAGGTATAAAACAAAGGTTTATCGATAAATAAATCCCGCAGAAAAAAACTTTTAAAAAATTTAAAAAATCAGTTGACATTTAAATAATAACTGTGTATTATATAGTAGTTGCTGTGATGAACACAACGAATAAAAAGTTTGGTGATTATTGCAAGAAGGTTCCACCTGTTCCCATGCCGAACACAGCCGTTAAGCTTCTTTGCGCCGAGGATAGTGAGGGGTTTCCCCTTGTGAAAGCCGGACATTGCCATTCTTTTTAAAGCGGAGAATTAGCTCAGTTGGGAGAGCACCTGCCTTACAAGCAGGGGGTCACTGGTTCGAGCCCAGTATTCTCCATTTTTTGAGCCATTAGCTCAGTCGGTAGAGCATTTGACTTTTAATCAAAGGGTCGTAGGTTCGATTCCTACATGGCTCATCGAGAATTTAGCAAGGAAATAAAAATGTACTTGCAATTCTTTTTTTATTGTCTTATAATATTACTTGCGTCAAAAAAGGCCGGCTTAGCTCAGTTGGTAGAGCATCTGATTTGTAATCAGGGGGTCGTGGGTTCAACTCCTACAGCCGGCATTTGGATTTTGTTTAAATAGTAACAAAATGCGGAAGTAGTTCAGTGGTAGAACATCACCTTGCCAAGGTGGGGGTAGCGGGTTCGAACCCCGTCTTCCGCTTCTAAAAATGAATATGTTTTAGATGGGATTTAATGTTAAGCCGGGGTGGCGGAATAGGTAGACGCACAGGACTTAAAATCCTGCGGAGAGTTGTCTCCGTGCCGGTTCGATTCCGGCTCTCGGTATTGTGCATCAAATAATATAATGAATAACATGCACCCTTAGCTCAATTGGATAGAGTGTCTGACTACGAATCAGAAGGTTACAGGTTCAACTCCTGTAGGGTGCGTTTTCTTTTTTAATTGAATAAGAATCATTTATCTATACGGGAAGTGGCTCAGCTTGGTAGAGCACCTGGTTTGGGACCAGGGGGTCGCAGGTTCGAATCCTGTCTTCCCGATAATATCGCGGTGTAGCTCAGCTGGCTAGAGCGTCCGGTTCATACCCGGGAGGTCGGGGGTTCGATCCCCTCCGCCGCGATTTAATATGGAGGATTACCCAAGTCTGGCTGAAGGGAACGGTCTTGAAAACCGTCAGGTGGGTCAAACCACGCAAGAGTTCGAATCTCTTATCCTCCTT
>DXAZ01000052.1 GCA_019116785.1 Candidatus Atopostipes pullistercoris
ACAGTGTAGGTTGCAGCTATTGATGATGTCGGTGTTGTTGGTTTTGAGGAAGAGCTACTTCCATTTACTTTTAATTTTTGACCAACATAGATTAAGTCAGATTTTAAGTGATTTAATTTCTTAAGCTCTGATACACTCGTTTTATATTGTCGCGCAATATAAGTTAAGGTGTCGCCACTTTTTACAGTATAGGTTGAACCAGTTGATGGTGCTGGTGTTGTTGGTTTTGAGGAAGAGCTACTTCCATTTACTTTTAACTTTTGACCAACATAGATTAAGTCGGATTTTAAATTGTTTAATTTTTTAAGATCAGACACACTCGTTCCATATTTTACTGCAATATGAGATAAAGTGTCGCCACTTTTTACAGTATAAGTTGAACCGGTTGATGGTGCCGGTGTTGTCGGTTTTGTCTCCGGTTTTGAAGAACTACTTCCATTTACTTTTAATTTTTGACCAACATAGATTAAGTCGGATTTTAAGTGATTTAATTTCTTAAGCTCTGATACACTGGTTTTATATTTTCGTGCAATATGAGATAAGGTGTCGCCACTTTTTACAGTATAAGTTGTTGTATCATTTTCTTTGTCACCAGTTGATGGTTTTACCTCTTTATCGTCTGTTGATGGTTTTTCATTTTTATCTTCTTCAGTTGGCGGATTGGCTCCTCCAACAATTTCTGAGTCAAAACGAGTTAAATTATAAGCGGCAATTAAATTATTTAACTTGGTAGAATAGGCGGGATCTGTTGCATAACGTCCTTCTAACCATGCTGTAGCATCTTTATACGTTTTAGCATTTTCTAACCATGTTCCAGAATAATATTTCGGATCCCAAGAAGTACCATTTCTTAAAATATACGCATTATCTAATAAAGATTCTAAGTAACTTGGATATTTTTTGAATTTTGCATTTACTGTAACATTTTTCCCATTTATATTTTCCCATGTCTTCATAGTCACGGATTGACCATTATAAGAGCCTTTAATACCAAATAAATTATAATTTGGTGCAGAAGATAAAGAACTGCCACCAAAACCAGATTCAAGCGCAGCTTGAGCTACCATTACAGAAGCATAGAGGTTATTATCTTTAGCAATTTTACTTGCATATTCTCCAATTATATTAATAAATTCTGAATTAGTTAGATTTTTACCTATATCACCTAAGTCATCTTTAGAACCTTTAATGACTATGGTTTGCCCAGCCTTGATTTTATTGGGATTTTTTATATTATTTAGTGAGACTATTGAAGATACAGTGACCCCGTATTTCTTTGCGATTTTATTTAAGGTATCGCCAGATTTTATGGTATATATTATGGTTTCTTGACTGCTGCTTGTTTTTGCTAAAGGAGCCACTTTAGATTTTGTAGCAACTGTTTTAGCCGTTTTTTCTTCTTTTTTCTCTTTTTCTTCAGCTTTTCCAGTTTCTTTTTGATTTTTTTCCTCTGATTCTTCAGCTTCCTTTAAGTCAGCTTCTTCTTGTTCAAGGTCTTTTTCTGTATCGTTAGATTCCTCGATGCCTTCTTCTGCTGCCTCTTCCGATTCTTCTATATCTTCTGTTTCTTTTTGATCTAATTCTTCCTCTGAATCAGTAGATTCTTCTACGTCTTCTGTATCTTCTTGGTCTAATTCTTCTTCAGAATCAGTAGATTCTTCTACGTCTTCTACTTCGTCTTGAGCTAACTCTTCTTCAGAATCAGTAGATTCTTCTACGTTTTCTGTTTCTTCTTGAGCTAATTCTTCTTCTGAGTCGGTAGATTCTTCTACATCTTCTATTTCTTCTTGAGCTAATTCTTCTTCAGAATCAGTAGATTCTTCTACATCTTCTGTTTCTTCTTGAGCTAATTCTTCTTCTGAGTCAGTAGATTCTTCCGCTTCTTCTTTAGTGATCAACTCTGTAATTAGCGTCTCAAAAATCAGATCTAATTCCTCTACAGTTAAATTATCTGCTTGAAGTTGGTACGCATATTCTGGACTTCCAGCTTTTTCAATAGCTAATAATAAATTATTCTTAATCATTTGAATCTCTTCATTATCAGAAACCAAGTTATCTATCTCAGATTCTGACTCGGATTCTTGTGACTCTATATCAGTTTCTTCTTGCGAGTCTATTTCTGTCTCTGTTGCATTATTTAATAGAGAATGATAATCTTCATGTAAAGCTTTAATTTTTAACAAATCTTCATTTTCTTCATTATCTTCAGCAAGAACTTTATAATTAGGATTCATTGCCAATAAAATACTAGCAATTATACTAGCAGATAGTGGTATGTAGCTATGTTTTCTTTTCTGAGTAAACTTATTTAAATCTTTACTATTTTGTTCAGCTTCCATATTCCCCATCCTTTTTAATTTTTTTCTGTATAATAAAAATAAATAATTTCTGTATTCATATAGTATACTTGGAATTTTTTTGAAATTGTTCAAAACTTTGTATTTTTTACTATTTGTCATAAAAATGTAACAATATTAATAAACGTATGTTCTTTTTATAGTCCATGAAATCGATTTTTAAGAAAGTAGGAAATAAAATGTTACAACAACCCTTAAAATTTTCTCATGAAGTCCTCAAAGATACAATTATCACAGGAGATCATGTAATAGATGCAACCATTGGAAATGGAAATGATACATTATTACTCGCACAACTTGTTGGTCCTTATGGAAAAGTGTATGGTTTTGATATTCAAGATGAAGCAATTAAAACAACAGAAGATAAATTACTCTTAACTGGGCAAAGGCCTCAAGTTCAATTGATCAATGATGGACATGAAAATATAGATCACTATTTAGAAGAAAATGAACTCATTAGTGCTGTAACATTTAATCTAGGTTATTTACCTAAGGGAGATAAATCAATTACCACTAAACCTGAAACGACTCTAACCGCAATTAAAAAAGCTCTAAAATATTTACGAAGACAAGGTATTCTTTCTATTATGGTCTATTCTGGTCATGAAGGAGGATTAGAAGAAAAAGAAGCTGTTGATTCATTAGTCTCTCAATTACCTCAAAAAGAGTATAATGTCTTGATGTATAAATTTATAAATCAGGTAAATTTACCGCCTTATTTATATATCGTTGAGAAAAGATAACAAAAAATAGAGACTAAATATTCAATGAATATTTAGTCTCTATTGATTTAATTGATAATCGTTTATTTACTCTTAATATATGGTTTTCCTAGTGCTTTTGGTGCCTCTGATTTACCTAAGAAAGCAACTAAAATAATGATAGTTAATACATAAGGTAAAATTTGTAAATAAATAGTTGGAACATTTTGAATAATAGGTATGTAATGACCTACTCGAGATAAACTCTGGGCAAACCCAAAGAAAATCGCTGCAAATGTAACACCTATTGGATTCCATTTACCAAAAATCATAGCTGCCATCGCCATAAAACCTTGGCCACTAACTGTTAATATCCCAAATTCATTTACAATAGCTTGAGCTTGAATAGCTCCTCCAATTCCACCTAAAAAACCTGATATTAAAACACCTGCATATTTATACATGTATACATTAATTCCTACTGATTCTGCAGCAACAGGATGCTCTCCTACTGCGCGTAATCGCAAACCAAATGGTGTTTTAAAAAGAACAAACCATCCAATTACACCTGTTAAAATTCCAAGATATCCTAAAGGCGTTACACTCGTAAAGAATATTTTACCAATAACAGGAATATCTTTTAATATTGGAAAAGAAGTAATTCCAAATGAACGTCTTAAAGGCCCAGTTTGAGCTTTACCATAGATTACTCGAACTAAAAATACAGATAAGCCTGGAGCTAATAAGTTAAGGGCAGTACCAGAAACAACATGATCTGCACGTAAATTAACCGTAGCAACCGCATGAAGAAGTGAAAATAATAGACCTACAAGGCCTCCAAATAACATCGCAACCCAAGGCGTTGAATTCCCAAAGGTATCAAAAAATAAAAGATTAAATATGGCAGATGAAAAAGCGCCCATCACCATAATTCCTTCTAAACCAATATTTACAACCCCACTACGTTCAGAGAAAGCACCGGCTATAGCAGTAAAAATCAAAGGAGCTGAATACATTAAAGAACTAGTAACCAGTAATTGTAAAATCCCTATCACATTCATTATTCTTTCCCTCCTTCGATTTCTGCACTATGTGGACCTTGTGCTCTTTTATAACCAAATTTTTCAAATAGCCACTCCACTAGATAATAAGCTCCTACGAAGAATACAATCGAAGCTGTTACAATGACAGCCATTTCATCGGGTACACCTGCGCGAGAATTCATAAAAGATGCCCCTGTATTCAAAACACCAAATAAAAAGGCAGACAGCATAATACCAATTGGATTTCCTAATCCTAATAATGCTACAGCAATCCCATTAAATCCTTCATTAGGTAAGGCCCCTAATACGAATAAGTTTCCAAAAGTACCTAATCCATTAATGGCACCACCTAATCCAGCAAGTCCTCCACTAATTAGCATCGACAAAATTATATTTTTTTTGTCACTCATTCCAGCATATCTAGAAGCATCTGGGTTTAAACCAACTGCTTTAATTTCAAAACCAGCAGTAGTATATTTCATGAAAAACCAGTAAATCACTAAAGTAACAATAGCAATAAAGAAACCAATATTTAGTCTAGAATAATTAGTTATCTCGGTTAACCACCCCAGAGTTAAACTGGCATTTTCACTTACCTTTTCTGTACGACTACCTGTCCCGATCACAAAATTTGTTAAGTAATTGGAAATTTGTAAAATTGTATGGTTTAACATAATTGTCACAATCACTTCACTAGTTCCAAAATAGGCTCTCAGTACTCCAGCAATTCCCGCATATAAAGCGCCGGCAATAGCACCTACTATTAAAGATAAAGGGACTAAAACCCCTCTTGGAAAGTCCGGAAATTGAAGTGCAAATACAATTGTGCTTAACCAACCAATTAAATATTGACCAGATAGACCAATATTAAAAAATCCTGCTTTATTTGCAATATCGAAAGCAAGTCCCGTAAACACCAGTAATGTAGCTTGCGTTAAAGCTTCACCAATCGAATATGGATTTGAAAAAACACCTAATATCATATGTGAATATGCATTAATTGGATTATAGCCAAACACCAACATCACAAGGGCTCCAACTAAGAAACCAAACAATACAGCCAGAAGAGGTACTGATAATTTCTTTAATAAACTATCTGTTTTTACTTCAACCATTATTTCCTACCTCCTCTAATTTATTTTCTCTTTTTTGTCTTTCAATTTCTTCTCTACTAACTCCTGCCATCAATAAACCAAGTTCCGTTTCTGAGGTCTTATCTGCATCTACAATATCAACAATTTTCCCCTCATACATTACGGCTATCCGATCTGAAACATCCATGATTTCATCTAGTTCAAAACTCATTAATAAAACAGCTTTATTATGATCTCTTTGTTCAATTAAGCGTTTATGAATAAATTCAATTGCTCCGACGTCCAAACCACGTGTTGGCTGAGCTGCAATTAACAAATCCGGATCCCGATCGACTTCTCTTGCGATTATCAGTTTTTGTTGATTTCCTCCAGAAAGTGATCGCGCTGGATCTTTTTGAGATTGAGTACGGACATCATATTCTTCAATGAGTCTTGTAGCATTTTCTTCAAAAGCATCATACTTTAATATATTATTTTCACTTAATGGCTTATGGTAATAAGATTGTAAAGCTAAGTTTTCTTCTAAAGTCATATCTAAAATAAGTCCAAACTTTTGTCGATCTTCAGGAATATGACTTAACCCAGCCTCAGTAATTTTACGTGGAGTTCGATTGGTAACATCTTTTCCATTAATCTTTATTGAACCCTCTTCAACATTTCTAAGACCACTAATTGCTTGAATCAATTCGGATTGTCCATTTCCATCTACACCAGCAACTCCAAGAATTTCGCCTTGACGTACTTCGAAACTTAAATCATTTACTGCATTTAATCCTCGAGCATCTTGAACCACTAAATGGTCTACCGATAAAATAACTTCTTTTGGTTGTGCAGGTTCTTTATCCACTGAGAAGCTAACCGATCTTCCAACCATCATATCTGCTAATTCTTGTTGAGAGGTAGATGCAACATCTACTGTCCCAATCCCCTTGCCTCGACGTATAACTGTACAGCGATCCGCCGCTTGTTTAATTTCATCTAATTTATGAGTAATTAAAATGATCGCTTTTCCTTCATCCGCAAGAGCTCGGATTATTTTCATTAATTCATCAATTTCTTGAGGCGTTAAGACTGCAGTAGGCTCATCTAAAATTAAAATATCTGCGCCCCCGTATAATGCTTTTAAAATTTCAGCGCGTTGTTGTTGTCCTACACTAATATTTTCAACTTTTGCATAAGGATCTACTTTTAATCCATATCTTTCAGATAATTCTAAGATTCCTTTAGCTGTAGTATCCGCATCAATAATCCCCATTTTATGTTCTTCATTTCCCAACATGATATTTTCAGCAACTGAAAACTTATCTATTAACATAAAATGTTGGTGAACCATTCCAATACCTAAACTGTCCGCTTTATCAGGTGAATCAATTACAGTAGGTTCACCATTAATTCTTATTTCTCCTTCTGTAGGCTCTAACAAACCCGTTAAAACATTCATTAAAGTAGACTTTCCAGCACCGTTTTCACCTAATAGCGCATGAACTTCTCCTTTACGGACTTCAAGGTTTATATCATCATTTGCCTTAAAATCGCCAAATTTCTTTACAATATGTTGCATTTCAACGACAACATCAGATGTAGCCAAACGAATTCCTCCTTCATATACATACTCTTTTTAAAACAAATTTACTTCTTTTGGATGTTATATTTAATTATCAACAACATATCTTTAAAAAGCAAGATAATTTTAGAAGAACTTTGTTTAAAAAGGCGCCAGTCACTCTAGATGACTGGCGCTTAATATAATCTTTAACAGGTATTAATAATTATTCAGCATCTTCAACTTCTGTATAGGTAAATTCTTTTACTTCAAGCTCACCATTTGTAATTTGTTCACGAGCTTCTTCGATTTGTTCCCAAGCTTCGTCTTCAATAAATCCGCGGGTGAAGTCAATTCCATCTTCAGCGAATCCATAAGAAATATTTTCTCCGCCTTTGAAGTTACCATCTTTTGCTTCATTGGCTGATAATTTAATGGCTTGACCAACTTTTTTAATTGTAGAAGCTAAGGTTACATTTCCGTCTGCCCATTCTCCTTCAGCTTCTTGATCTTGGTCTACTCCAATTACCCAAAGATCGATATCAGATCCATCTTCCATTCGATTACGAGCTTCTTGGAATACACCATTACCTACAGCTCCAGAAGCGTGGAAAATAACGTCTGCACCGTTTGAGTACATTGCTGCTGCAATTTGTTGTCCAGCTGCTGTATCACTAAAACTGTTCGCATACTGAATATCTACTTCAATAGAGTCATCAACAGCAGCGACACCTTCAGTAAATCCTGTTTGGAAACGGTCAATAATTGGCCCTTCAATTCCTCCGATAAATCCTACTTTATCTGTTTCTGTGGTTAAGGCTGCTGCCATTCCCGCTAAGTATGAGTTTTCATGGTCATTAAAGTTTAATGACACAACATTATCCAAGTCCACCACACTATCTACGATTCCGTACATACGATCTGGATTTTGTTCAGCAATTGTTTGTATTGGATCTTCTAATAAAAACCCAATTCCATAAATGATATCATGGCCATCATTTGTAGCATTATTTAAATTTGGTACATAATCACTTTCAGTGTCTGACTGGTAATAACTAACTGCATCTTCTGACAAGTCATTTTCTTCTGCCCATTCTTGCATACCTTCCCAAGCAGATTCGTTAAATGATCGATCATCTACACCACCTGTATCAGTTACCATAGAGATAGTGAATTGCTCTTCATCTCCGCCTTCTTCCGGGGCTGCTCCATTGTCTGTACCCTCGTCAGTTCCACCGCCGTTCCCACAAGCTGCTAAGAGTAAAGCAGATGTTCCAAACATAGCTAATTTCTTCCAATTTGCCATATATAAACTCCTCCATTTTTTTACATAGAATTTTTCTATGTAAATTTTATCTATTGCCTTATTCATGTCCATCATACCATTGTTGTATTTAAAAATAAAGAAGAATCTTATTTTTGTAAACGCTATTATTGTTTATTTTTGAATGTAAGCGGTATATAGTCGAATAAAATAGTAAGAATATTTATGTAAGGTTAAAAAAAGCGAACAACTATCTTAATTGTTCGCTTTATAATTTATTTGTAATCATTCTATTTGATTTTCTTCAGCGTTCATTTCTTCTTCTTTAGAACTAGTAATAAGCACATCTCTAGGCTTTGAACCGTCTTGTTCACTAACAATCCCATTTGCCTCTAAATCATCCATAATATTTGCTGCTCGATTATATCCAATCCTCAATCTTCGCTGCAATAAAGAAATGCTTGCAGTTTCAAGCTCTCTCACAATTTCAAGAGCCTCATCATATTTATCATCATCACTTCCACCATTGCCCACTTTTGGTTCATCTGTAGGTATCATTTCTTCCACATAATTTGGATCTTGTTGATTTTTAACAAAATCCGTAATGGCTTGTACCTCTGAATCCGAAATATATGCTCCTTGGACTCTAACAGTTTTATTGGCACCCATTGGTAAGAAAAGCATATCGCCTCGACCTAATAATTTTTCTGCGCCATTTTGATCAAGAATTGTTCGTGAATCTGTACCACTTGAAGTAGCAAACGCTATTCGAGAAGGGACATTTGCTTTAATTAAACCCGTGATGACATCAACACTAGGTCTTTGAGTCGCTAAAATCATGTGAATTCCAGCAGCTCGAGCCATTTGAGCTAACCGAATAATTGAATCTTCTACTTCCTTAGCAGCAACCATCATCAAATCAGCTAACTCATCGACTACGACTACGATATATGGAAGTTTTGCTGGAACGTTCTCGTCTCCAGATTCTTTCATTAATTGTACGTGTTCGTTGTAAGATTCAATATTTCTAGTGCCACTCATAGCAAAGAGTTCATAACGCTTTTCCATCTCCTCGACTACATTTTGTAAAGCTCGTGCGGCTTTCTTAGGTTTTGTTACAACAGGCGTTAATAAATGCGGAATCCCATTATACGTATTTAATTCGACCATTTTTGGATCAATTAACATTAATTTTACTTCGTGGGGTCTTGTTCGCATTAACAGACTGGAAATAATAACATTAATAGCTACTGATTTTCCTGACCCTGTTGCTCCAGCTACAAGAAGATGAGGCATCTTAGATAAATTGGCAATTGCTGTGTTTCCAGCAATGTCTTTTCCAAGAGGAACCTCTAGGGGATGGCCTGTTCCAGTTTGTTTTAATTCAGCTATTACTTCATTGTAATAAACAATATTTATCTCTGAATTAGGAACTTCTAAACCAATCAATGCTTTTCCAGGAATTGGTGCTTCTATTCGTACATCCTTTGCAGCTAACGCTAAAGCAATGTCATCTGCTAAACCAACAATTCGACTTACTTTAACCCCTGTAGCAGGTTCTATTTCATACTTTGTAACTGCAGGACCCAAGTTTGCCTTAACTACTTTTGCTTCTACTCCAAAACTTTCAAAGGTTTCCTCAAGTTTTTTAATATTTTTTTCGATAATTGAATATTCATTTGACTGATCAGGTGAAGCATGATGATCTAGTAATGAAAATGGTGGTAACTTATAATCTTCATTCTCTTCATCAGAAACAAAATTTATATCTAAACTTCCATTTTCTTCTTCAACTTCATCATTTTCTATTTCTTCATCTATATTGTTTTCAGCTTTAGCTTCAGTTTCAGTTGGCAATATGTCCCCAATTGGTAATGAAGTTTGTTTCATACCTTCAATTGGAACAGGAGTCATTCTCTTTTTATCTTTTGAATCATATGTTTTTTCTTTTTTTGTATCAGAAGTTGCTTTCTTGTCGTTTGTTTTCTTTTCGGACCTTTTTTGAGGATCTTTGGACTCAAATTGAATATTCTCACTTAGGACATCTTTTCCCTTAACAAAAATATTTTTTAGCCCATTAAAGATTATTTTCATTCCATCGCCAATTTTTGAAAATAGATTTTGATAAGAAAATTGACCAATGCTCATAATTCCAAAAAAAGCAAGCAACAAGATAAATAAATAAGTGCCAATATTTGCAAACAAGAAATAACTTACAGCATATAAAACTGCTCCAATCATACCTCCACCAATATCTTGTGTAATTGATGTTTGATTAAATAAATTCATTAAATTACGCCAAGTAGCTTGCACTATATTAACATCTGCGTCCATAATTGGTGCAAATACTCTTTGATGAAGCCCCACTAATAATGCAACAAATAAAAAAATACTTCCTCTTAAACGGTGTGGGTTGAACTTTGGATTTGTACCTACGAAAAGATAATATAATCCCAGTAACCCAAAAAGAACAGCTACTAATTGGAAAGTATCACCTACAACTACTCGAATAACATTTGCAAAAAAGTGACCAACAAAACCAAATTCTCCAATTGCCAGTACACTCACAAATAAGATAAAGATTCCAAGAATCTCAATAGAATATCCTTTTTTCTTTTTGCGTCCACGTTTACGTTTTTTACTCATAGATAACTCCTCAATCTCTTTAAGATTACTATTTTAGTATAGCACGAATGTTCTTATATTATTACATAAAATCATATTCTCCAATAATACTTACTTCGTTTATATAAATAGTATTGATTGACGTATTAATAATATACCAGTTAAAATAGAAACTAAGAATAAAACTATAAAGGGGTGCGATCTATGAGTTCTATTTTTAAAGATTTTTTTAATTCAAGACCAGACGATAAAAAACCAAGTGAGATTAAATATCAAAATGAAAAACCTGAAAATAAAGAACCTATTAAAATAAAAGCTCAAGTATATGGAGTGGTACAAGGAGTCGGTTTTCGTTATACCACTAAGCATCTAGCGGACCAATTGAAAGTGAGCGGAATCGTTCGAAATGAAAATGACGGTTCTGTATATATTGAAGCACTAGGTAGCGATCAACAAATAAATCAATTTATTGAAGAACTAGCAAAAGGTCCCTCCCCTAGTGCTAATGTAGATCGAGTGGTTATAGAATATGATGATTCTATCCCTGACTATGAAGGTTTTGGTGAACGTTATTGAAATGTGAAGAGTCTTCATGTATTATGATTATATTAGAATTTTTTAGATTGGAATGAAAAATGTGAAGACTCGCAAATTAAATACTAAAATTAAAAAGTACATGCTTACAGGAACCTTATTAAGTACTGTACTTTTTCTTTCGGGTTGTATGAGATTTGATCAAGAAACCGGTGACCCGCAAGGATTTTTATCAGAAATTGTCTATAATTACTTAATTATTCCCTTAGGACAGCTTTTAAATTTCTTAGGCGAATTTTTAGGAAGTTATGGTTTAGCCATAATTGTTTTTACTCTGCTATTCCGTTTGATTCTTTTGCCTTTAACTTTAAGACAACAAAAGAGCACAATTGAATCACAAATAAAAATGTCTGCAGTCCAACCCGTTACACAAGAAATTCAAGCAGAACTTAAAGCAACAGATGATCCTGCAGAACAACAAGCTTTAAATATGGAAATGATGGAAATTTATCGTGAAAATGATATCAATATAGGTAGTCAGCTTTCCTCAGGATGTTTACCTCTACTTTTACAAATGCCTATATTCGTAGCGATGTTTCAAGTGTTAAGACGTTCTAATGAAATTGCTAATGCAACATTTATAGGAATTGAGCTAGGAGAAAAGAGTATTGTTCTTGGAGTTATTACTGGACTCATCTATCTTTTACAATCACGGATGATGATTAAGTCAATGCCTGAAGAACAACAAGCTACAGCAGGTACTACCATGTATATCACTCCAGTTATGATGTTTATGTTTGCTATTTCTGGACCTGCAGGTATAGGTCTTTATTGGCTGGTATCTGGAATATTTACAATTGGTCAACAAATGTTCAATCAATATTATTACAAACCCAAAATTGAAGCAGAGATTCGTGAAAAAATGGGACCCGTTAAGAAAGTGGAACGCAAACGAAAAGCTCGTCGTGATGTGACACCAGATAATCAAACAAATTCCTCCAACTCAGATCAAACGCCAAAAAATCCACGCAATCGAAATGCGGGAAAACAACAAAAGAATCGAAATAAATAAGCATAAAACCATGTATGAATAAACCCATACATGGTTTTTATACTAAAAAAACTTCTCCTGATGCTTTCCCTTTAGTGGGAAATTCAAGAGAAGTTTCTTATTAAGCTTCTGGTGTGGTTTCTTTATCAATAATTGGCAGTTGAATACGGAATATAGTCCCATAGTCTAACTGACTACTTACATGAACTTGACCACCATAGCTTTCAAGCAATTCTTTAACAATTGGCAGTCCTAGACCTGTACCACCCTTTTCGCGACTTCTGGCTTTATCTACACGATAAAAGCGATTGAAAATTTTACTTAAATCTTCTTCTGATATTCCTGAACCATAATCTTGAATCGCAATATCTACCTGTTCTCCTTCTTTGGAAGAACTGATGGAAACATGAACTTCTTTTCGATCTGTCGAATACTTAACTGCATTATCTAAAATATTTACAAAAACTTGTTCTAAGTGATTTCTATACATATTTACAAAAACATCTTCATTAACATCATCATCTACAATAAACTGAAAATCAGGATATAACATTCTAAAATTCGTGACTAATTGTTTTAAAAGTTGAATAATATTTGTTCGTTCATTTTTATAATAAACATCAATTTCCTTGGCCCTAGAAAGATCTAACATTTCTTTGACTAGAGTTTTCATTCGTTGGGTTTCAGTTAATGAAGCAGAAATCGATTCTTCTAAGATTTGCGGATCTTCTTTCCCCCATCGATCTAACATCTTTAAATGCCCTTCGACAATAGCAACAGGTGTACGTAACTCATGTGATACATCTTCAACAAATTCTCTTTGATTTGTGATATTTTTTTGCATCAAATCAACCATTTCATTATACGTTCGAGCCAATTTAGAAAATTCGTTATTTTTGTCCCCTTCATTCAAACGAACATCAGAGTCTAAATTCTTTTGAATGGATTCCATTGCCGTTGTAAGATTTGTGATGGGTCTGACAAAAGAGTTAATTAGGAGACCTCCAATTATAGAGCTGAAAATTAAAGCAATAATTCCAATAATAATGATTGATTGTCGAATATCGTTAGTCATTTCATGGTAACCTTTAAGTGTTTGAATGACTTGAACATATCCAAGTAAGCGATTATTGTAGGTTGAATGAACCGGAACGACTAAAGAAAGTGCCTTTCCATAGGGACCTGAAATTTCAGTTACCCTTTCTTCTTTACTAGGAAGAAAACGAAAACTTTGAGTGTCCGTTTGGTAAATTAAATCTTCATCCGGATTATATACTTTTACAATAATCCCCCCCTTTGTTAAAGACACTGGTGGGGCAAACTCTTCTCTTTTCTCTATTCGAAATTGTGGTGCCGGTATGGGTCCTGTTTCTATTTCAGGCTCATCCAACATTGAAGTCGTTGCTTCTTCCGTTAAAGGATAATAATGATTGCTAAAGCGTGTAACTAGTTCTTCTGACAAATTACGCATCTCATCCGTTTCATTGTCTAACATCACACGCTGAAAAGTATTTAATAAAATGTAAGAAAAAATCGAAAAGGTTAGAAAAATCACACCCATCGTTAAAAATGTCCAACGAACTCGAACTGTCGAGCCCGTTTCTTTCTTTCTATTCTTCTTTCGATTTAATAACTTGATCATGTACGCATCACATACCCCATTCCTCGAACGGTTTGAATATAACTATCTTCACCCGGTTTATCTAATTTGTTTCGTAAATAACGAATATAGACATCTACGATATTTGTCTCGGCTTCTTTGTCATACTCCCAAACACGATCAAGAAGAACCTCACGAGATAAAACGACATTTAAATTACTCATAAGTTCAACTAACAATTCATATTCTCTTTTTGTGAGTTCAATGATTACATTGTCTCGACGAACAACTCGATTTTCTTTTTCAATCACTAAATCACGATACTCTAATGTTGATTGTTTGACTTTATTTTTCTCATTTTCAATATTAATGCGACGTCCTAAAGCACGAATACGAGCAAGTAATTCTTCTATAGCAAATGGTTTTGTGATGTAGTCATCTGCGCCATGATCAAATCCTGAAACACGATCAATCACAGAATCTCGAGCCGTCATCATCATAATCGGAACATTACTTACTTGACGAATGCGTCGAGCAACATCTATCCCATTCAATTCAGGCAGCATTAAATCTAAAAGAATTAAATCCCACTGTTTTGATTCATCTATTGCCGCTTCTAATCCTGTACGTCCATCTAAACAAACTTCTGTCTCAATTCCTTCATGGTTTAACTCTAACTCTACAAAACGAGCTAAATTCTTTTCATCTTCAATGATTAAAATTTTTTGCATTTGATAGCCTCCATCATTTATTTTAATAATAAAAACTTCTGTTTTTCATCTAATACTCATTTTTCTACTCTTATCATAGCATACTTTTACATATACAGTGAAATATCTTTCATTAGAAAATCATTTCTCATTGTCTTAATAAGCCTTGTGGTTTCTAGACTTGTACACAAAAAAATTTGAGTGTTTCTTAAAAAATTAAGAAACACTCAACATTTAATGGAAATCTTATTTTTGTTTCTATGGTTTTATTAAGAATTCATTAACTCCAGTCTTCTTCGCCATTTTCTCCATACCAATCAAAATGGAAAGTTCCTGCTTTATCGACGCGTTCATAAGTATGAGCACCAAAATAATCACGTTGAGCTTGAATAATATTGGCTGGAAGTCTTTCAGAACGATATGAATCATAATAAGAAATCGCAGATGAAAAGGCTGGAATAGGCACTCCTGCTTGAACAGATAATGAAACAATATCGCGAACGGATTGTTGATATTTATCAGAAATATCATTAAAGTAATCATCTAACAATAAGTTTGCTAAATTCGCATCACGATCATAAGCATTTGTGATGTTTTGTAAGAAACGAGCACGGATAATACATCCTGCACGCCAAATTTTAGCGATTTCTCCATATTGTAAATTCCAATCATATTCTTCGGAAGCCATTCTCATTTGTGAAAATCCTTGAGCATAACTCATAATCTTGCTGAAATATAAAGCTTCTCGCAACTCTTCAATAACTTCTTCTTTATTTATATTCAGATCTTTTTTCTCTGGTTTAGCCAATACTTCACTAGCTGCAACACGTTCATCTTTAAGAGCTGAGATATAGCGAGCGAATACTGCTTCTGTAATAAGAGGTAAAGGAGTTCCTAAATCAAGTGCACTTTGGGAAGTCCATTTTCCTGTTCCTTTATTTCCAGCACGATCTAAAATAATGTCAACCATATGCTTGCCTGTTTCTGGATCTTTTTTCGTTAAAGCATCAGCGGTTAACTCAATTAAGAAACTATCTAATTCTCCTTCATTCCATTCTTTAAAAATGGCAGCTATTTCATCATTTGAAAGGTCTAATAAGTTTCGCATAATATGATAAGATTCGGCAATTAATTGCATATCACCATACTCGATTCCGTTGTGAACCATTTTTACATAATGACCGGCACCATTTGGACCAATATAGGTAACCGTTGGCTCATTATCAGCTGGCGCTTTAGCAGCAATTTGTTCCAAAATAGGTGCAACTAATTCATACGCTTCTTTTTGTCCACCTGGCATAATTGATGGGCCTAAAAGTGCTCCTTCTTCTCCTCCAGATACTCCTGTTCCAATAAAATAAACACCAGACTCCTCGAGTTCTTCACTACGACGCATGGTATCTTGATAGAAGGTATTTCCTCCATCAATCAATACATCTCCTTTATCTAAGAAAGGTAAAACTTGTTGGATAACGGCATCTGTCCCAGGTCCCGCTTGAACCATTAAAATAATTCTTCTTGGCTTTTCTAATGAATTTACAAATCCTTCTACGGTAGTTTCAAGATGTAAATTTTTATCTGGATGTTCTTCAATCACTGCCTCTGCTTTTTTTGTTGTTCGGTTATAAATAGAAACAGAATAACCTCTACTCTCAATATTTAAAGCGAGGTTTTTCCCCATAACGGCCATACCTATAACTCCAATTTGTTGTTTACTCAAAATATTATCTCCTTTACATTTATTTTCTCATTAATCATAACAAATAACCGATTATTTAAAAAGATTTTCTCATCTTCCTTGACTTCATTTTATTCCTCACTTACAATTTTATAGAATAGAAAAGGTGAGAAATATGTCTAAAAATAACAAACAAAATAAATTAGCAAAAGCCCTTATCATTTTAGTCGTTATTGCAATGCTAGTCCCTGTGTTATCTGTCGTTTTCAGTCTTTTTTAAAAAACTAATCAATAGGCTACTTATCTACTTTTATATTTTTCGTATAAAGATAGATAGTAGCTTATTTTATTTCAAGACTTGATTGTTTTTGCGTTTTCTCTTAACTCCATTGCAGCTTGTACCGCTGCTTTTGTCGTCTCACTTCCCGATAACATTCTTGCCAGCTCTTCTACCCGTTCATTTTCTGAAAGGATGCTTGCTTCTGTTGTCGTTTTATCATCAATTATTTCTTTTCTTACATATAAATGGTTGTTAGCTATCGCTGCCACTTGTGGCAGATGCGTGATACATAAAACCTGTGAATATAAAGAAATCGAATATATTTTTTCTGCAATAGCTTGTGCTACTCGTCCACTGACTCCTGTATCGATTTCGTCAAAAATAATACTCGTAATTCCTTGAGCTTGAGCAAAAATTGTTTTCATGGCTAACATCATTCGCGACAGCTCTCCTCCAGAGGCAATCCGTGTTAAAGGTTTTAAAGGTTCACCAGGATTTGTTGAAATATAAAACTCAACACTATCCAAGCCCATCTTACTTGCTGAATCCACTGATAGTTCATCAAAGTCGTCTTTAAATTCTACAACAAAAACCACTTTATCCATATACAAAGCTTCTAATTGTTCGTGAATCGCCTGTTCAAGCTCTTTTGCAACTACTCTTCTTTCTTTGGATAGTTGCTTTCCTTTTATATAAAGCTCTTCTTTTAAATTATTTAGCTGTTCACCTAATTCTGTAATAGATTTTGAACCATCTACAATTAAAGACAATTCCCTCTTTGCATTTTCATAAAAATCTAAAATTTCTGGAATAGAGTTTCCATATTTTCTTTTTAATTGCTGAATAAGATTTAAACGACTGGCTATTTCATTTAAGCGATTTTCATCGTATTCTTGTTGATCTAATTGTCTATAAATTTCACTAGCCACTTCTTGTAATTGGTAAAATGAATTCGATAACGTTTCTGAAATATCTTCTAATGCTTGGTCCACATCCGCGACATCTTTCATTTCATCCATCGCGATACCCAGCATCTCTATAACACTTGGTTCTCCTTCTTGTAAAACCTGATAACTCATTGTCAGAGCTTCCATAATATTTTGGAAATTGGTAAGACGTCTTTCCTCTTCTTCTAATTCTTCTTCTTCATCCAGTAATAAATGGGCTTCTTCAATTTCATTGGTTTGAAACCGAAGGATATCTATTTTTTGGGCGATTTCTTGTTCTTTTTCTTGCCACTCATTGTATTGCTTTAAGGTTTCTTTATATTGTTGATAGACCCTTTGATATTCATTTAAAAGACTCGTTACTTTTTCTTTTCCAAAATGATCCAACAAATAAATATGGTTTTCATTTTGCATGAGTTCTTGATGTTCATTTTGACCATGTATATCAATTAAATAAGAACCGATATTTTTCAATGTAGCAATCGTTACGATAGAACCATTAACGCGACAAACGCTTCGTCCATTTTGATAAATTTCTCGTTGAATAATTAAACGCTTAGGATCAATCTCAATGGCTTCTTGTTCGAAGAGTTGGATCAACTCTTGATTATTAGGCATGGTAAAGTGACCTTCCAAAATACATTTATTAACCCCATGGCGAACAAAATCGGCAGAACCACGTCCCCCAGATAATAAACTGACGGCATCAATAATAATTGATTTTCCAGCGCCTGTTTCTCCCGTCAAAACGGTCATTCCATTATTGAAATTTAAAGAAATATCTTCAATAATTGCAAGATTATGAATATGCAACTCAAGTAACATGTCTTCCCTCCTAACAAATAAGTTATTTTTTTATCATAGATAAATGTTTTATTTTTCAAAATTTTTTAGAACCTCATTGATTAGAAGTTTCCTTTTTGAATTTTTAGGGCCTTCTTTTATAAAGTAAGCTAAAAACTCTGTGTTTCCTTTTGAACCGGTAATCGGTGAAATGGTTAAATCTTGTAAAACAAAAGACAAATCTTCTGCAACTTCTATGATATATTCTAATACTTTTCGATACACCAAAGGATCATGAACAATTCCACCTTCACCTACTTCTTCTTTTTCAGCTTCAAACTGTGGTTTAATTAAGGCTACTACTTCACCTTTATCTTTTAAAATCGAAGACAGAGGAGGTAAAATAAGATCTAAAGAAATAAAAGAGACATCAATCGTCGCTAAATCAGGTGGGCCTTCTTTAAAATCTTCTAAAACACTATGACGGAAATTTGTTTGTTCCATCACAACTACTTGTTCATGATTCCGCAATTCCCAAGCCAATTGGTTAGTTCCTACATCTAGGGCATAGACAAGTTTAGCCCCATTCTGAAGAGAAACATCTGTAAAGCCTCCTGTAGAGGCCCCAATATCTAAGATAACTTTATTATTCAAATCTAAATGAAAAGAATGAATAGCTTTTTCTAATTTAAGACCGCCCCGACTGACATATTTCTTTTCCAATCCTTTGATATAGAGTTCAGTATTTGCTGGAAGTTTTTCGCCAGCTGTTAATATTTTTACTTCTTTTTTAGTAAATACTTTCCCTGATAAAATATATGCTGGAGCTTCTTCTATCGTTTGAATTAAATTTTGTTCTAAAAGTAACTCATCGACTCTTTTTTTCTTCACTTATTTATACTCCTCAAGTGATAATTGATGAATAAAACTGATCAATAAATCTGTCTGAAATTGGTCATCCATTTCTGCAATAGAAAAAATAATTTGTTCCGCCTTTGTTAATCGTTGTTCCAATTGTATAAAAGATTCGTCTATTCCTAACAAAGAAGGATACGTACTTTTTTCAAGGGTGGCATCCGTAGCGACACCTTTTCCTAATTCTTCTTCGCTGCCGACAACATCTAAAATATCATCTCGAATTTGATAGGCAATCCCAATTTCACTAGCTAACTCTGCTAATTTTTTTAAGATATGCTCTGATTTATTTGCAATAATACCTCCAGAGACAGTTGCCATTTCAATTAAAGCCCCTGTTTTTCGAAAATGAATCCTTTCTATTTCTTCTAAGGTTAGTTGTTTCTTTTCGCCATCGAGATCTGCCTGTTGCCCACCAACCATTCCTTCATAACCAGAAGTTATCGCTAATTTTTGGATTAAAGCTAGCTTAACTTCTGAAGGTAAGTCTCCTTTGGTTAGGATTTCAAAAGCTAGAGTTAGTAAGGCATCTCCGGCCAAAATAGCCGTTGCTTCATTAAATTGAATATGATTTGTCGGCTTTCCTCGTCTTAAATCATCATTATCCATAGCGGGTAAATCATCATGAATTAAAGAATAAGTATGCACCATTTCCAAAGCAGCTGCCGCTTCATAACCATTTTTAATCGGTTGATGGAACGAATGTAAAACAGCTAACAACAAAAGAGGACGCAATCTTTTTCCCTTGGCATCTAAAGAATAATTCATTGCCTCTTCTAAAGAAGTACCACTTTTATTTTCTATATGACTTAATAAGTATGTATTAAAATCATCCAAGTACTTTTTTGTAAATGTTTTAAAATCCATATTATTTCTCCGTATTCATTGATGTATTATTCTTCTTCAAATAATTCTTCATTTCCTTCTTCAGTCACCACTTTAGCCAGCGTTTGTTCTGCTTCTTGTAAAGTTTTCTTTAATTCTCGACTCAGTGTAATTCCTTCTTGAAACTTATCTAATGCTTCTTCCAAAGGAATATCCCCTTGCTCTAATTTATTTACAATTTTTTCGAGTTCAACTAAAGATTCATCAAATGTTTTATCTTCTTTGGTCATTTAATCTCTCCTCTCTACAAATGTTTCTCCAACGGTAGCTTCAATTTTCCCATCCATTAATTGAATATCGATTGCATCCCCTTTATCCACATCTTTTACGGAATAGATTAAACTCTCATTGGATTCAACTACAGCATAACCCCTTTTTAAAATTTTCAAAGGAGAAAGATGATCTAATCCTTGGATGGCTTGTGTTAACCTAAAGTTCTTCTCTTTCAGATAGTGATCAAAAGCACCTTCCAGTTTCTGTAGAGAATAATCAAGTGCTGTTTTTTTCTCGTAAACAAATGATTTTAGAGGAAAACTTTTTACCCGTTGTTCCATTAATTGAACGGTTTGTTTATAATCTTTTAAAAAGAGTTGCATTTCATTAAGTAGTTTTGTTTCTAATTGATCCACATTTTGTAAATAGCCATCATAAAGTCTTGCTGGTTGTCTAAAAATTACTGAATCAGTAACTTTAGTTAATTGGCTAGTTAAGTACCGTAATTTTGTATTAAATGCACGTACAATTCGTTGTTCATATTCTTCAAGCTTCAATATCTCTTCAGATAAAACAGGAACAGCTAGTTCAGCTGCTGCTGTAGGTGTAGGTGCTCGTAAGTCAGCTACTAAATCTGTTAGTGTAGTATCTGTCTCATGACCTACCGAAGAAATTATAGGAGTTTGTGCATTGGCAATCGCTCGGACAACCTTTTCTTCATTAAATGAAAAAAGATCCTCAAATGACCCGCCACCACGACCGATAATAATAACATCAATATCTCCTTTGGCTTCAGCTCTTTTAAGATTTTGAACAATTGAATCCGCAGATTGTTCTCCTTGGACAACCGTTGGAAAAAGAACCACTTCCGCAATAGGAAAACGTCTTTTTACCGTGGTTAATATATCTTGAATAACCGCACCACTTCGACTGGTAATTACTCCAATTCGCTTAGGATATTTAGGAATCATCTGCTTTAATGAGTCATCAAATAAACCTTCTTTGGTTAGTTTTTCTTTTATTTGTTCGTATGCTAAATATAAAGCACCAATTCCATCCGGCTGCATAGAATCAATAATCATTTGATAATTTCCGCCTCGTTCATACACTGAAACTCGTCCAGAAACCATCACACTCATGCCATCTTCTGGATTAAACTTAATTTGACGAGCCGTTCCAGCGAATAATACAACCGAAATAATGGACTGTTCATCTTTTAAATTAAAGTATTGATGTAGACCCTTTCTTCTAGGGTTATAGTTAGAAATTTCTCCTTTAAGGTAAACTCTTTCAAGGTAAGGATCATATTCAAATTTTCTAGCAATATATTTGGTTAATTGCGATACAGTTAAATATTGCTCCACTATAAGCCTCCTCTCATACAGCTTAAATAATTCCTAAAAAGAAAAAAGAAGTCATGGTTAGACTTCTTTTGCATCTAAAATTCCTTGAAGCACTCCATTAACAAATTTACTTGCATGATCATTATTAAATGACTTAGTGATCTCGATTGCTTCATTTATTACAATACTTGGATCAATCTCTTCGTGAAAGTACAATTCATAAGCAGCAAGCCGTAAAATAAGTAAGTTTGTAATCTCAATACGTTGAATAGACCAATTTTTTAAACGTTTCTCAAGTTGTTCATCTAAAAACTTTTGATTTTCTTGAACACCGGTCACTAACTCTATTAAGTAAGCTAGATTTTCTTCAGCCATTTGATCATCGACATTTTTAACTGGAAGAATGTGCTTAATCGCATCTAAATTGTCAATTTCTTCTTCCTCTTTATTTAAAGAGTAAGTCAATGCATGCTTAATGGCTTGATCGGTGGTCATTTGAAAATTATTATTTAATTGAAATAGAGCTTGAAAGGCCTTTATTCGAATTGTACGTCTTACGGTCATCACTTGATCTCTTCTCCTAATTCTAAATCATTTGCAGTTAATACATCAATTACTGCTGTTTCTTCAGGAATAATCCCTACAATATGAACATGAACTTCATCTAATTCGATTTCTGTCATATGAAATACTTGTTCCTTAACATTTTCTTGAATTTTTTGGGCTGTATATGGGACGTTTACTCCATAATTAAAATAACAATAAACATCAACTGACGTACCAAACTCATCAGCTTGAAGCGAGACACCTTTTGTATGTTCGCTACGACCAAAGATCGTTTTTAAATCACTTGTCAAATTCGCTCTCATTCCATAAACTCCGTCTACTTCTAGAGTGGCAAATCCAACAATAACTTCTAAAACTTCTGTAGAAATTTTAATTTCTCCATATGGGTTATTTGTATTTGAAGTTCCAATCATTGTATATCCCCCTTCATTAACACTATTTATACTCTTGAGCTATACGTTCCATCTTCGGTATTGACTTCTAATAGATCACCTTTATTTACAAATAATGGCACAGTAATAACAGCACCTGTTTCTAGTGTTGCTGGTTTTGATCCACCACTTTGTGTATCTCCACGAATACCAGGTTCTGTAGCAATCACTTCTAAATTCACTTTGGCAGGTAATTGAACCCCAATAACTTCTCCTTCATAAGTTATGACATCAACTACCATATTATCTTTTAGAAACTTTAATTCGTCTTCAATTTGTGCGGTTGGAATCCCAATCTGTTCATAAGAAGTTGTATCCATAAACATATGCATTCCATCACTTTCATACAAATATTGCATAGAACTTTTATCAATATGTGCTGTTTCTACTTTTTCACCCGCACGAAAAGTTATATCTTGGTTAGCTCCAGTGCGGAGATTTTTTAATTTGGAACGAACGAATGCTTGTCCCTTTCCTGGTTTTACATGTTGAAATTCTATAACACGCCAAATATTATCATTATAAAGAATCGTTTGACCTCTTTTAAAATCATTCGATGATATCATTTAATCACACTTTCATCAGTTATTTATTCTTTTTTATTTTACCATGAAATTCTTAATTTTACTAAAAGGATAAATGGTTAACTAGAAACTTTTCACCTTTAGATATTTGGTTCTATAATGATTAATTCTTTAGGAGAAGACATCAAATTATAGTTACCTTCTTTGGTAATCACTAAATCATCTTCAATTCGAACGCCACCAAGATTTGGAATATAAATTCCAGGTTCATTTGTGATAACATTGTTTACGACAAGTTCTTCTTCATTACGAAAACTGATTGCTGGTCCTTCGTGAATTTCTAAACCAATTCCATGTCCGGTTGTATGGCCAAAAGCTTCACCATAACCATGCTCTGTAATATAATCACGAGCTACTGCATCTAATTCTGCCCCTGTCATTCCTGGTTTTGCAGCTTCTGCTACTTTTTTGTTGGCTTGGTAAACAATTTCGTAAATTTCTTTCAATTCTTCACCTGGATCACCCACGGCGAATGTACGTGTCATATCTGAAACGTAACCTTTATAATAGCAACCAAAGTCAATCGTTACCATATCACCATTTTCAATGATTTTATCACTAGCCACTCCATGAGGCATTGCTGAGCGAACCCCACTTGCTACGATTGTATCAAAAGATACTTCTGTCGCACCTAATTTACGCATATAAAAATCTAACTCATTGGCTACTTCTATTTCTGTAATTCCTGGTTTTACAAAACCTAGAATATAATCGAACCCTTTTTCAGCAATATTAACTGCTTCTTGGATAATATCGATTTCGTCTTCTGTTTTTACTTCGCGAAGTTTTTCAACTAAACCTGTTATTGGTTTTAATTCGCAATCAATGATTTCATTTATTTTAGTATATGTAGCATAAGTTATATTTGTCTCTTCAAAACCTAAATATTTGATGTGATCTTTTTTTACAATTTTTGCGACTTCTTCATAAATAAGCCCTTCATTTTTGATAATTTCAAAATCTTTGGCTTGTTCTGCTGCTTGTTGTGTATATCTAAAATCTGTCACGAAATAAGCTTTATCTTTAGTAATAACTGCTAAGCCAGTTGTTCCTGTAAAGTTTGTTAGGTATCTAACGTTATACATATTCGTTACTAATAAAGCATCTATATTCATTTCTTCTAATTTTTCTCTTACATTGTCTACTCGTTTCATAATATTCACCTTTCTAACAATGTCTCTTTTTAAATAATCATTAAGCTACACCGTATTATAACAAACTAAATGAAAGAAATATACCTCGGCTCCATAAATTATGTCAACTCAAAAAAGGTGCTAATAAATATTTTCATTAGCACCTTCCATATTTTTACATTTTTTATTCCCTATTTACTTCTTTTTCTTTATTTACTTCTACATTTTCGTCCTCCTTTTCCTCCGTTTCCTCAGGTGGTTTATCTATTTTTTTGGATTTAACTTTTATTTCTTTTGAAAATATTTCTCCATTCTCTAAGGTAATCGTTAGTTGATAGTTAATTTCTGATTTCTTTTTGATGTTGATATCGCCGACAGAAGTTTTTATTTTCCCCTTTTTTGGAGAGATATTCTCTTCTTCCATATAATCTTCCAACAACACTTCCCCCATATTCATGACCGCCTTAGCTTCATATGCCGTTTTAAATTGTCTAAGCTGCATAATTTGATTGCCTGAAATCCTTATCAAAGAATGAGAAAACAGACCAGAAAAGACTAAAAAGAATATCGTGGAGATTAGTAAATAGCCTTGTTCTGACTTAATATAAGTCAATCTTTTTTTATTCATTTTTTTCTTCTATCCAACTTTCCACCCAGATTCTGCCAGTGTAAGATTCATTGTTTCTAAATTTAACATTTAATGTTAACCAGCCACCTTCCTTCGAAAAGTCAATGGTTTCTATTCCTGTTAACAGACGAATTTTTCCGTTATTTTTATATCGAAGTAACGTTCTTTTACTCCCACTATCAGGACGCTTATAAATGACTCGAACCAGATGATTATTTTCTTCATCCATCTCACGAACTTCTAAATAATTTTTTCCAACAATAGGCTCTGAACTTCCTTGTAGATAATGTTCCAATTGATTTAAAAAAAGGTGCCACTCTATTTGCCGGTCTCCCACAATTGAATCTTTTGTCTCTGGGTAAAATTGTGCATCAGTGATTATTTTTTGATTTATTGCCTTCGCTTGAAGAAGACTGCCCATTAACAACATGAGAATGGAAGTTGTCATCATCAATGCTATCAAAGCTTCGAGTAAAGTAAAACCCGACTCATTCTTCAAATTCATAATCATAAAGATAAACCTCAACTTTTTGATTTTCTTTTTTTATAGATAATTTATTTTTATTGGATTGGATAACGTATCCTTTATAATTTTCATCCAATGATTGAGTGGTGTTCCACTCCATGGATGCTTCATAAAATATACGGTTTAACTCTATTTCATCTTTGGCTTCTTTACGAATAAGCATCCATCTTGCAATCATTGGATATATAAGAAGACTAATTGAGGCAATCATTCCAAGGGTAACCAAACTTTCTAATAATAAAAAACCTTGCTCACTTTTTTTCTCGTATTTCAAAACGACCACTTCCCATTAAATAAATCAATTCATATTCTCCTTGCGTAGTGTGAAATGAAATTCTATTAGATTTTGTTATATTTCCTGTTCCTCTTTTAAATCCAAAGGTCTTCGTCGTTTTCCCTTTTAAACAGTAATAAGTATCATCTAGTTCCCATGTTTCGTTCAAAATATCATTTTGAACATTGGCATCTACTATCCGAAATTTTATCGTATTTTCTTCCGGGTTAAACTGAATATCAGTTGTTTGGTCATGCAATATAGCATATGATTGCATATTCGTAATTTTAGAAGTAAGTTCTCTAAAAAATAAATCAATTTGAACCGATTCTGTTACATTTTCAATTGATAATACTGGGAATAGTAATAAAGAAGAAGTAATCATTAAGACCAGAATCGTTTCTAGTAAAGTAAATCCTTTTTCATCTAGTTTTATCATTTTCCCAATAATTATTCACCTTTCTTTGAACGTTTATATGCCTCTACTTGCTTTTCAGTAACCCATTTTTCCCCAAGTATTTTATTAAGTAACTCCTCTTCTGAAAGATTTTCTTCCGGGTTATCCATTTTATAAAGCTCCATTTGCGTCTCTACAGTACTTACGACTGCTTTGCTCGTTGTATCCTCTGTTTTTTCATTTATTGTACCCACATTTGGAATAATTAATAGGAGTAAAGCTGCAATAATCATAATCACAATTGACATTTCTAAAAGGGTGAAACCTGGTTCTTTTTTCATTTTTTCAAAGATTTTTTTCATTTCAAATTCCCTCCATTAAAGAAAAAATAGGTAACATTAAAGATGCATAAATAGAGATAATCATCAATGCGATAAAAGCAAAAATAACCGGCTGAATTTTGCTCATTAATTTTTCTATTTTATTCGTTAATTCATTTTCACAATAAGCGGCATAAACTAACATTTCAGTACTTAATTTTCCTAAGCTCTCTCCATGAGTAACAACTATAATCGCTTCTTCATGGAAGAAAGGTAAAGTTATTAATGATTCACTAATTGATTTGCCTAACTGCATTTGTTCTGATAAGAGATCTCCAGTTTCTTGTAATAATTTTGAGGCTCCTTCCTTTCGCATAATCAAAATTGCTTCTTGAAAACTACAACCATTTTTAAGGAGTTCCCCCCATTCTTGGAAAAAGAATGAGGTCCAATAATCTTTTAAATAACTTCCTAAAAAAGGTTGATTTATAAAGAATGTAATTCCTTCAATCACCGTTCCTTTCTTTAATTTATTTTGAAGTCCAAAGACCCCTAAAATGATTAAACACAGACTTCCTAAAATAATTTGTGGAGAATAGTAAATAAAACGAACAATCCAATTTGAATAAATTTCTGTTGTTGTATCAAAACTTGCAAATAATTCTTCCATATGAGGCAAGATCAAAAAGCGCATCATTAAAAGCATCCCCAACAAAAAGAGGATTAATAATAAAGGATACGTAAGTAGAGATTTTAACTTCTTTTTATGTTCTAATTCTTTTAGCAACTGATCGCCACAGCGCATTATCGTTTGGCCATAATTCCCATAATGAGAAGCAAAATATATTTGAGCACAAACTTTTGTCGGGAAACCAAGCTTTTCTAATTCCAAGTGAAAGGAATTTCCCAAAAGCATGCCCTCTTGAATTGATTGTATCCAGTTTATAGACGGTCCCTTTTCGATCTTTGATAAAAAGATAAGGGCATCTTTCATAGAATAACCTTCTTGTAGTAATGTCCCCATTCTTTTTAAGAAAAGTCCTTTTTCATTGGCTCTTTCACGGAATGTAATATTGGTAGTAAGTTTTTTCAGAGATAAATCCATATACTAACACCTTCCTTAACAATTGATTAAAGCTTCTTGGGCGTTCTATTTTAAATTCTTTAACACTTTCTCTATTTATTTTTTGAAATTCTTCACTTGTTAAAACATCATACAAAGCAGCTCTTTTATTATGAATCGAATGATGTGTACAATAAATTTGGCAATCCTCTTCACATAATTCACAATAGATTGGCAACAATTTTTGAAAGACAATCGCTAGGATCGTTTGTTGCAACATTTCTAAAGAAATTCCTAACTCATTCATTCGAGCAATGACTCCTTCTGCATTTTTCGCATGGATACTTGCGATAATTAAATGTCCGGTTAAAGCTCCGCGTATTGCCATTCGGGCAGTTTCTTCATCTCGTATTTCACCAACAATAATGACGTCCGGATGGTGTCTTAAACTTGCTTTTAAAGAATTTTCATATGTGTTGCCTGCTTTTTCATTTACTTGGATTTGTAAAAATTTATCCTCTTTAATTTCCACTGGATCCTCGATAGAAATGACTTGCATTTTCGAGTGTTTCATTCGATTTCTTACAAGTTCATACATAGTGGTTGTTTTTCCTGAATTAACAGGGCCTGAAAATAGGATCAATCCACTTTTATAGTCAATAAATTTTTTCATTATTTTTAATTCTTGGGGTAAGAGAGTACTTTTTTCTAAAATCATTTCTGTCTTTATTTCTAATAAACGAATAACTAATGATTCTCGGCCTTGAAAATTAGCAATCGTCGATAATCTTAAATCTTGAAATTCATTTTTGGCACATTCATAAGATAAAGAACCACTCTGCGGCCTTCTCCTTTCACCAACATCCAAATTTGCCAAATATTTAAAATAAGAAATTATGCGACTTCCTTCTTCGATGCTTACAGAATATTGCTGTTCCATTCTTCCATTTAAACGAAAATATATTCCATAATTCTCTTTATTTGGAAGAATATGAATATCACTTGTGCCATATTCTCTTGCATTATTGATTAAAAAATTTGTAAATTTTTCAATAACCATTTAATCCACCTCATTTTTTATTTTTTCATTAAAAGGGGTCTATATATATAATTAGCCAAAAAAGTCGATTTTCTCGAAATTATTTTAAAAAAATCGATTTTTTTATTATTTTCTTTTAAAAGTTAGTTTTATAAGATACTTTCAATCGGTTTAGTTAACATGAAATGATCAAAGTCTCTAAATTTTTGTATCCATAAAAAAATAGCACCTACAATGGATAAAAATGTAGGCACTATTTCTTCTCTATTTTTAAAATAAAAAAGCTGAAGTCTAAAGAATTACTAGACTTCAGCTTTTTATTCTATTTATTATTCGTTTATTTCTGCATTATGATAAACATCATTAACATCATCGTTATCTTCTAAAGCATCAATGAGACCTAAAAATGTATCTTTTGCATCATCATCCAATGGTACAAACATACTCGGTACCATCGTTAACTCCGCTTGAGCGAGCTCGAACTCTTTTTCTAAGGCATCTCTTACTTCTGTAAAGTCAGTACCTGCTGTATAAATTTCAAAAACTTCATCCGATGTTTCTAAATCTTCTGCTCCAGCTTCTAATGCGCTCATTAGCATTGTATCTTCATCAATGTCTAAGTTTTCACGTTCAATTGCAATATAACCTTTACGATCAAATAGATAATTTACAGAACCTTTTTCACCAAGAGATCCACCATTTCGATCGAATGCTACTCGGACAGTTGAACTTGTACGATTTGTATTATCCGTTAATGTTTCGACTAAAACAGCCACGCCATTCGGACCATAGCCTTCATAAACGATTTCATTATAATTTGCACTCTCACTTGGATCGGTTGCACGTTTAATGGCACGATCTACGTTATCGTTTGGCATATTATTGGCTTTCGCTTTATCCATTGCTAAACGTAAAGCTGAATTTGTTTCTGGATCTGGCCCACCATCTTTAGCGGCTTGATAGATTTCTTTTACTAGTTTTTGGAATATCTTTCCGCGTTTTTTATCTTGTACGCCTTTTCGTTCTTTAATGTTATTCCATTTTGAATGTCCGGCCATCTTTTCACTTCCCTTAAATCTAATTATCCTCACAGACAATACTATTATAACAGACTTTGACGATTTTTTGAATAGGGAGTGAATATTAAGAATAATTTATAGACTATTTGTCTTTTTAATTTTCTTCTTCATACTCCGCTAAAAGATTTTTCCGATATTTGTCCATATTTTTTTGAAATACAGCTTGTGTGGTAGGTGGAGTATAAGTTATAGCATTTGCTCCCGCTTCAATCGTTTCTATAATGTGTTCATCTTTTTTTCCACCAGTTGCAATAATTGGAATATCTGGATACAGTGTTCGAACATGTTTTACAATTTTTGAGGTATCTTTTGCCCCACTAATATTTAAAATGGATACTCCAGCATCTATATACTCATCGAGCTCTTGATAATCAGAAATAACCGTATAAATAATTGGAATGTCAATCGCATCTTTTACGGCTTTGACGGTTTCTATTCCAGCAGCAGCATTTAAAACAACTGCCATACAGCCATACGCGTCTGCGAATTGAGCAATTACACCAGATCTTGGTCCTTGTGTAACTCCACCACCTACTCCAGCAACTAATGGTGCCGGGGCAACTACACTTAACGCTTTAATAATCGTTGGGTGTGGTGTGTAAGGATAAACAGCTAATATTGCATCCGCGTCTGTATACATAATTGTTGCTACATCTGATGAAAACAAAAATGATTTATATCTTCTTCCATTAATTATTATACCTGATGCTCTTCTGATAGCATCAGGAGTAAGAATTAATTCCGTACGAAATTCTGATTGAATACTTGGTCTATCTTTATCATATTTTGGTCCCATAGTATCCCTCCTATATTTTTTTATCCTTTAAAATAATTCCAAATCATAATATAAATTAATTTTATGAACATCTCAATAACAAATATTGAAACTTCATCGAATTATTTTTTTCTTTGTTAATAACCAAGCTATAAAAACACCAGTAACTGCTCCAGCCGTATCTAAAATAACATCCACCATTAAGCCTGTTCTCCCTGGATTAAAACTTTGTCGCAACTCATCAAAGGAAGCATAACCAATACAAAGTAATATCGATAAAAGAGTAGTTAACCACTCTTCTCGAACCCGTTTTTTTAATCCTAAGACCCAAAAAAATCCTAAAAAGAAATAACTAAAAAAATGAGCCCCTTTTCGGATAAAGAATTCAATAAAAGAAAAATATCCTAAATTCTGAATGGAGATCACCTTTCCACCATATTGAAACTGAAGGCCCGCTAGAAATTTTTCAAGAGGTTTACCACCTATAAAAGTTTCTAACATCGGCTGTAAACTTTGCGTTTCAGCAGTCATAGAAGAGCTCCAATATAATAACCCCATAATTATAAATGGTAAAAATAAATAAATATGGTCTCTTGTTGTTAATTTTCTTTGCATTTAATCATCCTATCTTTCATTTAAATTCTTATCTATTCTAACTAGAATAATTCGTATTTTAAATCTTTTTTCGTTAGAATAGGAAATATTAAAAGAAAATGAAAGAAAGGAATAGATATATGAGATACAAAAATACATGGGATATGGATAGTGTGTTTGCTGGGGGAAGCGATTCGCCAGCATTTCATGAGAAAGTTTCAAATCTTCAAAATGAATTAAGTGAATTTGATGAATTAATTCATCAATGGAACAGTCAAGAGGATGCTTTAAATTACAAACAACTTGAAACTATTTTATCTAAACAAGAAACTTTAGAAAAAGGAATTGGCGAAGCACGAACTTTTATTTCTGGATTATCTTCAGCAGACGTTAACGACACAGCTGCCCGTACAAACTTAAATATAGTCACACAATTATCTACAAAATTATCAAACAGCCTCGTCGTTTTGCAAAAGAAAATGACAGAACTTCCAGATGAAATATTTAATCATTTATTAGAACAAGAACCTTTTAAGCAAAGCGCCTTTCCTTTAAAGGAAATAAGAGAACAAGCTCAAAAATTATTATCTACAGAAGAAGAAGAATTATTGAATAATCTTTCAGTTGATGGCTTCCAAGGATGGGGAAATCTGTACAATGAATTGGTAGCGACCATTGAAGTTCCTTTTGAAGAAGATGGAAAAGTGAATAATTATTCAGCCGGTCAAGCAGAAAACAAAATGAATGCTGAAAAAAATCCCAATGAACGCTCAAAGATGCTTGAATCATGGGAAAATGCCTGGGCGGAGAAAGCTGATCTTTTTGCCAGCACTTTAAACCATTTAGCGGGATTTCGTTTAAGTAATTATGAAGCCCATGGAATTACAGACTATATGGAGCCCCCTTTAGAATATAATCGAATGGAAAGCGATACTTTAAATGCCATGTGGGACACGATTTCAGCAAATAAAGGAAAAATCGTAGAATATTTTGAACGTAAGGCACAATTATTAAATTTAAAACAATTGAGTTGGTTAGATGTAACAGCTGCCGTTAATGTGGGAGAATTTGAAGAGGAAGAATTTACTTTTACGCAAGCAGCGGACTTTATTATTGAAAACTTTGAATCTTTTAGTCCAAAAATGGCTCAATTAGCGAAACAAGCTTTTGAAGAACAGTGGATAGAAGCTGAAGATCGTCCTGGAAAAAGACCGGGAGGCTACTGTGCAAACCTTCCTGAATCTGAACAATCTCGTATTTTTATGACCTTCTCAGGAAGCTCAGATAATGTATCTACTCTTGCTCATGAATTGGGACATGCTTTCCATAGTTCTGTTTTGCGAGATTTACCTACCTTAAATCAAAATTATGCGATGAACGTTGCTGAAACAGCTTCAACCTTTGCTGAACTCGTTGTTTCTGATGCTACTATCGAAAATGCTCATTCTACAGCTGAAAAAATTCGTTTGTTGGATGAGAAAATCTCTCGTAGTGCTACAATGATGATGAACATCCATGCACGTTATCTTTTTGAAAGAAGCTTTTATGAAGAAAGACAAAAAGGAATTGTTTCTGCAAAACAACTTTCTAACCTGATGTTAAACGCTCAAAAAGAAGCTTATATGGATTCTTTAGAGACTTATCATCCAATGTTTTGGGCCGCTAAATTACATTTTTATAATACAGGCGTTCCTTTCTACAATTTCCCTTATACGTTTGGTTATTTCTTTAGTTTGGGCATTTATGCACGTGCACTTGAAAAAGGCGGTTCTTTTGAAGAAGAATATATTGCTTTACTTAGAGATACGGCTAGTATGTCAACGGAAGATCTTGCCCAAAAACATTTACAAGTAGATTTAAAAAAATCAGATTTCTGGCAAGAAGCAATCGATCGTACACACAAAGATATTGATGAATTTTTAGAACTTACAGAAAAATATGTTTAATAAACATTTAAAAATAAGAGTGAAAAAGAGGATACCGTTTGATTATGGTATCCTCTTACTTTATTCTTTTGTTATTAAATTTTAGTAACGTCCGTATCCAATTAAAGGAGAACCGTATTTACTAAACTTACTTACTGTTGTGTAAGCAACTCCTGTAGAAGTTTGTGCTCCTATGAAACGACCATTTCCTACGTAAATTCCAACATGTGAGACAGACCCTCTACCAAAGAAAACAAGATCTCCTGGTTGAGGATTAGATACTTTTGTTGATCCAGCATATTGTGCAGCTGAACCAGCTGGAATTGATTTATTGGCTTGTGCAAAAACATATTTAGTAAAACCAGAACAATCAAAACCATTTGGCGTTTTTCCACCCCATACATAAGGTACTCCTAAATAATTTGAAGCAATAGATAAAACATTTCCGGAAGGAGCTGGAGGTGTTGTCTCAGGTTTTGGTTTAGGTTTAGGTTTCGGTTTTGACTCAGGTTTAGGCGTTTGTGTTGTAGATCCTTGAGAGTTTCCACTACTATTATTCGAATGATTGTTTGATGATTCTTCTTGACTAGAGTTACTATTTGTTGTTGAAGCTGTATTAGAACTTTGGCTATTAGATGAAGCAGGTGTAACAGATGCTGTCGCCACTTCAGTAGCTTCAGTTTCTTCTGCCTCTGCCACTTCTTCACTTGTAGCACTTGCTTCTTCAGCTGCTTGACGAGCACGTTCTTCTTCTGCTTCCTCTGCAGCTGCTCTTGCAAGGTCTCGTTCATTTTGAATATTATTTATTCGTTCTAATGCTTCATTTCTTTCAGCAATTAGATTCTCTTTATCTGCTGCGGCAGTACTACGTTCTATCTCTAGCTGAATAACTAAAGCTTCTTGAGAAGCTTTTTGACTTTCAAGTTGAGCGGATGCTTGTTCTAGCTCTCCAGCAATTGCGTTTTGTTGAACAATTTTTTGTTCTGTTTCTTCTGTCTTTTGATCCACTTGTTCTTTGTCTTTGATTTGATCTTCCATCATATTATTACTTGATTGAATAATATTGGTAACCACATCAATTCGTGCAAAAACATCTGTCAAAGATTCAGAATTTAATATGTATTCAAGGTAGGTCACTGAATTTCCACTCACTTGAATTTTTCGCGCTTGCTCTTCTAATTTATCTTCGCGACGTGCAATATTTTCTTCTAATTTTTTAATTTCTTCTTGTAATTGTTTCATTTCACTCTTTGACAATTCAAGTTTATTCATCGCTTCAGTTAAAAGTGTTTCATTCTTTTGAATTTCACTTTTTAAGCGATCTAAAGCGGCTTGTGTATTATTTTTTTCGTTCGTTAATTCATTAATAATGGCATCTAATTCATTGGCTGCTTGTTCGCTTTGAGTAGCTGTTTGTTGTGCTTCATCGATTTGTGTGTCAAATTCGTCTGCGAGAACTGGTGCAGCGCCCATTAGTGAAGTGCTTAATACTGTAGCTGATAATAATGATGTAAATAATTTCTTCTTCACAAAAGTACCCCCAAATTGTACTACGAATTTCATATTTACCGATCAAATCTGTCGGTCTGCAAGTATGATACCATTCGAATGTTATCTCTGTGTATCATACATATTACAAAAATAAGTTTTTTTGTAATATTTTGCCTCCTTTTTATAATTTATTGTTGCATTTGTTTATGAATCATCATCTACACCGCCTCTATTCTATGCATAACAATTGCAATCTTTAGGTTTAATAAGTAGGCTAGGTTAAAGTAATTTTAAGAAAATAGGAGGTATTTCAATGGCTAAAATACTGATTACTGGTGCAACTGGAACAATTGGTTTGGAATTAACAAAACATTTGGTCCATCAACACGAGTTAACCGTTGTTGGTCGTGACTTTTCTGAATTTCCTGATGATTTAAAAAAACAAGTTACGGTTATAAAGAAGGATCTAGTCAATCCAAAAAATTGGACAAATCTTTTAGACCATATTGAATATGTCATCCAACTAGCTGGAGAAGCAGATGCAAAAGCTAATTTTTATGGAGATCTACTGGAATTAAATTATAAACTGCCACATAATTTATTCAAAGAAGCCATAAAAGCTAAAGAGTTAAAGAGAATTATTTTTGCTAGTTCAATCCACGCTGTGGGGGCTTATCCTGAATATGTACAAGTTAAAGCTACTGATCCTGTGCGCCCTGCCGATTTATACGGAGTCTCCAAAGTCTATTTAGAAGGCTTAGCCGCATATTATGCCTATAGCCAAGGAATTGAATCAATAGGTATTCGCATTGCCGATTACAAAGTTAGTGATGATAAATTAGATAAAGAGGCAGACAAAAATGGAATGGCCATGTATTTATCAAAACGCGATATGAATCATTTGATCGATTGCTGCATAGAAGCAGAACTTAAAGAACCCTTTTTAATCGTAAATGGCATTTCAAAAAATACCTTCCCTCGTCTCTCTTACGAGGAAGCTCATGTTCAATTAGGTTATAATCCTAAAGACAATGCCTTTGAAATGAATGAAATCTTTGAGTCCAAGTAGACAATACATTTATACGAATTTTACTCAGCTAAAACATTCAATGGCTCATCCATTTTTGCTAAAAAAATGACTATTTGCTATAATTAAAAATCATTATGGTATGATAAATTAATATATGTATATTATAGATATTAAAAATCTGATTCGGAGGTGCCATTGATGAGTTCAGATAAAAATGATAATTTTTCTAACAATGAAAAATTGAAAAAATTTGGCAAAAAATTTAGTGATTATTTTGACATTGTTTATAGAGTTTTTAAAGTATTCTTTGAGTTCATTGTTTTGATTTTAATTGTAGTAGCATTTTTAGGTGGTGGTGCTGCTCTTGGATATTTTGCTTCCTTAGTCGAAGATATTCCTACACCTACTCAAGCCGAAATGGAAACACAAATAAACGATTATAATCGAAAATCTACGCTTTTTTATGCGGATAATTCAAAAATTAGTGATTTGCGTACAGATTTAATTCGATCACCTATTAAATTACAAGAGATATCGCCTTTGATTATCAATGCAATAATTGCTACAGAAGATAGAAACTTTTCTATTCATGAAGGAATCGTTCCTAAAGCTTTAGCACGTGCAGCAGCTCAAGAATTATTAAATGCTCAATCCGTTACAGGAGGTTCTACTCTCACCCAGCAGTTAATTAAACAACAAATTTTAAGTAGTGAAGTAACTCACTCACGTAAAGCTGTCGAAATTTTATATGCTTTACATTTAGAAAATAATTTTAATAAAGAAGAAATTTTAGAAGCCTATATGAACGTTTCTCCTTTTGGTAGAAATAATTTAGGACAAAATATCGCAGGGATTGAAGAAGGAGCTCAAGGTCTTTTTGGTGTTTCAGCATCTGAAGTTAATCTACCACAAGCAGCTTTTCTAGCTGGACTCCCACAAAGTCCAATTTCATATAGTCCTTACACACAACAAGGAGATATTAAAGAAGATATATCTTCTGGAATCAATCGACAACATGAAGTCCTTTATAGTATGTTTCAAGAAGGATATATTACCAAAGAAGAATATCAAGAAGCACGTGATTATGACATAGCCGCTGATTTCTTGAAAAATTCTGAAGAAGACAACAAAAATCCTTCACATTCTTATGAATATGACCTCGTTGAAAGTGAAGGAAGAAACATTATTATTGATTTAATGCTTGAAGAAGATGGAATCACAGATGAACAACTCGCTGACAATCCCGATCTTAAAGAAGATTACTTCGAAAAAGCAGATTTTGAAATGAGAAATAACGGATATAAAATCTACAGTACAATTGACCCTACTCTACACAAAGCAATCCAAAAACGTGTAACCGAAACAAAAGATCAATTTGGACCTACTCAAACATTGTCCTACACAGACGATGATGGAGAAACACAAACCATCGATTATCCAACACAAGTAGCTGGAACACTTACTGAAAATACGACTGGAAAAGTGCTCGCTTTTATTGGAGGTCGAGACTATGAGTATTCAGAATTTAATATTGCTTTTAACTCCCGCCGAAGTTCAGGTTCCGTCATTAAACCTTTAATGACCTATGGCCCCGCTTTAGCTGAGCATTTTATTACCCCAGCAACAGTAATTCCTGATACGGAGTTAATTGTGCCAGATGGGACTTCTGGAACACACAGTATTAGTAATGTTGGACGAACAACTAATGATTGGCGCGATGCAAGATATTGGTTACAAATGTCTCAAAACATTCCCAATACGAAAATATATTTAGGCATGCTAGAAAACAATATAAATCCCGCTAAATATATTCGAGCCATGGGGATTGGACCTGAAGCAATTAGTGATGATGATTTTTCTTATCCATCCACTTCATTAGGTGGTTTCAACTCGGGACCTACCGCAACAGAATTAGCAGGTGCTTACGCTGCTATTGGAAACAAAGGAGTCTTTAATGAACCTTATGTCATTGAAAAAATAGAAAATAGTGAGGGCGAAGTTATCTATGAACATGAGCCGAACCCAACTCGAGTTTGGTCAGAAACAGCAAATTATTTATTATATGACATGTTACGGGATGTTACGACTCAAGGAACTGGTAGAGCTTCTTCCCAATACTTGAATTTTAACGCTGACTTAGCTTCTAAAACAGGAACAACCAATGAAACGGTTGATGTATGGTACGCAGGTGTTACTCCAGGTGTTTCTTTAGTCACTTGGATGGGATATGACAATCAAAAAATAAGCCTTCAAAACTTTAATGGTTTATCCCCTGCTCACAGAAATATACGTAATTGGTCGAACATTATGAATGTGGTTTACAATTTAAAACCAGAGCTCATAAAAGCAAATGAATCTATGACTCCACCAGATGATAATAGTATCGTTAGTGAATCTGTGCTGGCTTCTACTGGAATGAAGCCTGGGAAAGTTTCTTTACCAAATAACCGTACCATTCAAATTTCTGGAAGTACGAAAACTGAAATTTTTGATCGAGATAATGTGCCAGGTACCACAACTTTCGACTTCTCAATAGGTGCTAAATCTTCTGAATTGAATAAATTTTGGAATAACCAAACAAATAGTAAAAAGAAAGATACTAAGAAAAAAGAAGATAAAAAAGAAGAGAACAAAAAGAAAGAAGAAGAAAAGAAAAAAGAAGAAGACGACAAAAAAGAAGATAAAGAGAAAGAAGAAGATAAAGAGAAAGAGAAAGAAGATAATAGCTCAAGTGACGAAGATAAAACCCAAGACGAAAAAGAAGATAACAAAGATGAAAAAGAAGAAAATGATACAGATGACTCAGATGATGAAGAATAGAATATAAATTAGTTAAAATAAAAAGAGAAACTACAGCACTCAAATTTGAGTTTGTGGTTTCTCTT
>DXAZ01000053.1 GCA_019116785.1 Candidatus Atopostipes pullistercoris
GATTATTTAAGGTCGAATACTAAAATGTGACTATCCATATCTTAAAACATTAAATAATGAACTTCCACTCAGACACACTAGCAAGTTCTTTGTTATAAATAGATGCGTATGCTGTAATAATAAAAAAAGAGAGGCGCTGATCACACTTCTTCAAATAAATCCGTTAAAAAGACGGTGACTACGTCATTAAATGATAAATAACCATCTATTACTAGACAAAGTAAGATAGATGGTTATTTTTTATTTTCTTTTTTATCAATGCTACGTATAACTAATGGCGCAAAAGCGAACCTTAGCGTTAACGCCTCATGTACTTGACATACTTACTCCTTTTTCGGATCTGCCAAAACAAACATAGGCATCACCCTCAATTTTTTTGAGATTTAGCCACCCTCTTCCAACTTCTCTATTTGATAGTTGGACTATAAAAAAACTCTAACAGAAACATACGTCCACATTTAATTTTTTTCTTTTTCAATAAAAAGCCTCACCCTATTAAAATGTCTTTTCAAAGGGTTGAGGCTTTCTATCTTGTTTTCTAGTGACTATCTTGAATACGTTTGAACATTTTTTCTAAGTCTCTTGTCGTCATTTTAACGAGGGTTGGACGACCATGAGGACAGTTGTAGGGATTTTCGGCTTGCGGCAATTGTTCGATAAGCGAGATAGCTTCTTGATCACTGAGGTGGTGATTAGCTTTGATTGACCGTTTGCAGCTCATCATAATCGCTGTCGCTTCGCGGAACATACCGATAGAAAGGTCTTTTTTCTCAAGGAAAAAGTCGATCATCTCTTCAATTGTCTCCTGTTCTTGGCCGGGTATAATCCAAGTAGGATGTTCGCGGACAATGAAACTATTTTGACCAAATGGCTCTAACTTCAAACCAGCATTTGCTAATTTCTCTAAATTATCGGTAATAATGAGCACTTCATCACTCGGATATTCCAACACAATCGGCACCAACAAATCTTGCATCGATGTACCTGTATCTGCGAGTAATTCTTTATAATACTCATATTTAATGCGCTCTTGGGCCGCATGTTGATCGATAATAAAGAGCCCTTCCTCGTTTTGAGTCAACAAATACGTTCCATGCATCTGCCCGATATATTCCAGCTCTGGAAACTGTTCCATTCTTTCTTCATTATAATTTTTCCGTTCAGCCGTTTTCGCTAATTCGAGTGCAGAATCTTCCATACTCACTTCATGCGTCAAAATCGAAACCTCTGGCTCATTCACCACGTCTCGAATTTCACTCTCAGGTTCAGGCCGCCAATTTCTCTTCTCCGTTTCTTCCGTTTCGAAATGACTTTGTGGCTGCTCTGGTTGTTTTTGTTGCTTTTGCTTATCAGGGAAAGAAAAATCACGAGGCTTGTTTTTAGTTTGAAATTCGAAATTTAATTGCTCTGGTTTTTCTTCTGGTGCTTTCGGAAACCGTAAGTTTTCTCCGCCAGATGAACCAGGAATCCGTACTTCTTGATGCATCTGTTTATAGATAGCGTCTTTAATAAGTTGACCTAATTCTTTTTCATTACTAATACGGATTTGCTGTTTGGTTGGATGAACATTCACATCTAAAAGAAGTGGATCCATTTCAATATTGATGACCGCAATTGGATAACGGCCAATCATCAAGGTTGAACTATAACCATCAATAACTGCTCGGTTGAGCGAATAATTATGAATATAACGGCCATTGACAATTAGTGTAATATAGGAATTATTTGCCCGAGTAACTTCTGGCAGTGACGTATACCCTGAAACCTTAAAATCAAAATTTTCCGCTTCAATCTCACGCATTTTTCGTGCAATATTTACCCCATAAACACTCGCAATCGCTTGACGAATATCACCGTTCCCTACCGTTTTCATAAGCTGATTGCCATCATTAATAAATTCAAAAGAAATATCGGGATTTGATAAAGCAAAACGATTCATATAATTGGTGATATGCGAAATTTCCGTTCGAAGAGAGCGGATATGTTTCAAACGAGCAGGCGTATTATAAAACAACTGCTCCACTTTAATCATTGTTCCGCGACGCGATTGGGCAGATGTATTTTCTACAATTTCTCCGCCTTTTAAATATAAGTGCTTTCCTGGCTTTTTATCTTCAGCAGTTTCAATCGTTAACTCCGATACAGAAGCAATACTTGGCAGAGCTTCACCACGGAACCCGAGTGTACGAATTCGAAACAGTTCATCGGTGGTATAAATTTTACTTGTTGCGTGACGCTCAAAAGCTCGTTCTACATCTTCACTTGGGATCCCTTTTCCATCATCTGTAACAACGATTTTTAAAAGACCTGCTTCTTCAATTTCCACTTTAATTTTTGTGCTTTCCGCATCAATCGCATTTTCTACTAATTCTTTAATAACAGAAGCGGGCCTTTCGACCACTTCTCCTGCAGCAATTTGATTGGCTAATGTTTCTGATAAAATTTTAATTTCTGACATCTGAGGGCTCCTCCCTTCTACTCCTTCATTATTTTAAAACGATCCGTCTATTGTCTAAAAAGATCTAGTCTTGCAGTTTATTTTGTAAATCATTCAAAAAATTCATCGCTTCAAGAGGGGTTAGATTTAAAACATCTAACTTTCTCAATTCTTCTAAGACTTTCTCTTCATGTTCTGACCAAGTACCGTCAAATAAGGAAAGTTGGCCGGAATCTTCTTTTACTTCATTTCCTTTTATACTTTTTTCCTTTGCACGATCGTCCTCTAACTCTTCTGAAGTGCCTGAAACAATCGGAGAATCTTCATTTTTCTTCTCAAGTTCCGTTAAAATGGTGGACGCTCGATTTAATACCGAAGTTGGTAGTCCCGCTAATTTAGCGACCTGGACTCCATAACTTTTATCAGCAGAACCTGGAGACATTTTATGAAGAAAGACTAAATCCCCTTCTTCTTCGACGGCTCCCACATGAATATTTTCTAAACGTTCCAATCGTTCTTCTAGAGCGGTTAACTCATGATAGTGCGTTGAAAATAAAGTTTTAGCCCCTACACGATCATGAACATACTCAATAATGGCTTCAGCTAATGCCATGCCATCATACGTAGCGGTTCCTCGTCCAATCTCATCAAATAGCAATAAACTATTTCGAGTAGCATTCGAAATCGCCTGATTAGTCTCATTCATTTCGACCATAAAGGTACTTTGTCCTGAAATTAAATCATCCATTGCACCAATTCGAGCAAAGACTTGGTCGAAAATGGGTAACTCAGCTTTAGTTGCAGGAACGAAACAGCCCATCTGTGCCATAATGATAATCAAAGCCACTTGGCGCATATACGTACTTTTCCCGGACATATTTGGTCCCGTAATAAGCAAGATATCCGTGCCCTCTTCTAAAGACACGTCGTTAGGAACATATTCTTGGTCCTTCATCACGTGTTCAACAACCGGATGACGACCTTCTTCAATATGCACATCTTGTGAATCTTCATGAAAATTTGGCCGCGTAAAGTAATTTTCTTCACTCACTTGAGCAAAACTTTGTAACACATCAATTTGTGCGATGAGACGTGCTAATTTTTGAATCCGCTCAATTTCCATTTTAACTTCCTCACGAATCGCTACAAACAATTCATATTCTAAAGCTTGTGATTTTTCTTCTGCTCCAAGAATCGTCGACTCCATCTCTTTTAATTCTGGAGTAATGAAGCGTTCAGAGTTTGTCAGTGTTTGTTTCCGCTCATAACGCCCTTCTTCTATACGGTCTAGATTGGCTTTCGTAATCTCAATAAAATAACCAAATACTTTATTAAAGCCTATTTTTAAATTTTTGATGCCCGTTTCTTGGCGCTCTTTAGCTTCTAATTCGGCTAACCATTGTTTCCCATTGGTCATCGCATCTCGATATTCATCGAGTTGCTCATTAAAGCCATCTTTAATAATCTCGCCTTCCATAATTGAAAGCGGCGGTTCTTCTTCAATTGCGTGTTCAATTAAATCCGCTACTTCCGTGACTGGATCAATCTGATGCAATAAATCATCCCATGCTCCATCCACATTCATCAAAGAAATAATCTCAATAATTTGCGGAATTTGCTGAAGTGAACGTTTCAATTGAATCAAATCACGAGCATTTACCGTTCCATAAGCCACACGTCCAGCTAATCTCTCCAAATCATAAACGCGCGTTAAATTTTCATTTAGATCCGTTCGTTCGAAGAAATGATTCAACATATTTTCTACTAAATCTTGTCGCTGGTTAATTTCATGGATATTAATTAACGGTTTATCCAGCCAACTTTTCAGCATCCGTCCACCCATCGCAGTTTTTGTTTGATCCAACACCCACAGCAAAGTGCCATTTCTTGATCCGTCGCGTAATGACGTTGTAAGTTCTAGGTTACGGCGCACTTCTTGAGTAAACACTAAATAGTGTGAGGTATCATATTGTTCAGCTAACTGAAGATGATCCAGACTGCGCATTTGTGTTTTAGCTAGATAATTCAATAATAACTTCAAAACCGGTAAGATCGTCTCATCTGAAACTTCATGGGTAAGTTCTTTAAAGGTTTCTTCTTCCATTATCTGCACTTCTTTATCTAAATAAGAAAAGACCGTTCCTAGCCTCTTTTCCAATTCAGCGCGCAGCTCGATACTTTCTCCTTCATAAAACAAGACTTCTTTCACTTCTAGTCCAGCGATTTCACTGTATACTTCTGCTTTTGAATGAAGTTTTGTAGCACGTAGCTCACCTGTAGTTAAATCTACATACGCTAAAGCATAAACGCCCTCTTTTTCTAAAACGGCAGCAAGAAAGTTATTTTCGTCTTCATGAACAGCTTCTCCTTGCATCACTGTTCCTGGTGTAATGACTTGAACAACTTCGCGTTTCACCATTCCCTTGGCTTCTTTTGGATCTTCCACTTGTTCACAAATGGCGACTTTATAGCCTTGTTCGATTAAGCGGTCAATGTAACCTTGAGCTGAATGATAAGGAACACCCGCCATTGGAACAGGTTCTTTTGCATTTTTATTGCGACTGGTTAGCGTTAATTCTAATATTTGTGATGCTTTAATTGCATCTTCGTAAAACAATTCATAAAAATCACCCAGGCGAAAAAATAAAAATTCATGCTGGTAATCTTTTTTAATTTCAAAATATTGCTCCATCATTGGGGTATGTTTTGTGTCTTGAGGCAATACGGTCACTCCTCTAATTGTTCTAAAACTTTTCTTATGGGTTTGCCCCTCTTTTTCATTTTCGAAGAAAGGGCGTTTTATTCTTTTAATCCATGAATAAGGTGTCCTCATCGATTCGAATCGGCTGTATTTTTTTAGCTTGGCCAGTTTTATCGTGGGTTTCGACTAAGCAGGCATTCAGCTGTCCGGGACCATTTTCTGGTGTGGTAAAGCGTGTAGGCATTTGTGTTCGAAAATTTTCGATAATGGCTTCTTTTTCCATCCCTAAAATTCCGTTGTAAAATCCGGTCATGCCCACGTCTGTTTGGTAAGCTGTTCCTTTGGGTAAAATACGAGCATCATTGGTTTGAACATGGGTATGTGTGCCGACTACCGCTGACACTTTTCCATCAAAGTACCAACCAATCGCTTGTTTTTCACTAGTCGTTTCGGCATGAAAATCAATGAGAATTTGATTGGTTTCTTTTTTGGCTTGGGTGATTAATTCGTCCCCTACACGGAACGGGTCATCAAAACTTCCCATATAAGATCTTCCAGTTAAGTTGATGACGGCCATTTTTTGTTGATTGATTTTAATGATTCGCATTCCGACTCCGGGTACGAGATCATTATTTTCATAATTTGCTGGCCGAATTATATGGGTGGCTTCGTCAATGAAATTAAATAAATCATAATTATCCCATGTGTGATTGCCCATTGTAATACAATCCACTCCTTGGGTCAGGAATTCTTTATAAATTTTTTCGGTAATTCCTCGACCTCCGGCGGCATTTTCCCCATTTAATATGATGACTTGTGGTTTGTATACTTGACGCAGTTGGGGTAAATAATCGTGAACCATCTTTTGTCCCACTTTACCTGACACATCGCCAATAAATAATATTTTCACGGGTACACCTCTTCTAGTATTTATCTCTCTTATTTTATCAGTACTTTCCGTCGTTAGCAAAGATGGTTGTTGAAAAATCTTGATAAATTAAGAAAATCGAAATACAAATGTCGTGTGCTTCGACTTAAAAGCTTCTTATAAGTTATTTTCATGTTATTGGTTGTTGATTGAATTTAATCAGTAAGTCTTCTAAATTTCCATCTAGATTTTCTATGAGATTTTGTTGATCATATTGATCCAGGTGGAAAGATTGAATGATTTTTTTAATTTATTGGCATAGGACTTTCTGTCGAGTAGCGGCCTTGCAACCACTTTGTAACTTCTTGATAATTTTTCGCCTGTTCACGCTATATGTCTCGATAATATTCAAAATCCCAATCTAGGTCATTTCCCATCGAGTGACTGTATCGATACAAATCAATACAAAGAATTACTCCATGAACCATATACACTGTGGTTGCTTGATTATATTCTATTAATAAGAGAAATATTTACGTAATGTGTGAAATGCAATATCCTCTTATCTATCAAAGCACATATTCAATCGTATTTCTTGACATCCGGTCAGTTTATGTTTCAAACTTGTATTATAGGAAGTTTATTAAACATTCAAAGGAGTGTTTCATATGGTCGTTAAAGGAAGACAAGGAAAAGAATATGAGCTTTTAGAATCCGCCAATGATTACTATTTATTACGTGCATTAGCTGAAGAAGAAGATTATAAGCCTTACGCCGTCGCCTACCGATTAGATGAAGTGAATGGTGGCTGGGAAAGTGCCAAAGTATACGATGATTTTGAACAAGCCAAAGCAGCTTTTGATGGAGAAACAGACTCCCCAGAAGCGCAGAAATAATATTATCCCCTCTTCTTATACGTATTTTAGCGTTTAATGAAGAGGGGGATTTTTATATTTTGAGATAATGGGTGTTTCAGAGTTTAATTTTAGTTTTTAAATCCGAGTATTTTTGTCTATTAGACACAAATCGGCTTTTGTGTCTAATAAAATAGCCGCTATTAGACACAGATCGACTTTCGTGTCTAATAGAACCTCCCCTATTAGACACAGATCGGCTTTCGTGTCTAATAGAACCTCCCCTATTAGACACAGATCAGCTTTCGTGTCTAATAGAACCTCCCCTATTAGACACAGATCGACTTTCGTGTCTAATAGAACCTCCCCTATTAGACACAGATCGGCTTTCGTGTCTAATAGCTCTGCTTTTAAGCGAGTCTTTGAAAAGCGTCTTTAAAAGCCCTTAAAAGCCTTTAAAAATTCCATCTAATTTAATAGAAATCGGCTTAAAGCGCAAATAAAAAAACGTCCATCTAACTACATTTGTAGGAAGAATAGACGTTTGATTTTAAAAAGTATTGATTGCAAGGAATACCGCTTATTTAGCGTATTCTACAACTCTTGTTTCACGTATTACCGTTACTTTAATATTTCCAGGATAATCCATTTTATTTTCAATTTCTTTTCGAACATCGTGTGCCAATTTAGCGCTTTGAACATCATCTAGTTCGTCTGGCTTCACAATGATTCGAATTTCTCGACCCGCTTGAATCGCAAATGAGTAGTCTACACCGTTAAAACTATTTGAAATTTCTTCCAATGTTTCCAAACGTTGTAAATAATTTTCTAACGATTCACTTCTAGCTCCCGGTCTTGCAGCAGAAACTGCATCAGCAGCTTGTACTAAAGCCGAAATAACGGTTGTTGCTTCAACGTCACCATGGTGAGAAGCAATTGAATTCACAACTGTTTCTTTTTCTTGATAACGCATAGCAATTTGAGAACCAATTTCGACATGTGAACCTTCCACTTCTCCATCCAAAGCTTTACCAATATCATGTAACAAACCAGCTCTTTTAGCCATTTGAGGATCTTCCCCAATTTCTGCCGCTAAAATCCCTGCGATTTTTGCCACTTCAATTGAATGCGTTAAAACATTTTGTCCGTAACTTGTTCTAAAATGTAAACGTCCAATAATTTTAATTAAATCTGGATGAATTGAGTGAATGCCTAAATCAAAAACAGTTTCTTCTCCGATCTCACGAATACGTTCATCCATTTCCTTGCGAGATTTCTCCACCGCTTCCTCAATACGACCTGGATGGATGCGCCCATCAGAAATTAATTTTTCAAGGGCCATTTTAGCAATCTCACGACGAATTGGATCAAACCCACTAAGTACGACTGTTTCAGGAGTGTCATCAATAATAACGTCCATTCCAGTTAAGCTCTCAATGGTTCGGATATTCCGTCCATCACGACCAATAATTCGACCTTTCATGTCATCATTTGGTAGATGGATAACACTAACTGTTGCCTCGGTCACTTCATCCGCTGCACTTCGTTGGATGGCTTCAGTAATTAAACTTTTCGCACGACGATTCACATCAACTTTTAATTGTTCCTCGTATTGTTTGACCATCACGGCTGTTTCATTGATTAATTCTTCTTCGGTTCTTTGAAGCACAATATTTCTTGCTTCATCTTCTGAAAGTCCTGAAATACGTATTAGTTCTCTTTCTTGTTTCTCTTTGGCTTCTTTTACTTGTTTTTCAAGAACATCTATTTTTTCTGAACGTGCTTCTAATTTATTCTCTTTTTTTAATAAGTTATTATCTTTATCTTCTAAAATTTTTTCTCGATGATCTAAATTATCTTCACGTTGATCTAATCGACTTTCTTGTAGAGAAACTTCTTGGCGTTGCTCTTTTATTTCCCATTCCATTTCATTTTTTTGGGAATGAATTTCTTCACGAGCCTCTAATAACGCTTCTTTTTTTAGAATGTCAGCTTCTTTATTTGCATCTTCAACAATTTGATGTGCGGTTTGTTTCGCATCCGCTTGTCTACGGTCTGCACTCTTTTTTGAAAAATATGCTCCGACAACTAAACCAATAATTAAAGTAACGATAGCAGAGGCTATTGCAAAAGGTAACTCCATTTTTACACCTCCGTATCATTCAATTGTATTCATTTCATGTATATTCTTTAAAATAAATTGCTTTTAATAGCATTTTTACACGAAAGTTGTACGGGTGTATAAATCTTTATACATCAGTACACCTTCTAATATAATATCTTTATTTTCCCTATAAGTCAATTAAGATTCATCATTCAATTTAACGTAAACGATTCTTTAATATAAAAATGATTTGTCATCTATTCATCCTTTTAAGCGGATAGTTACAATAAATCACGCATTAATTCTTCTCTTGTTTTAGAAGATAGATAATAAGGAGGAATATCTAAAACTGTTTTAGCCCCATATTCTTTTGTTTGAGATAATTTATAAGCAGCTCTAGCATAAGCAATATTTACAGCAGCGGTAAATTCGGGATTACTTTCTAACGATAAAGAAAAATCAATAATAGAAACCGCATCATCTGAAGTCTTACCTTGTCGAATAACGCGTCCACCATGTGGCATTTTTTGGTGTTCTGCCTTAAATTCTTCTTCCGAAATGAAGCTAACACCTGTTTGATAGCCCGCAAAATAATTAGGCATTTCTTTAATTTCATCTTCCACTTCTGTTGGGTTTGCGTCTTTTTCTAAAACGACATATACTTCACGGTTGTGCGCATCTTTTTGATTATAATCAACGGCTTCACCGGCTAAAATCTTATTAATCATCATTTCATCCGGTACAGTATATTGTGCCGCTTCTTTTACCCCTTTTACTCGACGAACCGCATCACTATGCCCTTGACTTACTCCACGTCCCCAGAATGTATAGGATTTTCCATCTGGAAGAATCGCTTCTTGCATTAAACGATTCATTGAAAATAAACCAGGATCCCAACCTGTAGATATAACAGCTACCTTTTGATTTTCTTTGGCTAAGAGATTCATTTTGTTATAGTATTTTGGAATTTCTGCATGAATATCATAAGCATCCACCGTATTAAAGTGCTCAATTAGAGAAGGTCCCTGTTTTGGAATGTCCGTTTTTGAGCCTCCACAAAGAATTAAAACATCTATTTTATCTTTAAAATTTAAAATATCTTGTAATAAGTAAGCGGGTGTTTGAGTATTTAATGTTTTGGGATCTCGTCTTGAAAATATTCCAACCAATTCCATATCGGGATGATTTTTCAGACCAACTTCTACTCCTTGTCCTAGGTTTCCGTAACCTACAATACCTATTTTAATTTTATCCATTTTTATTGCCTCCGTTATCTATTAAGTTCATTTATATCTTCTATTTTAATTGATTAAATAAAAAGCCCTCTCTATTTTAAAGGATTCATCCCATAAAACAAAGAGGGTTACTCTTTTTATTTTAAATCACATTTTTAACTGATTTTTAAGAGAATACGTTTATTTAGCCGCTGTTTCTTCTTTCTTTTCGTCTTTATCTTCTACCTCGGCATCTTCAACAGCTTCTCCAATACCATAAGCTGCACGAACTCGTTTTTCAACTTCTTCACGAATTTCAGGATTGTCCGTTAAGAATTTTTTAGCATTTTCACGACCTTGGCCAATACGCTCTTCCCCATATGAATACCATGAACCGGCTTTTTTAATAATATCCTTTTCAGCACCCATATCTACTAGTTCACCGATTTGAGAAATTCCTTCACCATACATAATATCTACCATCGCTTCTTTGAATGGTGGAGCGACTTTATTTTTAACCACTTTAATTCGTGTACGGTTTCCAACCATGTCTGAGCCATCTTTAATAGACTCTGCACGACGTACTTCTAAACGAACACTTGAATAAAATTTCAATGCTCGTCCACCTGGTGTTGTTTCTGGATTTCCAAACATTACTCCAACTTTTTCACGAATTTGATTGATGAAAATTGCGATCGTTCCTGTTTTATTAATGGTTCCTGATAATTTTCTCATAGCTTGTGACATTAATCTTGCTTGTAAAGCTACGTGAGTATCCCCCATTTCTCCATCAATTTCAGCTCGTGGAACTAAAGCCGCAACGGAGTCAATAACTAAAATATCAATCGCACCACTTGAAACTAAAGCATCCGCAATCTCTAAGCCTTGTTCTCCAGTGTCAGGTTGTGAAAGAAGCAGATTATCTGTGTCTACTCCTAAATTTTTAGCATAGGATGGATCAAGAGCATGCTCAGCATCAATAAAAGCTGCTGTTCCACCTTCTTTTTGGACAGAGGCAATCGCATGTAAAGCAACTGTCGTCTTTCCAGAACTTTCTGGCCCGTAAATTTCAATAACACGTCCTTTTGGATATCCTCCAGCACCTAATGCGACATCTATCGCTAATGATCCAGTAGATACGGTATCAATCTTTCGATTTCCTCGGTCCCCTAATTTCATAATGGCACCTTTACCGTAATCTTTTTCAATTTGTTTCATTGCGTGATCTAATGCTTTTTGTCTATCTTCTGAAGCCATATTCACCCTCCAATTTTCATTTCATTTAACGTTTTTTGGTCAGTTTCCTTGATTCTATATTCATTTATCATAAACATATTTTACTTGTTTTATAACGAAATAGCAAGAGTTAAACGAACATTCATTCCCTTTTCAATCAATATTCTTCTTCGAGTTGAGGAAGTTCCAGCAAGAAACGTCGAAGCATATCGCTCACTTTCAAAGCAAGCAACCAACGAGCAAAGTAAGTACGTTTGGTTAGATCAATTTCACGAGTAAACACTTCACCATCCACTTTTGCAATACTGATGAACGCTTGTTCCGGCATTGGATTAATGGACCGTTGATTTTCTCCCCATCCTGTCACGGCCAAGCCGTAATCCGATTGAAATTCTTCGAGTATTTTGTTCGCCATTTTTTCATTTTGTTCTTTTTTATTTTCTGCGATAGTTTCTAAATTATAGTAGTTTGCAACGTTCACATATTTTGTGAAATATAAACCGCCTTTAAAAACTTCTTTATGTGCATTCTCATGAGCTAAACTATCTATAACTTCACCATCTGTGTTCACTTCAATTAATGCCAAGTTCTCATTTTTAGAAGCCAAGTGTTCAAAAATGACATCTTGAATACGTGTAGAATTATAACTAATAAAATGTTGGTCTAATTGTTTTAAAATGCGTTTTTCCATTTCATCAAGCATTTTTGTACATTCGTTCTCTGTCTGTCCACTTGCGGTTATTCGAACGTCTATAATGCCATCTTTGGCATAAATCGCCACTGTTGGATTGGTTTGATAATGAATTAAATCCGCTAATTCTTCAGCTACTTTTGCTTCAGGCAATCCATAAAAGTTCAAATTACGCGACCTTAGGATATTATTTTCTGTAGTATTTTGAGTTAAGAGAGGAATTAACTGGCCAGTTACCATTTGTTCAAATTCGCTAGGGACTCCTGGCAATAATACATAAGTATGCTCTTCTTTTTCTATATAAATTCCTGCGGCCATTCCGATTTCATTTTTCAAAGGTATTGAACCTTCGAGTATTTGTGCTTGTTGGTAGTTGCCTTTTGAGAGTTTTTCTGTTTGATAGCGTCGGCTAACTTTATTCAATGAATCTTTATCTAGTGTAAGGTCAACGTTTAAATGTTTGGCTAAAATATTTTTTGTAATATCATCTTCTGTTGGTCCTAACCCTCCGGAAATGATTACAATATCTGCTCGATTTTCTGCCTGTTCAATAGCTTCTAATAATCGAGCAGAATTATCACCCACTGTTGTATGGTGATACACATTGATTCCAATGGCTGCTAATTCCCGGGCGAGAAAAGGCGTATTTGTATCCACAACCTCTCCTAAGAGTAATTCTGTTCCACTCGTAATAATTTCTGCTTTCATATTTTATGCTCCTATTATATATATTTGCATTTTTTTGCGATTTTCTTTTTTTATTTTGCATTTCTTTTAAAAAAACTTTTTTGTTTGTCATTTTATTGTAATTTTGATTCATTTTTATTCTTTTAATTATTTTACCGTTGCTTTTTAGTATTGTCTACAATAGTGAAAATGTTTCTAACATTTTCTTCCTTATAGAAATGTTTCAATGATTTTTCTAAAGCTTTTCGCATAAAATAAAAATTCCTACGTGTGAAATATCGCGGTTTTAAAGCGAAGCGACAGTCCCGCGCGTGGGATTCTGCAATTTCTGAGCAATGGAGCACCCCCGCGCGTGAGATTCCGCAATTCCTGAGCGATGGACCGTTCCCGCGCGTGGGATTCTGTATTTTCTGGGGGCTGGACTACTCCTGCGCGTGGGATCCTGCGATTCCTGAGCGGTGGACCGTTCCCGCGCGTGAGATTCTGCT
>DXAZ01000054.1 GCA_019116785.1 Candidatus Atopostipes pullistercoris
AAGCTCTTGACTGGCTCTTCTGACAATTACTTTCTTTGGAGATAGTGGCATATTTAATTGTTTATCTAAGGGAACTCGAATTTCATTGGATAAAGCTGGGTGATAATAAGTACCTGCAGTTTGCATATGATATTTTTCTTCTCCAACCACGACATAATCAACAATCGCTCCTGGAACGAAAATATCTTTTGCTGAAAAAGTATGGGGCTCAACCATTTGTTCCACCTGAGCAATGACGACACCTCCTGCATTATAAGCCGCCATCGCTAATGAAAGAGATTCTAGTTTGTGCGTTTCATGTTGAATGGATAAATTCCCATCTTTATCTGCATAAGTGGCTTTAATAAAGGCTACATTAACAGGGAGAGGTTTATAATGTAACCATCTTTCGCCATTTAATTCAATCTCTCGCACAAGATCTTCAGCTTCTTCAGCTTTTTGGTTCAGTTTTCCTCCTTCATTCTTAGGATCAATGAACGTATCTATTCCTATCTGACTAAAAACGCCTGGACCTTTTCCGGCTGCGTTTCGATATAACTTTCCGATGATCCCTTGAGGAAGTTGATACATTTCGAACTTATTTTCTTGTGCTGCTTGATTAGCTAAAGGAGAGGTTGCGATATGAGAAGCCACAACTCTTTTTAAAAGCCCGGGTTCAATCAGGTGATCCAAACCTCTTCCCTCACCCACTCCAATCCCAGCTGTTGTGCTGAAAGTAATCTCTTTAGGATGTTTATGTTTTTTATAATATTTACCTAAACCGACGATTAATTGTTCGGGTAGTCCACCAATTCCAAATGATGTTGTTCCAATCGTCGCTCCATCTGGAATATGCTGCATAACTTCAATATATGAGCGTTCCTTACTTTCCATCTTGCACCTCTTCATTTTACTTATCTTCATTATTAAAAACGATTTTCTTATAAAAGTTAAACAAAAGCGCCTTTACCTGTCAAGTGTCTACCAATGATTAAGCTATTCACTTCATGTGTCCCTTCATAAGAGTAAATCGCCTCAGCATCACCAAAGAATTTTGCTACCTTATGTTCTACGGTAATTCCATTTCCTCCACAAATTTCACGTCCTAAAGCGGTAGTCTCCCGTAACAAGCGAGCATTTTGCATTTTAGCTACAGAAGCAGGAACTTCAGCAAACTCTCCAGCTGCTTGTAAGGTCGCTAGTCGGTCAGACAACCCAAGACCTGTGACCGTATTTGCCTCCATTCGGGCTAATTTTTCTTGAATTAACTGAAATTCGGTAAGAGAACGGCCAAATTGCTCTCTATTTTTCGTATATTCTAAAGCATATTTTAATGAACCAGCATGTGTTCCAGAAGTAATATGAGTTACGTCAGCACGTGTGGTATATAAAATTTTAGAAACATCTTTAAAGGATGTAATATTCGGTAAACGTTGGTCATCACTTACTTCTACCTGATTTAAAGTAATATGTCCGTTTTGAACGAGACGTAGTGCTATTTTTCCATCAATTTTTTCCACACTTAGTCCTTCGCTATCTTTAGGAACTAAAAAACATAAAATTTCATTTGTTTGCGGATTTTTTGCAAATATCGGAAGGACATCTGCGCTTGCTGCTCCACCAATCCAACGCTTTTCACCATTAATAATCCAATGATTATTCTTTTTAACTGCGGTGGTAGCTAACCCTCCTGCAATATCTGAACCATGATCAGGTTCTGTCAACCCAAAGCATGTTTGCATCTCAAAAGAAGCAAATTTGGGGCCATAATATTCAATTTGTTCTGGCGAACCCCCTTGTAGTAAAGTAGTATAGCCTAGTCCAGCATGGACGGCAAAAAAGGTTGCTAGTGATGTATCTGTTCGCGCGAGTTCATACAAGCGGAACATATTAAAATGTTCACTCACTTTGTGTTCGCCTTCCCTACCGTCAAATAAATCAGGGTGATTCATTAAACCTAAATCTGTAATCTCTTTAAATTCTTCAAAGGGAAAAGTTTCGTTTTTCCAATGGTCTTCAATCACCGGTTCAAGTTTTGTTTCTAGTATTTCTCGTAATTTTACAAGTAAATGAACTTCTTTTTCAGTTAGTTTTTCACTATACTTCAATAAATCTTCTGGGTAAAGTTTTTCTAACATTTTTGCTTTATTCATAGAACTCATCCTTTTTGTAAGCTTAAATTATTTACCAGTTGGTTCATATATTCATGTGTTTTATAAAAATCTTCTACAATCTGTTCAACCAATTCTCTAGCAGGAGTAATTTCATGTATGCGACCAATTCCTTGCCCCATACTTAATTGAGCTTCATTATAGTTCCCCTCTTTCATTTTATTAAAGGAACGGATTCCTGAAATAAGAGGCATTAACTCTTCTAAAGTCGCTCCTTCTGCTTCTTTAGCTAATATTTTTTGTGCAAAAGGATTATTGGCTACTCGCATTGCATTATTTAAAGATTTCATTGTTAAAACAGTTCCATTTTCAGGAACAGTTAATAAAGCTTCTCGATAAGCATCTGAAGCATTAATCTCTGGTGTTGCTAAAAAGCGCGTACCCATTAAAACTCCATCTACTCCTAAAGACATAGCGGAGTACATACTTTTTCCATCGACAATTCCGCCACTCGCAATGACGGGGACATCCAGCTCTTCAACGGCTTTAGCCCAAAGAATTTGACCAGCAACTTGTTCAGATCCCGGATGACCACCACCTTCTGTTCCTACCATAACAATAATATCCGCCCCATCTTTTTGGGCTGCTTTTGCATGACGAATTGAAGTGACTTTATGCATAATCGGAATGCCTGCTTTTTTAATGGGCTCAATAAACTTAGCTGGACGTTGGCCAGAAGTTTCAATCACTGGGACCTCTTCTTCAATTAAGACATCAATATAATCAAATATTACTTCAGGAACGACAACTTCTGGAACCAATGAGATATTAAATCCAAATGGCTTATCTGTTAGCGTTCTCATTTTTCTGATTTCCGCACGCAAAGATTCTGTATCTGGAAAAGCCATGGAAGGGACTAACCCTAAACCTCCCGCATTGGAAACTTCTGAAGCTAATTCAGCTAACGACATATATTGCATAGAACCTTGTATAATTGGATACTCTATTCCGAGCATTTCTGTTAGACGTGTTTTAATCATTATTATTTCTCCTTTTGTCTTTTAATTCGTGGGTTTCTATAAATCTTCTAAGAAATCATATTTCAACGTATGGTCATCAAAATGGAAATTCTCTAAAATGGAATCAAACACAAAGGATTCCACAGGAGCATAAACTTTCTTTTTGGGACGAGCAAGCACAGGAATATAAGAAATGGGATCTTCAAATCTTTTTTCTACAACACCGATATGCTCTACTCTTGAAATAAATTGTCTAAAATAAATAGTAGGTAAAATTGAGATATGTTTATTATCTACAACGGATTCAATCATATAATCCCAAGAAGCCGAAGTGAAAAGTAAATTTTCCTTAGCTTTTTTCGATTCTAATTTTTCATTTACTAAATGATAAACTTTATCTTTTTCATTATAGGTTGCAAAGGGATAATCATTTAGATCGCTCCATTTAATTAAACGTTTCTTTGAAAGTGGATGGTTAGGATCCATAAAAGCAACAATTTCTGTACGCATTAATTGATATTCTTCAAAATCTTCTGACCTCAAGGCTGCTGGTTCCGCTAATATCGCTGCATGAATCGTTTGGTCTATTAACATTTCTCTTAATTCAAGCGTCCCTGCCTCAACAATTTCTATATAAGCGTCTGGATTATCCATGATAAATCGAGGAATAAACTTCGTGAAAAACAAACGCAAAATTGTTGGATGCATGCCAATTTTGATGGTCCCTTTTTGTTGGGAAGATTCATCTTTTAACGTATTTTCTAATTTATAATATTCATCTAAAACCATTAACGCAGACTGATAAATTTTTTGTCCAGAAGGCGTTAAAGCAACGATTTTTCCCTTCCTTCTCACAAATAAATCAACTTCATAATTATCTTCAAAACTCTTCACAAATTGACTAATTGCAGATTGTGAAACATAGAGTTTTTGGGAAGCCACTGTAATATTAAAGTTAGATTGTACAATTTCTACTAAATATTCCATTTGTGTAATGTTCATGTTCGCGCCTCCAAATAAAATAGTTATAGCTCTATTTTAACATATAAATAGAAATCTATTTTTTGAAATTTGGTTTTCTTTTATTTAAAAAGGCGTCCACTGCTTCTTTGTGTTCTTTGCTTTTGGAACTTTTATGCATGTATTCTGCTTCTTTTTGGTTAAAGCTATCAAGTTCTGGGTAAAACATTTCGGCCATTAAGGCTTTTTGGTAACCCAAGGCTTCGGTTGGTGCATGAACGAGTTGAGTTGCCAGTTCATTGGCTGTTTCTAAGAGATTTTCATCAGATACAACATCATAAGCCATCCCATAATCTTTTGCCAGAGAAGCAGTAATCGGTTCATTTAGCATGACATGTTTTGTCGTATTAAAAGTGCCAATCGCTTGTTGAAGGGTATAAATTAATACAGTATCTCCTGGAAAAGCCATATTGATAAAAGCTGGAATGAGCTTACTATTTTCTCCCATCACAATAAAATCACAAGCCATGGCTAAACCTAATCCTGCTCCTGCAGCTACACCATTAATCGCTGCAATAACGGGTTTTGAATTTTTCTTGATACTTTTGACCATTTTTCCGGTTAAAAGAACGTTTTCTTCACTAATATTTTCTTCATTGTCAATCATTTTTTGGAAGTAACGAATATCTCCTCCCGAACAAAAATATTTCCCTGCTCCGGTTAAGATAGCCACATCAATTTGATCATTTTCATCTATTTTATTCATTACATCAATAATCTCTTCATATGTTTCTTCCGAAAAAGCATTTCCATATTCAGGTCGATTAATCGTGACAGTCGCTATATGATTCTCTTCTGTATATAATAAGGTTTGATACATTTTATTCTCCTTCAATTAGTAAAAAATATAGGCTATTTCATTCTTCTCCAATGAAATAGCCTATCGCTGATTTATTCTTTATGATTCATTGTGAAGATATTCAAATATTCCAGCGGCTCCCATTCCTACACCGATACACATTGAAACAAGTCCATATTTTGATTCGGGTCTTCTGGACATTTCATTGAGTAATCGTGCAGTTAAGATAGCCCCAGTTGCTCCCAATGGATGTCCTAAAGAGATCGCTCCACCATTCACGTTCGTGATATCTGTATCAATGCCTAATTCACGAATAGAGGCTAAAGCTTGGGCAGCAAAAGCTTCGTTAAGCTCAATTAAATCCATATCTTCTAGTTCTAATTCAGCCAATTTTAACACTTCTGGAATCGCATAAGCTGGGCCAATTCCCATTAATTTAGGATCTACTCCCACTGCTTTAAATCCGACAAAGCGTGCAATCGGCTTGATACCAAGCTCTTTTACTTTGTCTCCGGACATAAGAATTACAAATCCTGCTCCATCACTAATTTGTGAAGAAGAGGCAGCAGTAACTGTCCCATTGGCTTTAAAAATAGTAGGCAGTTTCGCTAGGGTTTCCATTGATGATTCTGGACGAATTCCTTCGTCTTGATCAAACATTTCTTTAGTTACTTTAGGTCCATTCTCTGTATACGTAACTTTATTGATTTCAACTGGAATAATTTCGTCTTTTAAACGTCCTGCATCTTGGGCAGCTTGTGCTCTTTGATGACTTTGTACAGCAAAAGCATCTTGATCTTCACGCGATACTTTATACTCTTCTGCCACATTTTCTGCCGTTAATCCCATAGGTTGAGAAACTCCAACGTCTTCTTTTTGAAGAGTAGGATTATTCGTTGCTTCATTTCCACCCATTGGTACAGCACTCATAAACTCTACTCCACCTGCTGCTACAACATCCGCTTGGCCAGCCATAATTGAATTCGCTGCTAGCGCAATGGTTTGTAGACCAGATGAACAATAACGATTGACGGTTTGTCCTGGAACTGTGTGTGGAAGACCAGCTAATAAAGCAATCGTTCGTGCAATATTTTGTCCTTGCTCTCCTTCTGGGAAAGCATTCCCCACAATCACATCTTCAATTAAGGCTGGATCAAAATCGCCTTCTACTCGATCAATAACACCTTTTAATACCTGTGCAGCAACATCATCCGCTCGTGTATGTGCATAAGCACCTTTAGGATTTCCTTTTCCTGTTGCCGCACGTCCATAAGCAATTATATAAGCATCTTGCATATCTATTCATTCCCCTTTTATTTACTGAATCGTGACTGTTTTTATAATTAATTTCTTAATGGTTTTTTCTTCGTTAGCATATGAGAAATTCGTTCATACGTTTTTTGGTTTTTACTTAAACGAATAAAGTTCTCTTTTTCTAGATGCTGAATCCAGTCTTGATTGACAGATGTTCGTTTAGGGACTTCGCCACCCGCTAAAATTTCCGCAACCGCTAGACCAATTTCCATATCATAATCGCTAATGAAATGTCCAAGTCTCATTGACTCTAATTGACCTTCTACTAAAGCTTTGAAATCTTCACCTAAAGCTTCAAACGTAACTTTTGGTCTTGGAATATAATTGGTTCGGGATAAAAAGTCCGCTTTTTCTAAAGCTACTTCTACTCGCTTATCGCCATTGGCAATGATGGTATCTGATTCTTTTAAATATAAGTGTCTTCGCGCTTCAAAAGCATTCATCGCTACTTTAGCTGAAGCCACTCTTGTCACTACATCACTCATTGTTTTAATTTTATTGGCTTTTTGATCTGGTCCTGTAGATACTCGTTCAGCAAGTTCCGCTAAACCGCCACCTCCAGGTACGAGTCCAACACCAACTTCTACTAATCCAATATAACTTTCTGTAGCTGCTACGATTGCTGGCGAAGCTAGTAAAATTTCTGCGCCTCCACCAAGAGCTCGACCTTGAGTCGCTGTAACAATTGGTTTTGTAGTGTAACGGATTCTATTAACTGCTTCATGCAATTCAGAAATCGTCGCACCAACCAACTCATCCACTTGATCTTTTTCAATTGCCATCTTCATCATATAAAGATTAGCACCTACACTGAAGTTTGGACCTGGAGAATAAATAACCATGCTTGTATAGTCTTTATTTTCTAACTCATCTACTGCTTCAATGATGTCTTTAGATAAGCCATCTGTTATTGTGTTATTTGGTGTTTGGAATTTAAATAATAATTGATGATTCTTAGTAACACTTAATTTTGAATCTTCTCGATTCCAAATATCTTCTGCTACAAATTCTTGAATAGGAGTTGTTTTTTCTAAAATTTCTCCTTTTTCATAGAAAGGTTCTTTACGATCAGCTACCCAGTCTGGTAAGTCTCCCAGCTCCTCTTGGATACGCTCTTTTACTCGTTCATAACCCATTAAATCCCATAGTTGGAAAGGCCCTTTTTTCCAATTGAAGCCCCAAACCATTGCGCGGTCAATATCTTTATAATCTTGAGTTGCTTTAGGAACATTATGTGCGGCATAGTAAAATGTACTACGTAACATTTCCCAAAGAAGCTTGCCCTCTTTATCTTCTGAATTGAAGATAATGTCCATATTTTCTTTTAAGTCTTTACCAAATTTTGAAAGGATTTCTAATTTAGGTTTATCTATCTCAGTATATTCCATTGTTTCTGGATTAATGACGAGACGTTTTTTCCCTTCTTTTTTATAAAATCCACGATCTGTTTTGTTTCCTAAAGCACCCTCTTGATAGAGTTTGCCAATTAATTCGCTTTGTTTGAAGAAAGGTTGTTCCGTAGGGTCTTTCATTAAGCCTCCTACGACAAACATCGCCACATCAAGACCTACTAAGTCAGCTAAAGCATAGGTACCCATTGGTCGGCCAATTACTTTACCTGTTAAAGCATCAATCTCAGCAATGGAATATCCTGCTTGTTCTCCACGATACATAATGTCTGCCATCGCATGTGTTCCTGTACGGTTTGCGACAAAAGCTGGTACATCATGAGCATGAACAACTCCCTTCCCTAACGTATTTTCAGTAAATTCTGTCACTTGCTTAATGACTTCTTCACTCGTTTCTTGATTAGGGATAATTTCGACTAACTTCATAAAACGTGGTGGGTTAAAGAAGTGAAGTCCAATAAATCGTTTCTTATCTTCTTTTGAGAAAACTTTTGCGATAAGATTAATTGGAATTCCTGAAGTATTTGTTGCAAGAATGGCTTCTTTTTTAGCCACTTTAGCTACTTTTCCCCAAACATCATGTTTAATTTCAAGATCTTCTTTTACTGCTTCAATAAAAATATCTGAATCAGATGCTTCCTTTAATTGTTCATCATAATTTCCGTAAGTTAAATTTGCAGCTAAATCCAAATCAAATAACATACTTTTCTTTGGATTGGTTATACGGTCATATCCTGCTTTAGATAGCTTATTTGGATCTTCTTGATCAATGACCACATCTAATAATTCAACTTTGAGTCCTGCATTAACTAATAATGCAGCAATCTGACTTCCCATTACACCTGCACCTAAAACCGTTGCTTTTCTTATTATCATTCTGATTCCTCCAGAACTTTTTTATTTCTTTTATAGTCTTTTTATTGTATTTATTTGTATGGTTACAGGCGAATCATCATGGCATAAATGATTCGCCAGCAAATTAAACCCTTTTATTAATTAGTTGAACGCTGCTTTTCCAGTTAGCGCACGTCCAATAACTAATGCATTTACTTCATGAGTTCCTTCATAAGTAAAGATAGCTTCTGCATCTGAGAAGAAACGGGCAATATCATAATCAACAACAATACCATTACCCCCTGTAATTCCACGACCCATAGCTACTGTTTCGCGTAAACGTAAAGCATTAGACATTTTTCCAATAGATGTAACTACTTCATTATAGTCACCATTTTCCTGTAAGCGAGCAATCTGAGCAGATAACGCCATTGCGTTTGTCAAGTTTGCTTGCATCATAGAAAGTTTTTCTTGAACTAGTTGATAATTTGCAATCGTTTTTCCAAACTGTTCTCTTTCATTAACATATTTTAAGGTTGCTTGTAAAGCGCCTGCCATAGCTCCAGTGGCCATGAAAGCTACACCTGCTCGAGTTGAGTAAAGTACTTTTGCAATATCTCTGAAGCTATTGATGTTTTGAAGACGATTTTCTTCTTTGACTTCAACATCTTTTAAATGGATATTACAGTTTGGTACGATACGTAGAGCGATTTTGTTTTCTATAACATCAATATCCACACCTGCTTGTTCTCTTTCAACAATAAATGCTTTTGGTTTATTCGTTTCCACATCGCGTGCAAATACTGGAATAACATCCGCAACATTTGCGCCACCAATCCAACGTTTTGCACCATTTAGGATCCATTTATCTCCTTCACGTCGAGCTTCTGTTTCCAAGCCCCAAGCAACATCGGATCCATGGTCAGGTTCGGTTAATGCAAAGCAAGTACGTAATTCATGTGTAGCTAATTTTTGAATATACTTAGCTTTTTGTTCATCACTTCCACCAAATAGGAAAGTATTGAACCCTAATCCTGAATGTACACCTAGTAAAGTGTTGAGTGAAACGTCAAAGCGAGCTAGTGTATATGCAAAGAAGAATTGGAAGAGTTGACTTGTTTGTTTTGTATCTTCTCTACCTTCAAATAATAAAGGATTGGTATAATAACCTAGTTTTCCCATATCTTCGAAAAATCCTTCAGGTACAGTAGCATTTGACCAATGATCATTTAAGTCTTTTCGATATTTTGTTTCTAATAATTCAACCATCTGACTTAAAAATTTAACTTCACCATCGGTAAGTCCCTCACTAATCTTTAAAACATCTTCTGGATATAATTTCTCTAGTATTTCTTTTCTATTTTCCATTTTTATACCTCCATTTAATTTTGTGTTTGTAGTTGTGATCGCTTACAAGTATAGAATAAGTGATCTTCATTCATTTGACCAATAACGGTTCCTTATGTTAACTATTATTTTTGCTCATTTCATTTTTAAATCAATTCTTCTTCGATTTTAGCGGCTTTTTCATTCATCATTCGTTTCAATTCTAATTGATCTGGTTTACCGACTGAATTTTGTGGAATTTCATCTAAGACTAGATATAGTTTTGGGGTTTTGTATCCAGCTAAATTTTTTGTCATGTATTCATCCAAGACCTCTTCATAATTTTCAATACCCTGCGCTTGTTTATTTAAAACAATGGCTGCAGAAACAGATTCGCCAAATTTAGGATTATCATAACCGACAACCACCCCGTCATTAACTAGAGGGTGTTTATTTAAGATAGCCTCAACTTCTGACGGTAAGACGTTTTCTCCACCGGTAATAATTAATTCTTTCAATCGATTTACAATTTGTAGCTCGCCTCTTTCATTTTCAATGGCCATATCCCCTGTTCGGAAATAACCATCATGAAAGACATTTTCATTTTCTTCAGGTAAATTCCAGTATCCTGCCGTAACATTCAATCCTTTAACCAATAATTCACCCATTTCACCTTGGGGAACTTCATTTAAATCTTCATCAACAATTTTATGTTTCAAGTTAAGAACGGGTCGTCCAATCGATCCTGGATTTTCCATCGCTAGTTCATTATTGTTGTAGGTTACTAAAGGAACTTCCGTGAGTCCATAAGCATTTACAAGCACTTTACCCATTTTTAGAAATGCTTCTTGTACAGCTGGAAGTGGGGCCGAACCTCCTGAAACGAATTTCTCAACACTTTCAATGAGTTCTGGTGAAAAATCAGGATCTGCTATAATTCCATAATACATGGTTGGAATCATCACGAGAATATTTGGTTTGTATTTATAAATCCAATCATTAATAGTTTCTGGATTAAAGTAACGTTCAAGAACCGTTTGTCCACCTGCCATCAACATCGGTAAGACAATATCTACAAACCCTACCACATGAAACATTGGAGCACTTGCAATTGTCACAAACTCATCATATATATTCCAAGATAATATTTCATTGAAAATATTGTTGGTGTAAGATTGATGAGTATGAATGACTCCCTTAGGTCTTCCCGTTGTTCCACTAGTATAAATTAACATAGCAATATCATCAGGTTTGACGTCGACGCTTTCAAAAGGACGATGATGACTAGGATCAACAATTTTTTGATACTCTGGCTCATCCAGATTATATTTAATATATTCTTTAGGAATTTTACTTAACCGATCCAAATGATTCGTCGCATAGGCAATATATTCCATGCCTGAATCTTCAACCACTTTTTGAATCTCTATTGGTTTTAATCGCCAATTCATTGGCACGAAAATAGCCCCTATTTTAATAGCCGCAAACAAATGATCCAAAACTCCCACATCATTCGGAGCAAAAACTCCAATGCGGTCGCCTTTTTCAATTCCTTGTTCTACTAAATAATTGGCCAAATTTTCTGCTCGAATATTTAACTCTTTATAGGTCCACTCTGTTTTTTTCAATGGATCAATTATCGCAACTTTATCCGCATGAGAAACGGCTCTACTCTTAATCCAATCATAATTCATTTCCTTATCTCCTCCAATTTTTGTAAGCGTTACCATATATCGTCTTAAGTATAACGACTCAATATATTTTTGTCTAATAAGTATCTATTGACGCCAACATTAGAAGAGCTTATATTATTTTTTTAATTTTAAAAAAATGCCTACAGATCAAAATTGATCCATAGACATTTATATATAAATAACGAATGAATTAATCGTATTGCTTGGCCCATTTCATAAATAAACGAAGAAATCGATACAAAGTAAGGACCAATGCAAGGATGGACATCACCAATTGAAACGTTTTAAGTTCCCCTTTATTTTTCTTATTTCTCATTTTATTT
>DXAZ01000055.1 GCA_019116785.1 Candidatus Atopostipes pullistercoris
CGGGATTCAGCAATTTCTGAGCGGTGGACCACTCCCGCGCGTGGGAATCCGCGATTTCTGAGCGGTGGACTGCTCCCGCGCGTGGGAATCAACGATTCTTGAGCGGTGGACCACTGCCGCGCGTGGGAATCATCAATTTCTGGGGGCTGGACTATTCCCGTGCGTCCCGCGTCCCGTGCGCCAAATTCTGCTAAATAAATGATTATAATGGAGGATACTATGACAAAGAATAATGAATACTTTATTAGAAAAGCAATTGATCTAGCTTTAAAGTCAAGAGAACAAGGGAACGAGCCATTTGGGGCTGTATTAGTAAAAGATAATGAAATTGTAATGAGTGGAGAAAATCAAATTCATTCAATTGTGGATCCTACACATCATGCTGAAATTGGTTTAATTCGTAAATTTTGTTCAGAAAATAAAATAGACGATTTAAGTGATTACACACTCTATTCAAGTTGTGAGCCGTGTGCAATGTGTTCAAGTGCAATGGTCTGGTCTAAACTTGGAAAATTAGTATATAGTGTTTCACACGAACAATTAGCAGAAATTGCTGGAAGTAATATTATGATTCCATGTGAAGAAGTGTTTGAAAGAAGCCCACATCAGACAAAGGTTGAAGTTGAGTTGTTAAATGAAGAAGGGTTGAAAGCTTTTGAAGGTTATACCTTTGAATAAGTCATTTTACTGCTCCTAAATTTGGACACCGAAGAAGTTCCAGAAATAAATTTAGGAGATTAAAAAAAGCAAACATAAAAGAATAAAAATACCGTATTTCAAAAAACTTACGGTATTTTTTATTTTCATAAGATAATTCTCAAAGCTTTTTATATCAACATTTCTCAAATAATTATTACGGGGAATTGAAAGCATTATAAGCTAAACTTTTTTATTTTTTGTATAGAAGAAATGCCGCTAAAAATTTCTTTTTAAAAATAAAACTAGTAACTTTTAATTAATGAGAAAAAGTGTTTGACCTGAGTGCCAAACATTGGTATAATGCTAACGTTGTATTTGTGTAGCACCACATCTACAACCGCTCAGCTATAAGTTTAAGTACATGAAAATGTCACTTATACTGGCGAGTCTTAGATAAAATATATAGGAGGTGCAGCAAACATGTACGCAATTATTAAAACAGGCGGTAAACAATTTACAGTCAAAGAAGGACAAGAACTTTACGTAGAGTTACTACCAGGTGAAGCAGGCGATACAGTTACTTTTGATGAAGTATTGTTTGTTGGTGGAGACAACGCAAAAGTTGGTTCACCATTAGTCGATGGTGCTTCAGTTGAAGCTACAATTGAAAAGCATGGTCGTGCGAAAAAAGTAACCACTTATCGTTACTTACGTCGTAAAGATTCTCATCGTAAACAAGGACACCGTCAACCTTATACAAAAGTTTCTATCAATAAGATTAATGCATAAAGAGTGATTAAATAGTGATTTATGCGCATTTTACGAAACAGAATAATCAAATGAAGAAATTTACACTTTCAGGTCATGCAGAATCTGGACCAGACGGGCACGATTTAGTTTGTGCAGCCACTTCAGCACTCGCAATAGGTACGACCAATAATTTACAAAGGATCGCATCTATTGAACCGAAAGTGGAAGCCAATGAAGATGAAGGTGGATTTTTAGAAGTTATTTTGCCAGAAGTTTTAAACAAAAAACAACAAGAAAAAGCAGAAATTCTACTTCAATCTCTTTATCTTTCTTTATTAGATATTCAAAAAGCTTATGGAGAGTTTCTCTCTGTATCTGAACAAACCATTGATTAATTAAAAATCAGCATACAGCTTACAAGTAATGGAGGTGCAACCAATATGTTAAAAATGAACTTACAATTTTTCGCTACTAAAAAAGGTGGCGGATCTTCAGCAAACGGTCGAGATTCACAATCAAAACGATTAGGTGCAAAAGCAGGTGATGGCCAAGTCGTTACTGGTGGTTCTATTATTTTCCGTCAACGCGGAACAAAAATTTATCCAGGTACCAATGTTGGTCGTGGCGGAGACGATACATTATTTGCTAAAACAGATGGTGTCGTTAAATTTGAACGTCGTGGAAAAGGTAAAAAACAAGTTTCAGTTTATCCTGTAGCCAATTAAATACTCGACAAAATAGATCACAACTCGGTATAGACTCACGGGATGTGGTCTTTTTTAAAATGAAATTATGTACAATAATTCAAATAAAGGCGTGAAAATCGTGGAACCGACAGCAATGAACTTGTTTCATACTTTAGATGAATCGACAAAAATTCTAAAAAAAGAGTTAGAAATTCCTTATTTAGAAGCCCTCATACATACGGGGGAGAACTTAATTGACCATGGCAATGTCTATAACGAAGAAAATCTTTTATCAGAAAAAATTGTGAACGATTTAGAAAAGCTCTATAAAGAAGTTCAATTAGATGATTTTGAACCTGAAATGATTCGTCAAGCTATGCAAATTGCCTTGTTACGAGGAATGAAAGAAGATTATATCCAACCAAATTATCAGATGACCCCCGATTCTTTAGGTTCATTGATTGCTTATCTTATTGAGATTATTGCTGAACCAGAAAAGAATATCCATCTTGTGGATTTAACGGTAGGGACGGGGAATTTGTTATTAACCATTTCACACTTTTTAAATCAAGTTCCAAATCGTGAGATTTCACGGTCTGGTGTGGATAATGATGAATTGATGTTATCACTTGCATCGACCAATTCCGCTATTCAACGAACTCCTATTAACTTGATTTATCAAGATGCATTGTCGAATCTTTTGCTTCAACCCGCAGATATTATAGTTTCAGATTTACCGATTGGCTATTATCCTGTGGAAGATACGATTCAAAATTTCAAAACACGATTTAAAGAGCAGAATGAAAAATCTTATAGTCATTATCTTTTAATCGAACAAGCCATGAAATATTTAAAAGATGGTGGTTATGGCTTCTTTTTATTGCCAAGCAATATATTTAAGGATGAAAAAATTTCTGTACTCCTTGATTATGTCAATCAAGTAGGCTTTATCCAAGGAATTATCCAACTTCCCAAAGAAGTTTTTGTAAATGAAGAGTCGAGAAAATCTGTCTTCATCATCCAGAAAAAAGGAGAGCAAGCTAAACAGCAAGAAGTTTTAATGGCTAATGCCCCAGATTTCAAAGATTTAGAAGCCATGAAAACTTTTTTAGGTGAAATTACCGAATGGAAAAAAACAAATAAAGAATAATATTAAAGGAGATTTATAAATGTCTAAAACGATGGCGATTAATGCTGGTAGTTCAAGTTTAAAATGGAAACTTTTTGAAATGCCAGAAGAAGAAACATTAGCTTCAGGAATTGTAGAAAGAATTGGTTTAAATGACTCTATTTTTACAATCAAATATGATAATGGAAATAAATATGAAGATGTATTAGATATTGATAATCATGAAGTAGCGGTAGAATTGTTACTCGAGAAGCTCATTGAGTTAAAAATTCTAGAGAGTATCGATGAAATTGAAGGAGTCGGACACCGTGTCGTTGCAGGTGGGGAAATCTTTAGTGAATCTGCATTAATTGATGATGAAGTAATTGAACAAATCGATAGTTTAATCGAACTTGCTCCGCTACATAATCCAGCAAACTTAACTGGAATTAAAGCGTTTAAAAATATTTTACCAAATATTACAAGTGTCGCTGTTTTTGATACTTCTTTCCATCAAACAATGCCAGCAGTAAATTATATGTATAGTTTACCTTACGAATATTATGAAAAATATGATGCTCGTAAATACGGTGCTCATGGAACAAGTCATCAGTTCGTCTCTGAACGAGCAGCTGAAATGTTAGGAAAACCATTAGAAGAATTAAAAATAATTACATTACATTTAGGAAACGGAGCTTCTATCACAGCGGTAGAAAATGGTGTATCTATAGATACTTCAATGGGATTCACTCCACTTGCTGGAGTTACAATGGGAACTCGAACAGGTGACATTGATGCGTCGTTAATTCCATACTTAATGGAAAAATTAGACTTAACAGATGTCCAAGATATGATTGACATCTTTAACCACCAATCTGGTCTAAAAGGTCTTTCAGGGGTTTCAAGTGATATGCGTGATTTAGAAGCTGCTGAAGCAGAAGGCAATGAGCGTGCTGAATTAGCCCTACGTATCTTTGAAGACCGCGTACGTAACTATATTGGTCAATACATTGTTAAAATGGAAGGTGTAGATGCCTTAGTCTTTACCGCTGGAATTGGTGAAAATGCACCAGAAACACGAGCAAACATTATTAAAAACTTAGAATTTATGGGGATTAAATTAGATGAAGAGAAAAATAATGTACGTGGAGAAGAACGAGTAATTTCAACAGATGACTCTACGGCAAAAATTCTTTTAATTCCAACAGACGAAGAAATAATGATAGCTAGAGACGTTGAACGTCTTAAAAAATAATCTCTAAAAAGTTAAAATTTTTCTTTAAAAGCCAACTCTTTCATTAGGGATGGCTTTTAATTTTTTCTTAAATTTTACTTAATAAATGAGAAACGAGTAAGCGTTTCAATTGCTTCTTATTATAAGAAAGGGTATTCTCACTCTAACAGAGAAAACGTATCCACTTCCGTTTTTTCGTTTATAAACCCGTTGACCAAGACTATCAAAGGAAAGAGGTTTTATAATGGAAAAAAGTAAAGGGAAAAAGATACTTTCGATCGCTTTAATGTCGTTTATTGCTTTTGTATTAGTCGCTTGCGGAACCAATGGAGATACAACCGATGATGCAGAAAATAATGGAACAGAAGAAGCGACAAATGGTGAAAAGACGGAATTGGAATTTTGGTCATTTTGGGGGGGAGGCCCAAGAAGAGAGACCATAGAATCGATTATCGAAGATTTCAATAATTCTCAAGATAATATTGAAGTAACACACGTTTACCAACCTTGGGGAGATATTTGGACAAAAGCATTAGCAGCAGTCGCTTCTGGTAATGACATACCAGATATCATTGTCCAAGATATTAATACAGTCAGACAACGCGCGGATGCTAATCAAGCAACGAATCTTCAAGAATATTTAGATCAAGAAGAAGAAAATATTAGCGATTCATTCTATCCACAATTGTGGGATACCGTAGTTCATGAAGACGAAGCATATGGTTTACCTTTTAATACCGATACACATGTTTTATTTTACAATAAAGATTTATTTGAAGAGGCTGGTTTAGATCCAGATACCCCTCCAACAACATGGGATGAATTAGAAGAGATGGCCCGTCAGTTAGATGTTGAAGATGGTGATTCTTTTGAACAATTCGGCTTCTATCCGCTTTGGAATTTAGGATTAGATGTTTGGACCATAAACGCAGATGAAGGCACTAGCTGGTTTGATGAAAATGATGAAGTAAAAATTAATACTCCAGAAAAAGTGTCCGCTCTAGAATGGGTATTAGATTGGCAGGACTATTATGGCCAAGATACGATTAACTCTTATGAAGCAGAATTCGATTCTGGCTTAGCCGATCCATTTATTTCTGGTTTACTAGCCATGCGTGGCCAAAATATTAACTACTACACAGATTTACGTGAGAATGCACCGGAAGACTTTAACTTTGGCGTAGCCCTTCTTCCGGAATACGAAGAAGGAAGCGGACCTTGGACTTGGGGTGGCGGTTTTGCTTTAGAGATTCCTTATGGTGCTGAAAATCCCGAGGCTTCTTATGAATTTATGAAATACCTAGTTTCTACAGAAGCCCAGACGACCTTTGGCTTAAATAGTTTTGATATTATGGCGAATCAAGAAGCAAATGAAGCTTTAGAAGATCATCCAGACTTAGACGAGAATGGACATATGATTTATGAGCTTGCGCATCAAAACCTTGACTATACTGTGATTACACCTGTGCCACTCACTGCTCCAGATTATCTTCAATTAGTAAATGGGCAAATTGACGAGGCATTGTTAGGAAATAAAACAGCACAGGAAGCTTTAGATGATGCACAAGCATCTGTTGAAGATTTAGTGGAACAGAATGAATAGTTTTCGATTAAAAAATTGAGAGAAGATAAAAGGAGACAGCTTCTATGTCTCCTTTTTGAAAAAAGGAAAGTAGGAAACTATGGAAAGTGGGGATTGATATGGCGGCTAGGCAGGAAAAATTATCCAATAAAAAACCAAAGAAAAAATGGAACAATCGAAAAAAAAGAGAAGCCTTGTGGGGTTTATTCTTTGTCTCACCTTTTATTATTGGCTTTACCTTCTTTTTATTAGGCCCCATGCTGTTTTCTTTATATGGCAGCTTCACGAATTATAATTTGACGTCAAAAATGGATTTTATAGGTTTAGCCAATTTCCAACGAATGTTTACACGAGATGAATTGTTTTGGACTTCCTTATACAATACGGCCTACTATGTTATTTTTAATGTTCCTTTAACGACCATAGGGAGTATCTTTTTAGCCGTATTACTGAATCGGCGGATCAGAGGGATTAGTTTATTTCGAACAATATTTTATCTGCCGGCTGTTTTATCAGGAGTAGCGGTTTATGTTTTATGGATGCAACTATTATCTCCTTCTACAGGTTTAGTGAATACTTTACTTGCTTTCATCGGTATAGATGGACCTTCTTGGTTGTTTGATCCGAATTGGACAAAACCAGCATTAATTCTCATGCGGTTGTGGAGTGTAGGAGGCTCTATGTTGCTTTATTTGGCGACCTTACAAAATGTTCCAAAACAACTCTACGAATCTGCTGAAATAGATGGAGCGAATAGTTTTCAACAGTTTTTAAATATTACTTTGCCGATGATTACGCCAATTATTTTTTATGATATTGTGACATCAACGATTGGAGCTTTCCAGATTTTCCAAGAGGCTTATGTAATGACTGAAAGTGGAACTGCGGGACCTGCGAATTCGTTACTCTTTTATAACTTTCACATGTGGAACAAGGCATTCGTCGCATTTGATATGGGATATGCTATGGCGATGTCTATGATTCTCTTTATTATTGTATTGGTTCTCACATTTATTAATTTAAAAATTGCTCCACGTTGGGTTCACTATGGAGGAGGGGAGAATGTATGAGTAAGTCAACAAGTAGCTCTAAATCAGCAATTAAGACAGAAACTCCAGTGGATTCTCCTATTGAACGTACAAAGAGAACAGGAGCGAAAATTGAAGAAAGCTTGGCCCCAAAAGTTGCTACGAAAAAACCACACAAAAGTAAAAAAAGAAAAGAACAATGGGGAAATGTATTCACCTATCTACTTTTAATTGCAGTAAGTATTCTTTTACTTTTACCTTTAGTGTGGATGGTGTCAATTTCATTAAAACCAATGTCAGAAATTGCTCAATTTCCTCCGAATCTATTTCCTAGAGATATTCAATGGAACAACTATCGTGAAATGACGGATGCTTTTCCTTTCTTTAAATATGCTGGGAATACTTTATTTATCACGGCGTTTGTTGTAGCGGGAAATATTATTTCAAATTCATTTATTGCGTATGGATTCGCAAAAATTGCTTTTCCTGGAAAAAAAATTTTGTTCGCAATGGTTTTATCTACAATGATGATACCAGGATTTGTGACCATGATTCCACAGTATATCTTATTTAGTCGAATCGGTTGGGTTGGGACCTATTTACCTTTGATTGTCCCTGCATTCTTTGGTAATGCCTTTAATATCTTTTTGATGAGACAGTTTTATATGTCTATAGACAATGAATTAATAGAAGCTGCTCAGATAGATGGGGCGAATCATTTGTATATTTGGAGTCGGTTAATGATTCCTTTAACCAAACCTGCTTTAATTACTATTGGGATTACCTCCTTTAATGGGGCATGGAATGATTTTTTAGGGCCTTTACTTTATATTCAAAACGAAGAGCGTTATACACTACAAATTGGTTTACAAGTTTTCCAAAATCAATCAACGACGCAATGGAACTATTTAATGGCTGGAGCGACGTTGGTTCTTCTTCCAACTGTCCTACTTTTTTTAGTCGCTCAAAAATACTTTATTGAAGGAATGGATTTATCCGGTGGAATGAAAGGATAAAATAAACATCTCAGAGGGGAGGGCTATATTTGAAAAAAATAGATTTAACATCTGCAGCCGTTACATTTACAGAATGGTTTTCAGGTATAGCTATCCTTAATTTATCCTGGTTATTATTTTCTTTACCTATTTTTACAGTGATTCCAGCGACGGATGCGGTTTTTGAAGTTGTACATGAATGGAAGGAAAATGGAAAGCCTCAAAGTGTTTTTACTCAATTTACTACTTTTTTTAAAGCAAATTTTAAAAAGAGTTTCAAATTAGGATTGCCGATTTTTATTGGTGGGTTGATTCTTATCGTTGATTTGTCCTTTTTAATTTCACTCACTCAATCAACTACAGGCCTTCAAATCTTTAAGTATGCCTTTTATACGTTTGCGATTTTGATTTTGTTAATCATTTTGTATATTTACCCTTTATCAAAAATAAGAAAAGAAGTTTCTTTTCAACTGTTTTTATTGGCTTTTATGTTAATTATAGGGAAACCTAAAATAACCCTTGCTGTATTCAGTACATTAGTGGCTTGTTTATTTGCTTTCAATTGGTTTCCAGCTATGCTATTTTTCCTTCCAGTCAGTGGGTTTGCTTGGCTAGGGGAGACGGCTTTAGAAAATATTCAAAAATAAACATCCACTCTCCAAAAATAGAGAATGGATGTTTATTTTTAGTTGTTTAGAAATTGTCATTAGCTATTCGATCTTCTTTGTCCAGATCAGTATCGTATGAACGAGCAATTAAAACATCGCATGGTGCATTTCGAGTAACATATTCAGAAACAGAGCCCATTAACAGACGTTCAACGGCATTTAATCCGGTAGCACCAAGAAGGATAAGGTCAATATTGAATTCATTCGGGAGATTCTTAGCAATTTCAACTTTTGGCGATCCAACCCTTAAGATGGTTTGTACCTCTGTCAGTCCTTGTTTTTCTGCCCATTTTTTATAAGTGTCTAACGTCGTTTCAGCTAAATTATAAGCTTGGTTGATAAAATCATTGTCTTGGTCAGGACGTTCAATATTCGGAAAAATACGTAAATTACGATTATCGCTAATATGAGCAATGAATAATTGACTTTTATTTTTTTTCGCAAAGAGGACTGCTTTTTTAAATGCCTGTTCAGCTTCAATCGAACCATCAATTGCGACTAAAATATTTTGATAGTTTTTTTCCATGATTTCCCCCTACCTTCTAAAATGATATGAAGATGATATAAATAAAACCACTTTGCATAAACAAAGTGGTTTTACGTTTCTTATGTAGGATATCCGATCGTGCCGTTTGGTTACCTTGTACTTTAGAACCCGCTATTTGCAGGTGGGCTTCACAAAGAGCAACTTTGACTTCCAAGTGAAAAGGCTTGTCATTGTTTCTCTTATTAGAATCCCTTATATAAATGACTTGTAGGGTTCACGCATTATGAGGTATCGCGTACACATCAGATATCAACTTCTACATAAATAATAGCATAACAGGTTATAACTGTCAAAAGAACCGTTTGAGGAATGAACTTTTTTAAAAGCTCAATTCCTTAAGTTCTACTATTCGATTGGTAAAATAATAAATCATTTAGTCGTAGATTGCAAGGCATTTGTCTAAAAAATTATTTATTTTTAATTTCATGATTGTTGATTTGAATTAAATTTTAAATATTGTTTGGCTAGAGCGGTCTCGAATTTGCTTGTAGGTTTTGGTTCATAATAGGTTGTTCCCTTCAAAACATCTGGTAGATATTGTTGCTCGACCCAGCCATTTTCATAATCATGTGGATATTTATAATCAAGGCCTCGACCCATTTCTTTGGCTCCTTGATAATGAGCATCTCGTAAATGATCAGGTACATTTGCTGCTTTTCCATTTTTAACATCTGCAATCGCAGCGTCTAATGCACTATAGGCTGAATTAGATTTTTCAGAGAGTGCTAATTCAATAACAGCATTTGCTAGCGGGATACGTGCTTCTGGAAAACCCGTTTTTTCAGCAGCTAACACTGCTGTTACGGCACGAGCTGCTCCGGCTGGATTAGCCAGACCAATATCTTCATAGGCGATGATGATTAACCGTCGACAAATAATTTCTAGCTCGCCGGCTTCAACTAATCGAGCTAAATAATGAAGAGCGGCATGGACATCGCTGCCTCGAATAGATTTTTGAAAAGCAGAAATCACATCATAATGGGCATCCCCATCTTTATCATGAGTCATTGCTTTTCGTTGTAAACATTCTTCAGCAATTTCAAGCGTGATATGAATAATCCCTTCATCATCGGGCTTGGTAGATTCAGCAGCAAGCTCTAAAGCATTTAAAGCTCCGCGCATATCGCCATTGGTTGCTCGAGTAAAATGAGTCATTGCTTCATCATCAAGACGGATATTTAAAGAACCTAATCCCTTTTCTTTATCAGCTAAAGCTCGCTCAAGTCCCATTTGGATATCATGATCAGACAGGGGCTTTAATTCAAAAATTTGCGCACGACTTCGAATCGCTGGATGAATAGAAATATAAGGATTTTCAGTCGTTGCCCCAATTAAAATAATGCGACCACTTTCTAAATGGGGCAGCAAAAAATCTTGTTTTGGTTTATCCAAACGATGAATTTCATCCAGTAATAAAACAACACTTCCACTCATTTTTGCTTCTTCTGCCACTATTTGTAAATCTTTTTTCTTATTTGTCGCTGCGTTTAGCATTCGAAACGCATATTTGGTAGAACCAGCAATAGCGCTAGCAATACTTGTTTTCCCAATTCCAGGTGGCCCATAAAGAATCATTGAAGATAAGCGCTTAGCTTGGACCATTCGCCAAATGATTTTTCCTTCTCCGACTAAATGCTGTTGGCCCATCACTTCTTCGATGGTTGTTGGGCGCATACGGTATGCTAATGGTTGATTCAAAGGAAAACTCCTCTCAATTAATTACTTCTTTTATTATACATGGAAACCAAGTGAAATGCGACTGAATCGAACGTTTGTTCACTGAGTTTTTAATAAAGAAACAAAAAGCAATCAGTGTTTTCCATTCAAAATAATACGTTCTTACTTTTAGATATGTTAAAATAATAAAGATTATATGTATAGAGGAATTGAGGAAAAGATAATGAATATAAGAAACATCATAAAAGATAATGAACTTCAATCTTTGTTTACAGAAGGAAATTTTGGAATAGAAAAAGAAGGATTACGAACAGATCCTTCTGACCAATTAGCCATGACCGATCATCCCCATGTTTTAGGGAGTCGTTTATATCACCCTTATTTATTAACCGATTTTAGTGAAGCTCAACCAGAAATCGTAACTCCCGTTCAACCGTCATTAAAATTAACATTTAATTGGTTAGAAGCTTTACATGATGTGCTCCACCGCTCAATGAATCCCGATGAATATCTATGGCCAAATAGTATGCCAAACCTTCTTCCTGATGAAGAGGACATTCCAATTGTTCGCTATAATGATCCAGATGCAATTTCTTATCGACAACATCTTGCGGATAGCTATGGCAAGAAAAAACAAACCATTAGTGGAATTCATTTTAATTTTTCATTTAGCGAAGATTTTATTGAAGCAATTTTTCAAAATCAGACAACCCATCAAACAAAAACAGAACTTCAAAATGAACTTTACACGAAATTATCCGGTAACTTTTTAAAATATGAATGGCTATTATTATATTTATTTGGAGCAAGCCCTTATGCTGATTCAGGCTTTTATGATTCGAAATCCGGACGCTTACTTAAAAAGCCTACAGATTATGTACGTAGTTTACGAAATAGTTCTTTTGGTTACCACAATCATGATGAAGTCATTGTGGATTATGATTCAGCAGAAAGCTATGTTCGAGATATTGAGAACTTTGTAGAGACCGGGCATTTGTCCGAAGAGCGAGAATTTTATGGAAATGCACGTCTCCGAGGAAAAGGGGATTCTTTACGAGAAATGCTTGAATCAGGTGTTCAGTATGTTGAATTTCGTTCATTTGATTTGAATCCTTTAGATCGATTAGGTATTTCCTATGAGCAAGGACGCTTTTATCATTTATTCTTTTTATATATGGTTTGGGTAGATAATAAAGCGACTAGAGAAGAGATATTACAAGGTCAAGAAAAAATGTTAAATACAGCAGATGAAAATCCTTACCAAGTATCGGCGTATCAAAAGGAAGGTTTGAAGATCTTGGCAGGAATGTTGGATATGGTAAATGACCTCTCTTTAAATGATGAATTCGAAGAGCTTATAAAAAAAGCCCAAGAAAAATTCCATCATCCTGAAGAAACACTAAGTGCTCGTGTAGCCGATAAGATTCAAAAACAAGGATATTTAGCCTTTAACCGCCAACTAGGCTTGAAGTTTAAAGAATATTCAACTGAACGTCCTTATGTTTTAAATGGCTTTGCAGATATGGAATTATCGACTCAATTATTAATGTATGATGCCATTGAATTAGGGGTTGAGGTGGAAGTTGTTGATCGCGCGGATCATTTCTTAAAACTGGCTCATGAAAATGTTGTTGAATATGTAAGAAATGGAAATATGACAAGTAAAGACACTACAATTTCGCATTTTATCATGGAAAATAAAACAGTTACGAAAAAAATCTTAGCAGAAGCTGGATATCATGTACCAGGTGGTGGCGAATACCATTCAATAAAAGAAGCCCTGAAACATTATGCAAATTATCAGAATCAACCGATTGTTGTAAAACCCAAATCAACGAATTATGGGATTGGCATTTCAGTCTTTAAAAAATTTCCTGATAAGGCTTCTTATAAAGAGGCGCTCGAAATCGCGTTTCAAGAAGATGACACGGTCCTTGTAGAAGAGTATGTGGCGGGAACGGAATATCGTTTCTTTGTTTTAGATGATGAAGTAGGGGCGGTATTGTTGCGTGTGCCAGCAAATGTTATAGGGGATGGCGAATCGACAATTGATGAGCTAATTGACCAAAAAAATGATGATCCACTAAGAGGAGCCGACCATCGAGCACCCATGGCTTATATTGAAAAAGGTGCTATTGAAACATTGATGTTAAAAGAACAAAATCTGTCCTTTGAATCTATCCCAGAAAAAGGTCAAACGGTATATTTACGAGAGAATTCAAATATTTCTACGGGAGGCGATTCAATTGATTTTACAAATGAGATGGATGAGAGTTATAATGCTATAGCTGTAGGGATTGCGAAAGCATTAGAAGTAAAGGTGACCGGGATTGATTTGATTATTCCGGATTACAAAACCCCAAGTACTGAAGAAAATCCCGGATATTCTTGTATAGAAGCAAACTTTAATCCAGCAATGAATATGCATGCTTATGTAACAAAAGGGAAAGGCCGCCGTTTAACGAAGGGGATCTTGAAAATGCTTTTCCCAGATTTAGTCCAACAACAAAAACAACAATTACAACAAACAAATAAGTAAAGGAAAGGATATAAGTGAAAGAAACAATTTATTTAGATCATGCGGCAACGACACCGATGGCTCCAGAAGTGATCGATGTCATGACAAAAGCCTTAAATGAAAACTATGGAAATGCCTCTAGTATCCACCAGCTAGGGAAGAAGAACCGCGTGTTGATCGATTATGCCCGTCAAACGATGGCAGAAAGTATCGGTGCAAAAGCTAGTGAAATAGTTATTACCAGTGGTGGAACTGAAAGTGATAATACAGCGATTATAAAAACAGCCGAATTTTTTGAAAGTCAAGGGAAACATATTATTACGACCAATATTGAACATCCAGCGGTTTTAAATCCAATGAACTATTTGGAAAGTAAAGGTTTTGAAGTGACGTACTTACCTGTAGATGATAAAGGTAAAATTAGTCTCGAACAAATTAAAAAGGCGATACGACCAGATACGATTTTGATTTCTATGATGTATGGGAACAATGAAGTAGGATCGATTATGCCGATTCAAGAGGTTGGAGAGTATTTAAAAGAACTCAAACAAAAGATTATTTTTCATACCGATGCCGTTCAAGCGTATGGATCAATCGCATTGGATGTTGAAGATTTGAATGTTGATTTATTAAGTGTTTCTGCTCATAAAATGAACGGACCTAAAGGGATTGGCTTTTTATATGTTAGAGAAGGAGTAAATATCCCTAGTTTATTACTTGGTGGTGCACAAGAAAATGAACATCGTGCCGGAACAGAAAATACTCCCGCTATTTTAGCTTTTGAGAAAGCTATACAACTTCATCAAAAAAATCAAGAAAAAAATTATAATCATTTAATAGAATTAAAGAAAACATTTATCCAAAAAATGGATGAAGCTAAAATAAACTATTCAATAAATGGAGATGTTGAAGAGGCATTACCTCATGTTTTAAGTCTTTGTATTCCAGCTATTCGCTCGGATATGCTATTAATTCAAATGGATCTAGAAGGGGTATGCCTATCAGCAGGGTCTGCTTGTTCAGCAGGCACACTTGAACCTAGTCATGTTTTAACTGCTATGTTTGGCGATGAGGCAATAGAAGTTGATCACACCCTTCGATTTAGTTTCGGAGTTGGAACAACTGTTTTAGAAATAGAAAAAACAGTAGATATTTTAAAAAAATTAATCAATAAAAAACAAGCATACTGAGTTGTACACTAGCCCTATGTAGATTTTTATTCATTAATATGCTATATTTATAATGAAGTAAAAAGAGAGGAGTTTTCAGATGACACGGTCAAATGAAGCATCCTTACAAGGAAGCAACCAAAAATATTGTGTACATCCAGATGCAAAGCGGTATACCATGCGCGATAATGCCTTTATCGAAACAAAAAATGGTAATTTTCAATATGAGCGAATACTTTCTACACAACCAGGCTCAAAATCAGCGCCTATATTAAAAGTTACTATTTCTAAAGATTTTTCAAAGCTGAAACTTTCAGCAGTAGCCTCTAATGGAATTAAAAAAATTAATCTGTATGCCAATGATCAGATGAAAGAGGCTAGGGAATTAGCTGAGTTTTATTTGGAAGAGTTCGTAAAGGAAAACGTGCTTGAAAAGGTATGAATGATTAATTAACAATAAACAGTTAAATACTCAATCATATAAAACTCTGGATAGTCATTATCTAGGGTTTTTATTTTTATGAAAAAATGAAACAGAAAGAAAGTTTTGAGGTGAAAAATATTGAATTTAATAAAAGATATTAAAGAAAACAATCTCGTAGAATTATTTATGAAAGGAAATTTCGGATTAGAAAAAGAAGGTCTTCGTGTAAAGGGCCATGCAAATTTGGCAACATCCATGCATCCTAAATCATTAGGAAATCGAGAAGTGAACCCTCATATTAAAACGGATTATGGTGAAGCACAACCTGAAATTATTACGCCGCCTTTAGCCCCATATTCGAAAGCCTATAATTGGCTACAAACTTTAAGTTATGTTTTAATAGCAAACTTATTGGATGAAGAATACATGTGGCCTTTTAGTGTACCGTGTAATCTACCAGAAGATGATTCTTTAATCAATATTTCTCAAACGTCCAATATAGAACTAGAAGAATATCGAATGTATACTGCTTCAAAATATGGAAAAAAACGTCAATTAGTTAATGGAATCCATATTAATTATTCTTTTAACCCTCAATTTTTAGAGAAACTCTTTTTCATTCAAACTCAATTTGAAACAATTGAAGCTTTGCGCGATGAGTTATATTTAAAACTAGCGAGCAATTTCTTACGATATCAGTGGCTTCTTGTTTATTTGTTTGGGGCAACTCCTGTTGCAGAAACTCCTTTTTTCACTGGTCCTTTTTTCAAAGATAAAAATATACCAACGGAACCTATGCGAAGCTTGCGAAATAGTAATTTTGGTTTTACGAATCACCCAAAAGTTGTTGTACGGTATGATTCAATAAAAAATTATGTGACAGATTTACAAAACGCTGTACAAACAGGCAAATTAAAATTAGAGCGTGAATATTATGGCGCAGTACGGCTCAGAGGGGTTGTGAAAGATTCGGCGAGTTTGTTAGAAGATGGGATTCAATATTTAGAAATGCGTTCATTTGACAACAATCCTTTTGAAGTATCAGGTTTATCAGAAGAAATGTTACAGTTTGTTCATCTCTTTTTTATGACGATGCTTTCTTTGCCAGAAAAAGTTAGTGCTTTGGAAACAGAGAAGGGAAATAACCTGACAAAAAAGGTGGCTAGTGAACATCCTTTTTCTAAAACAAAAATGATGGATGAAGGTTATTGGCTCTTAGGTCAAATGCAACACCTCATTACAATGTTAGAGTTACCTTATGATTATTCTGAGCTAGTAGATCAGGCAGCGGAAGCTCTAAAAAAACCAGAAAAGACAATTTCAGGTCGCATTACGACAATCCTTGAGAGTGGGAGTTCGTTGTTGACCATGGGAGAAGAACTCGGGCGACACCATAAAAAAGAAATACTGAGCATTCAATCTCTTCCTGGTTTTGACCATCTTTTGCTTGCTGAACAGCTACAAATTGTAAATATGTTACAACTGGGTGCAGATGTGCCGTTAGAATACATCGAGGACATTCATATGGTTGATTAAGAAAGTAGTTAGTTTTTTAGGAGACATTTGATGAGGAACTAAGCGATAAACTTGCTTTTTTGTTGATATAACTTTATAATGTGGGGCGTTGGAAATTTCGAACCTTCAAATTCGATTAGATTTTCAATTCGCTTTCTTGCTTGCAAGAAAAATCTAAAAAGAAATGATGGTGATAAAATGAATGAAAACGCAAATACTCGTGTCGTTGTTGGAATGAGTGGAGGAGTAGATTCCTCTGTTACAGCCTTATTGTTAAAAAAACAAGGGTATGATGTGATTGGTATTTTTATGAAAAATTGGGATGACACCGATGAAAATGGTTTTTGTACGGCAACAGAAGATTATAAAGATGTTGCTTTAGTCGCTGACCAAATTGGTATCCCGTATTATTCAGTCAATTTTGAAAAACAATATTGGGATAAAGTCTTTACGTATTTCTTAGATGAATACAAAAAAGGCCGCACACCAAACCCAGACGTCATGTGTAATAAAGAAATTAAATTTAAAGCTTTCTTAGATTATGCCATGGACTTAGGCGCTGACTATGTTGCAACAGGTCATTATGCTCAAGTAAAACGCGATGAAGATGGCGTTACACATTTATTAAGAGGGGTAGACTCAAACAAAGATCAAACATACTTTTTGAATCAACTTTCTCAAGCACAACTTTCTAAAGTCATGTTCCCACTAGGTGGCATGGAAAAATCGAAAGTCCGTGAAATAGCTGAAAGAGCAAACTTAGCAACCGCTAAGAAAAAAGATTCAACAGGAATTTGTTTTATTGGCGAAAGAGATTTCAAAGACTTCTTAATGAACTATTTACCTGCCAAAGCCGGTGAAATGCGTACGCTAGATGGTGAAGTCGTGGGTAAACATGATGGACTTATGTATTACACAATCGGCCAAAGAAAAGGACTAGGAATTGGCGGAAGCGCCGATGGATCCAATGAACCATGGTTTGTTATTGGAAAAGACCTTGAAAACAATGTGCTTCTCGTGGGACAAGGCTATGAAAATGAACACTTATATGCAACCACTCTAGAAGCTTCTGATTTCTTCTTCACAACGGATAAGAAACTACCTAGAGAATTCCGTTCAATGGCTCAATTCCGTTATCGTCAAAAAGCAGTACCTGTTACCGTTTATCTAGATGAAACACGAACAAAAGCTCGTGTTGAATTTGATGATCCTGCTCGAGCAATTACACCAGGGCAAGCGGTTGTTCTTTATGATGGGGAAGAATGCTTAGGTGGCGGAACGATTGATGCTGCATACAGTGAAAATAAAGAGTTACAATATATTTAATTAAAACGAATTTAAAGCTTCGTTGAAAGGATTTTCCTTTTGACGAAGCTTTCTTCTATTGAAAAGGGGAATAGATTTATTTAAACTAAAAGAGAAAATCTTAGAGAATAAAGTAGAGCAGGGGTCAAATAAATGGAACTTAAAGCAATTGTTATGGATATAGATGGAACACTATTAAATAAAGAAAAAATTATTTCTACACGTACCAAAAATAAATTAATTGAAGCTCAAAAGAAAGGCATAAAAATTGTTTTAGCTTCCGGTAGACCCACTCAAGGAATGCTTCCACTAGCTAGGGAATTAGAGATGGATACTTATGAAGGCTTCCTTATTTCTTATAATGGAAGTCAAGTTTATGATGTAAAAACAAAAGAAATTTTGTTCAATCAAGCCATCTCAATAAACCTAACGAATGAGCTATTAAATCATTTAACAAATTTTGAAGTCGTTTGTATGGTGGATCAAGATGAATACATGTTGGTAAATGATGCATTTTTTGATATAAAGTCTGAGGGACCTGCTGGATATATGAATATTGTCCATTATGAAGCACGTGGCGGAAATTTTAAAGTTTGTGAAGTTGATGATTTCAGCAAAGGAATTAAAAAGCCTGTTAATAAAATTTTAGTCGCAGGGAATCCAGATTATTTACAAAAACATCATCAAGCCATGAGTGCTCCTTTCAAAAAATCCATCACTGCAGCATTTTCTGCTCCCTTTTATTATGAATTTACAAATCAAGGCATTGATAAAGCAAGAGCTTTAGATGAAATACTTTTGAAGCTGGGGATTTCAAAAGAGGCAATCATTTCATTTGGCGATGGACAAAATGATCGTTCAATTATTGATTATGCAGGTATAGGAGTGGCTATGGGGAATGCAGTACCGGAAATTTTAGAGCTAGCCGATGAAGTTACAGCTTCAAATTGTGAAGATGGGATTGCCCGTTTTTTAGACCAATATTTTTAAATAAATTTTTAAAGCTTTGAGTGTATTCTTTTTATGCTTTAATTTTATTATGGGCTGCGTTAGAATAAAGCTACGACTAATTGAGAGAGGAGAAATAATGTGGAAGAAATGCCATTTGATTTGACTGAAAATGAAGAATTATATATCACTGGTGAAGTGTTAGCTATTTATTTCTCTAATCCATCCAATTTTTATAAAGTGATCTTAGTTGAAATTGAAGAGACGAATTCAGATTATTTAGAAAATAATATTGTCATTACTGGAAATTTTGGTCAGGTTCAAGAAGGCTCTACTTATGAATTTGGAGGAACCTTTACGAACCATCCCAAATATGGGATTCAATTTAAAGCGGAAAGATACGCCACTAGCCAACCTTCAACTGCTGAGTCTGTCGTTAATTATTTATCGAGTGATTCTTTTAAAGGGATTGGGGTCAAGACAGCGGAAAAAATTGTGGAAGCCTTAGGAACGGACTGTATTGACGCTATTGTTGAAGATTCTAAAACTTTAAATCAAGTACCAGGCCTTAGCCAAAAGCAAAAGAATACCCTCGAAGATGTATTAACGACTGAGTATGGCATGCAAAAGGTGATTCTAACTTTAAATAAGTTAGGGGTAGATAATGCTTTAGCCTTTCGTATTTATGGAAAATATGAAGAAACGACTTTAGAAGTCATTCAGGAAAATCCCTATCAGTTAATCCAAGAAGTTGATGGAATTGGTTTTAATCGAGCAGATACCATCGCGGATCATCTCAATGTGCAGCCAGATGCGGATGAGAGAATTCAGGCGGGGATTTTATATGCGCTTTATACAATTTCCAATGATTCTGGTGATACTTATGCAATGAAACGATACTTAGGTGAACGAACGACTCAAATTTTAGAACGTAGTCGTCCTTTTATAATTGATGAGGAATTAATTGAGTATAACTTAGAAAGATTAATCGAAGAGAGTACGATTTATGAAGATGAGGGGCGCTATTTTTTATCTTCTTTATACCATGCGGAATGGGGGATTGTAAATTCTTTAGAGCGAATGCTTGATGGAGATTTTGAAGATATTTCTGAGGAGTTTTTTGAAGAGAATATTTCAGATTTAGAATATGAATTAGGGATTGAATATGGAAAATCTCAAAAAGAAGCTATTAAGCAAGCTTTAGAATCTCCAGTTTTTATTTTAACGGGAGGACCAGGGACAGGAAAAACAACGGTCCTTGAAGGAATTGTTCACTTGTATGCCAAGATGAATGATTTATCTTTAGATCCCTATGCGTATAAAGATTCGAGCTTTCCTATTTTACTCGCAGCACCAACGGGAAGAGCAGCTAAGCGGATGAAAGAATCCACAGGTTTACCGTCATCAACCATTCATCGACTATTAGGACTTACAGCGGATGATGAGGATCTTTTAATGGATCTTGGTCATTCTTTAGAGGGTGAGTTGTTGATTATTGATGAAATGTCGATGGTGGATACTTTCTTGGCGAACCAACTCTTTCGTTGTATTCCCCATGGGATGAAAGTCATTTTAGTAGGGGATCAAGATCAATTGCCTTCGGTGGGTCCCGGTCAAGTATTCCGTGATTTAATTGACTCGGGTAAGATTCCACAAAAAGAATTGATTGAGATTTATCGACAAGGTGACGATTCAAGTATTATCCCACTTTCTCATGAAATTAAGCACAATCGTTTACCGAATGATTTAATGAAAAAACGTGCCGACCGTAACTTTTTTCCAGCTAACTCAAGGAATGCGGTAGCAGTTATCGAAAAAATTGTTGAAAAAGCAATTGAGCGAGGTTTCACGGCAAATGATATTCAAATTTTAGCTCCTATTTATAAAGGACCCGCGGGAATTAATGTTTTAAACGAACGCTTGCAAGAAATATTTAACCCTAATGATGGAACTCGTAAAGAGGTAAAATATATAGATACGGTCTATCGTATTGGCGATAAAGTTTTACAACTGCAAAATGATCCTGAAAATAATGTATTCAATGGAGACATTGGTGAAATTGTAGGAATTACAAACGCAAAAAATTCCGAATTAAAAACGGATGAATTGATTGTAGATTTTGAAGGAAACGAAGTCACTTATCTGCGATCAAATTGGAATAAAATTACATTGGCTTATTGTTGTTCAATCCATAAAGCGCAAGGAAGCGAGTACGATATTGTAATTTTACCAATGCTTTTGAGTTATGGGCGGATGTTGAAAAAAGATATCCTTTATACAGCCATTACACGTGCAAGCAAATCTCTATCATTAATTGGAGAACCGGAAGCTTTTATACGCAGTATTCAGTCCACTCAAAATTTAAGAAATACTGCCTTAAAAGAACGCCTACAATCAGATAAATATAAATTTGATTCATTAGAAAAGAACACCGACTTAAAAGACACAGAAACAGAAAAAAATCCAGAAGAGAACATGGAAAAAGTAAAATCCTATATTTTGACCCCTAAAATGGTCGAACATTTCTCAATAGACCCAATGATCGGTATGGAAAACATAAAGCCCTAAAAAGACATCTATTAAGAGCCTAGACTTCGTCGTGAATGATGAAGTTTGGGCTTTTTTAATTGTATAAAAAAGTATATTTTTTTAAGAAGGCTTTACTTAACTCTTTACTAAGGCCGTACAAGTGATCGCAAAAAAGGATTTTACTTGTCATCATGGGTGCACATTAAATTATTTAAAAGAGCACGACCTTTTTGAAGAAACAATGTAGATGAGCACATGCACGCATGAAAAAACGGGTAACTGAAGAAAATTCCTTTCATCTTTTGAAAAAAGAGTACTTAAAACGAAAAGGGATTTACGGGTTAAATGAACGCCAAGATCATTGAAAACCTATTTAAAGAACGATAATGAATAATTTGAATTAAAAAAAGTTTTTACTTGACTTTTTACGTTTACGAATGTAAACTATGTTTACGAATAAAGGTTACAACTGTAAACGAAAAAAGATACAAGGAGGAAATTTGTATGGAAACTGTTGCACCTATTCAAATTAGTGAAGCCGAGCGAGAAGTCATGCGTGTCGTTTGGGCTAACGTATCTGTTACTAGTAGAGAAATTATTGAAATTTTAGAAGATAAAATGAATTGGAAAGAATCAACAATTAAAACGCTAATCGGGCGTTTAGTAGATAAAGAAGTCTTAAATACAAAAAAAGAAGGCCGAAAATTTATCTACTCGGCAAACATTAGTGAAGAAACAGCTATTCAAGGCTATTCAAAAGATATTTTATCAAATGTTTGTAACACTCATCATGGATCAGTGATTAGCCAATTTATCGAAGAGGCTAAGTTAAGTTCGGAGGACATTGACAATTTAATGGAATTACTTGAGAAAAAATCGTTAACGGCTCCAGAAGTTGTTCCTTGTGAATGTGTACCGGGACAATGTGAATGTCATTTATTGAATAAATAAGTATTGATTATTTTAATTTTAAAGGAGAAAAAATATGGTTGATCAAACATTTGGCATAGAAGGAATGACTTGTGCTTCTTGTGCTCAAACTGTTGAAAAAGCGACTCAGAAATTACCAGGTATGGAGAAGTCTGTGGTTAATTTAGCCACTGAAAAGTTAAGTGTTAAATATGATGAAGCGGTGTTAAATGAAGCAGATATTCAAAAGGCAGTAGCCGATGCAGGATATACTGCCGTTTCTAATCTCGTGAAGAAAACATTGAATATCGAAGGAATGACTTGTGCTTCTTGTGCTCAAACCATCGAAAAAGCCACTCAAAAACTACCAGGTATGCAAGAAGCAGCTGTTAATTTAGCTACAGAAAAATTAACCGTTAAGTATGATCCATCTGCTTTAAACTTATCGGATATTACAAAGGCCGTCTCAGAAGCAGGGTATGAAGCACATGAAGAAATAGATTCAAGCGAGCAAGTCGATTTAGATCAAGAAAAAAAGGACCAACACATTAAAAATCTGTGGACACGTTTTTTAGGGTCTGTGATTTTTACTATTCCATTATTTTATATATCGATGGGGACGATGGTTGGCTTACCGGTTCCTGCCTTTATGGATCCAAACTTAAATCCATTAATTTTTGCGATTGTCCAAATTCTATTGACGGTACCAATTATGATCATTAATAGAGAATACTTCAAAGTAGGTTTTAGAACGCTATTCCGTGGTCATCCAAACATGGATTCATTGGTCGCATTAGGAACAAGTGCTGCTTTTGTCTATAGTTTGTATGGAACTTTGAAGATTTCAGCTGGCGATTTTAGCTATGCACATATGCTTTATTATGAATCGGCAGGTGTTATTTTAACGTTAATCACATTAGGAAAATATTTTGAAGCTGTTTCAAAAGGAAAATCTTCAGAAGCCATTAAAAAATTAATGGGATTAGCCCCAAAAACAGCAAGAGTTATGCGTAATGGTATAGAAGAAGAAATTAACATTGATGAAGTTCAAGTGGGAGATACCCTTGTTGTTCGTCCCGGAGAAAAATTACCCGTTGATGGTAAACTTATTTCTGGCTCTACCGCAATAGATGAATCGATGTTGACTGGAGAAAGTATTCCAGTAGAAAAGAAACAAGGCGATGAAGTGATTGGGGCAAGTATCAATAAGACGGGGAGCTTTCAATATGAAGCGACAAAGGTTGGTAAAGATACTGCTCTTTCACAAATTGTTCAATTAGTAGAAGAAGCCCAAGGATCTAAAGCACCGATTGCGAAATTAGCCGATGAAATTTCAGGAGTGTTTGTACCGGTTGTTATTGGCTTATCGGTTCTTTCAGGACTTGGCTGGTACTTTATTGGTGGAGAATCATTGACTTTTGCTTTAACCATTGCGATTTCAGTATTAGTGATTGCTTGTCCTTGTGCTCTAGGCTTAGCTACTCCCATGGCCATCATGGTAGGAACAGGGAAAGGTGCTGAAAATGGTGTTTTGATTAAGAGTGCTGATGCTTTAGAAAGTACAGGAAAAGTAGATACAATTGTATTTGATAAAACAGGAACCATTACTGAAGGTGAACCTGTTGTTACAGATATTGTGACTGCAAATGATGTGAGTGCTCAAGAATTATTAAAATTTGCAGCTTCTGCTGAATTAGGTTCAGAACATCCACTAGGTGAAGCAATTGTTCAAGAGGCAAAAGAAAAGGAATTAGAATTATTAAAAGCAAAAGATTTTAACGCAATCCCTGGACATGGGATTGAAGTAACGATTGAAGACCATCCTCTATATTTAGGAAACAAAAAGTTAATGATAGAAAATAACATTTCCTTAAATGAATTCGCGTCTACTTCTAATCAGCTAGCCGAACAAGGAAAAACACCCATGTATATTTCAATGGATAATAAATTAGCTGGAATAATCGCTGTAGCTGATACCGTAAAAGAAAATAGTGTTCAAGCCATTGAACGTTTGCACAAAATGGGTATTGAAGTTGCCATGATAACTGGAGACAACAAACGTACCGCAGATGCGATTGCTAAACAAGTGGGGATTGATCGTGTATTAAGTGAAGTCTTGCCAGAAGATAAAGCGGATGAAGTCATTAAATTACAAAAAGAAGGTAAAAAAGTTGCGATGGTCGGTGATGGAATTAATGATGCACCTGCATTAGCCCAAGCAGATATTGGTATTGCGATTGGTTCAGGTACAGATGTTGCCATGGAATCCGCCGACATTGTCTTAATGCGTAGTGATTTGATGGATGTATCTACAGCGGTTGAATTATCTAAATCAACCATTAAAAATATTAAAGAAAATCTATTCTGGGCCTTTGGTTACAATACTTTAGGTATTCCAGTTGCTATGGGTATCCTTCATTTATTTGGCGGACCTTTATTAAACCCAATGTTTGCAGCAGCAGCAATGAGTTTGAGTTCAGTATCCGTTGTCTTAAATGCTTCAAGACTTAAAAAATTTAAACCTTCTGTTGTTAAAGAAGGAATTAAACCAGAAACGACAAAAGAAGAACTAAAAACCGCACAAAACGAATAAAAGGGAGTTTTTATAATGAAACAAGAAGTTACCATACAAGGAATGACTTGCCAAGGTTGTGCAAATGCCGTCAAAACAAAATTTGAAAAAATTA
>DXAZ01000056.1 GCA_019116785.1 Candidatus Atopostipes pullistercoris
CGCTTTAGAGTCTAAAGACCGTCCGACATTATTGGCTTTAACTCGTCAAAGTTTACCAGTCCTTCCGAATACAGAAAAACTTGCATTAGAGAATGTAGAAAAAGGAGCCTACGTGTTATCTCCAGCTCAAGAAGAAGCAGAAGGCTTACTAATAGCAACAGGTTCTGAAGTTCAACTAGCTGTTGAAGCCCAAAAAGAATTACGTGAAAAAGGACATGACGTAGCGGTTGTTTCTATGCCAAGTTTTGAGTTGTTTGAATTACAATCAGATGAATATAAAGAATCTGTCTTACCAAAACACCTTACAAAACGAGTAGCGATTGAAATGGGAACACCATTTGGTTGGGACCGTTATGCCGGTACAGACGGAAAAATCATGGCCATTGATCGCTTTGGAGCAAGTGGTAAAGGCGAAGAAGTCGTAGAACATTTAGGCTTTACAGTAGAGAATGTCGTCGATGAATATTTAGCCTTAGATTGTTAAACTATTTATTTTTAATTAAAAGATAAAGAAAAAACAGCTGGCTTTTTGCCAGCTGTTTTACATTATGCTTTTAATGGTATTTTATCTATCTAGATCAAATAAATATAAGAGAAATATTTATTGTCGTTGTTTTTTAGTTTTACTTTCAAGTTATTTTAGGTAAAATAGTAGTTGTGTATATAATTAATGAGTGACTAATTTGAGATAGGAGTGAAGAAATATGAATTTAGGTTTAGCAATATTTCTAATTATATTGGCATTAGTTGGTGGTTTAGCAGGTGGTTTTTTCCTTGCACGTCGTTACATGATAAAATACTTTGAAGAAAATCCACCAATTGATGAAACTATGATTCGAACCATGATGCTTTCAATGGGACAAAAACCATCTGAACGGAAAATTAATCAAATGGTCGGCCAAATGAAAGCACAATCCAAGAAAAAGAATAAGTAATAGAAGAACGAACAGTCATTTAATTTTTTAAAAGCTGTTCGTTTCTTTGAATTTAAAAAACAAATGCCAAATAAAAGTAGGTGTATGCATGGGGATATATAAAAAATTAGGCTGGTTTTTTAAGGATAGATGGAAGTCTTATTTAATTGCAATTATTGCTTTATTAATTGTAGCCATTTTGCAACTGATTCCACCACGTATCATAGGTGTGGTCATTGATGAGATTGCAATGGATGTTATTACAATGGATTCATTAATTAAATGGTTGGTTATTTTGTTTGTTACCGCTGTTTTACAGTATGTTTTACGCTATATTTGGCGCGTAAATATTTGGGGAAATGCACAAAAATTAGAAAAAATTATGCGGAATCGTTTATATAAACATTTTACTGAAATGGATAGTGAATTTTATCAAAAATACCGTACCGGAGATTTAATGGCTCATGCTACCAATGACTTAAGAGCTTTACGTATGGTGGCTGGTGGTGGGATTGTCACAATGGCAGACTCACTAAGTATTACGATTATTACAATTACAGCTATGTTCATTGTGGTTGATTGGCGTCTAACTTTATTAGCAATTATACCTTTGCCATTCTTAGCGGTAGCTTCTAGGTATTTAGGACGTATGTTGCATACTCGTTTCCGTGGGGCACAAGATGCCTTCTCACAAATGAATAATAAAGTACAAGAGAGTTTACAAGGAATTAAGCGAATTAAAACATTTGGTCAAGAAAAAGAAGACATAGAAGAATTCCACGAACAGACTGATAATATTGTCGAAAAAAACAGAGAAGTTTATAAAATAGATTCATTGTTTGATCCGGTTTTAGATTTAATTATTGGTAGCTCTTATGTGATTGCTATTATTGTTGGTGGGAATCTAATTATAGATATGGAAATATCGGTTGGAGAGTTTGTTACTTTTATTAGCTATATAGGAATGCTAGTTTGGCCTATGTTTGCTATTGGACGTCTTTTTAATATTATTGAAAGAGGTTCAGCGAGTTATGAACGAATTGAATTGTTATTGAGTGAAAAATCAGGGATTATTGAAAGACAAGGTGCTGATAACAAACCACCAAAAGGGGATATTGAATTTAAGGTCGATTTATTTAAGTACCCAAACAGCGAAGAAGTGGCATTAAAAGATATTTCTTTTCATATAAAGAAAGGAAACACTTTAGGAATTGTTGGAAAAACAGGGGCAGGAAAAACAAGTATCTTAAAACTCCTACTACGTGATTATGATCATTATGATGGAGAAATAAAATTTGGAAATAAAGATATTCGAAATTATACGCTAGATTCATTATTGCAAAGTATCGGTTATGTCCCGCAGGATACTTTTTTATTTTCAACTTCCATTCGAGACAATATTCGCTTTAGTAATCCTTCTCTTTCACAAGAAAAAGTAGAAATGGCTGCAAAAATATCAGATATTCACCAAGACATTATAGAGATGCCCAATGGTTATGATACACAAACCGGAGAACGAGGAGTCTCTCTTTCTGGAGGTCAAAAACAACGTGTATCGATAGCTCGCGCATTAATTAAAAATCCTGAGGTTATGATACTAGATGATTCACTGTCAGCTGTCGATGCTAAAACAGAAGAAGAAATTCTTAGAGGATTAAAAGAATTGAGAGAAGACCAAACAACCATTATTGTAGCCCACCGTATTAGCTCTTTAATGCATGCAGATGAAATTATTGTACTGGATGAGGGAGAAATTACGGAAAGAGGAACACATGAAGAATTAATAGAACAAGATGGTTGGTATCATGAAATGTACAACAAACAACAATTGGAACAAAAAAATCCTGAGTTTGTGGAGGAAGGTGAGTAGATATGGAAACGAAAGTTGAAGAAGAGTCACAATATCGCTCTATACCGATAAAAGAACAAATGATTACTTTAAAGAGAATATTAAAGTATGTGAAACCATATATAAAACAATTTGTGATAGCTATATTTCTTGTCATCTTATTAGCAGTAATTAATGCGGTCCAACCGCGTATTATTCAAACTTTTATTGATGATTATTTAGCTACAGGAATAGCCACTCGTTCAACCGCCGTCATGTTTGGTGCGATTTATTTTGGTTTAACCTTGGCGAAAGCGGTCGTTACCTTTTTTGAACTTTATTTATTTAATATAGCTTCAGAAAAAACAATTCAAAATGTAAGAAATCAATTGTTTGCTAAAGTTCATCGCTTAGGAATGAAATTTTTTGATAATACTTCTACTGGTTGGGTGGTTACCCGAGTAACCAATGACACTGAAGCATTAAAAGATTTTTGGAATGTTCTTTTAAATATTGCTCAAAGTTTATTAAGTATTTTAACCACTTTTGGAGCAATGCTTTTATTAGATTGGAAAGTTTCTTTGTGGATTTTGGCTTTTGTACCTTTATTGCTCATTGTAACTCGATTCTATCAAGTATATAGTTCAAAGACTTACTCTGAGATGAAAAGTAAAAACAGTATGTTAAACACACAATTGGCTGAATCAATTAATGGAATGTCAATTATTCAACAATTCAGACAAGAAAAACGAATGATTCATGAATTTGAGGAAGTCAATGATTCTTATTTCCAATCCAATTTTTCAATGACTAAAATTAATGCTATTTTATTGAGTCCTATTATTAACTTATTATATACAATAGCCGTTGTCGCCATTTTGGGCTTATTTGGCTATGATGCTTTACAAGGACCGGTTGAAATCGGGGTAATCTATGCTTTTACCTCCTATGTAAATTTATTCTTTCAACCATTAACACGTCTGATGGATAATTTGAGTCTCTTTCAAGATGGTGTGATTTCAAGTAGTCGAATATTAAATGTTATGGATAATCAAACGTATAATCCAAAACAAAAAGAGAATCCAGATTTAAAGATTAGAGATGCAAAAATTGAATTTAAAAATGTTACTTTTTCATATGATGATGAACATGATGTGTTAAAAAACATTTCATTTACAGTCAATCCCGGTGAAACAGTGGCCTTAGTGGGACATACCGGAAGTGGTAAGTCTTCAATTATTAATATTTTGATGCGATTTTACGAATTTCAAGAAGGAGAAATTTTAATTGATGATCAATCGATTAAAAATTATCCAATCCAAGAACTTCGTCATGAAATTGGCTTAGTTTTACAAGATTCTTTTATGTTTTATGGAACCATAAAAGATAATATTCGTTTACTCGATGATTCCATTACCGATGAAGAAGTTATACGAGCGGCTCAATTTGTTCAAGCAGATCGTTTCATCGAAAAGTTACCTGGAAAGTACGAACATAAAGTAGTGGAACGTGGAGCCAGTTTTTCAAGTGGTGAGAAACAATTATTGTCTTTTGCCAGTACGATTGTAAAAGATCCTAAAATCTTAATTTTAGATGAAGCAACCGCAAATATTGATACAGAAACCGAAGTACTGATTCAAGAAGGATTAAATCGCATGCGAGAAGGTCGTACAACCTTGGCGATAGCACACCGATTATCTACAATTCGTGATGCAGATCAAATTCTTGTCTTAGAAGATGGTGAAATTGTAGAACGTGGACCACATGATGAATTGATTCAACTGGGTGGACGTTACAGTGAAATGTATGAGTTGCAAAACTTAGGTTATATAGATCCATCTCACAATTAATTTTGTAAATAAAAATCCTCACCTATTCTAGGCGAGGATTTTTATTATTGGTTAGTTGATTCATCCAGTTCATCGAAGGCTTCTTGGATAATATTGGAGTAATATTCATTAATATCATCTACTCCTTCAATTTTTCGTTTAACTTCAAATGGTTCGCCAAACTTTACAGTCGCTTGTTTACGCAGTAACAAATCTTTCATGGTTAAAGGACCTGAATAAACAGCTGGAACGATTTTACTTTTTCCTAAACGTGCAATTGTAATAGCACCGCCTTTTAATTCAGTAGAATGGCGACTCCCTGAAGGAAAAATCATAACATTTAATTCGTCATTTTTTAAATAATTTACAGGTGTCTTAATTGCACTAACTCCTGGTTTTTCGCGATCGACAGGGAAAGCATTTAGATGTCGAATAATCCAATTTAAAACCGGAATTTTGAATAATTCTTGTTTTGCCATAAAGGAAAACCTAAATGGATAGGACGTTACTGCAATATAAACAGGATCTAAATAAGTACGATGTGGAGCAACCAGAACAAACTTTTCATCGGTGGGAAGATTTTCTTTCCCCACCACTTTTGTTCGACCGTTCAATATCAATGTTAAAAATCTAACTAATTTAAAAATAAATGTATAAAACAAAACATCACCTCAAATCAATGATAAAGATAGTATGCGTTAATTTTAATTAGAGTGCAAGTTTTATTTGATATTTACGAATGTTTTCTGTATAATATTTGACGGTGCTAAAGCATCAAATTTCACTCGACTGGATTGTTCAACTGTTGCTCCTATTGCCAGGAGTTGTTTGGATATTTGAAAGTTGGGGACGAAAAAAACAAAAATGGAGGAATTTATAATGGCAGTAGTAACTATGAAACAATTATTAGAATCTGGTGTTCATTTTGGTCACCAAACACGTCGTTGGGATCCAAAAATGAAACCATATATCTTTACAGAAAGAAATGGTATTTACATCATAGACTTACAACAAACCGTTCGCGCAATTGAAGAAGCCTATAAAGTTGTTCGTGAAATTGGTGAAAATGGTGGAGATATTCTATTTGTAGGCACTAAAAAACAAGCAGAAGAATCTATTAAAGAAGAAGCTGAACGTGCAGGAGTTCATTACATTAACCATCGTTGGTTAGGTGGAACAATGACAAACTGGGACACAATCAGCAAAAGAATTGAATATTTAAAAGAATTAGAAGCTATGGAAGAAGATGGAACATTTGATGTTCTTCCTAAAAACGAAGTTAGCTTATTAATTAAAGAAAGAGATAAATTACAACGTACTCTTGGAGGAATTAAAGATTTATCAGGAACTCCAGATGCATTATTCGTTGTAGATCCTCGAAAAGAATATATTGCAGTAAACGAAGCAAATAAATTAGGCATCCCTGTAATTGCTATGGTAGATACTAATACAGATCCAGATAACATCGATTATGTTATCCCAGCAAATGATGATGCGATTCGTGCAATTAAATTAATTACTTCAGTTATGGCAGATGCATTCATTGAAGGAAATCAAGGTGAATCTCAAACAGCCGCTGACGAAGAAAAATCAGCATCTATTGAAGAAATGGTTGAAGCTGTCGAAGGCGACAACGAATAACATTTAATTCGTATTGAAATAAAAGAAGACATATTATAATAATTTATTTAAATCAGGAGGAATTATCTTGGCACAAATTAAAGCAGCTCAAGTTAAAGAACTTCGTGACCGTACTGGTGTTGGAATGATGGATGCTAAAAAAGCACTTGTTTCAGCTGACGGTGACATGGATCAAGCAATCGATATTTTACGTGAAAAAGGTGTAGCTACAGCAGCTAAAAAAGCAGATCGTATTTCAGCAGAAGGATTATCATATATTCATATTGAAGGGAATACCGCTGTTGTTGTAGAAGTAAATAGTGAAACAGACTATGTAGCAAAAAATGAACAATTCCAAACTCTTGTAAAAGATATTGCTAAAACTATTGCAACAAATAAACCTTCTTCTATTGAAGAAGCAAAAGAGCTTAAAATGGAAAATGACGAAACGATTAATGATGAAATCACAAGTGCTATCACTACGATTGGTGAAAACATTACACTTCGTCGTTTCGAATTAATTGAAAAAGAAGATAATGAAATCTTTGGTGCTTATGAGCATATGGGCGGAAGTATTTCTGTTTTAACTTTAATTGAAGGTGGAAATGAAGAAGTAGCACGTAATGTTGCTATGCACGTTGCGGCATTAAATCCACAATATTTAAGACGTGAAGATGTCCCTCAAGAGACACGTGATCACGAGTTAAATATTTTATCTGAACAAGCTAAAAACGAAGGTAAACCAGAACATATTGTTGAAAAAATGGTTGAAGGTCGTTTAAACAAATGGTTAGCTGAAATTTCTCTAGTGGATCAACCATATGTTAAAGATGGCGACAAAACTGTTCAAGAATATCTAAATGATCAAAACGCTTCAATTAAATCATTTACTCGTCTAGAAGTTGGCGAAGGAATTGAAAAACGCGAAGAAGACTTTGCTGAAGAAGTTAGAAATCAAATGAACCTTTAATTTTTTAAGATTTAGACAGGAGCGTCTAGCGTTCCTGTCTTTTTTTAGGTTAGTATAGAGTTAAATATATTTTAATGAAATAGAAAGAAAAATACCTGACAAATAAGTGACTCATTCTTAAAGATATGCTAATATTAATATGTAAACCTAGGAGGACAAAACATGGCAAAACCTGAATATAAAAGGATTGTTTTAAAATTAAGTGGAGAAGCAATTGCCGGAAAAAAAGGTTATGGGATTGACCCAGCAACCATAAAAGATATTGCTGAAGAAATTAAAGAAGTACATGCTTTGGGTGTTGAACTTGCAATTATTGTTGGTGGGGGAAACATTTGGCGTGGTCAGACTGGGGAAACCATGGGAATGGATCGTGCGCAAGCTGACTATATTGGAATGTTAGCTACTGTGATGAATGGTTTAGCCTTGCAAGACGGATTAGAAAGTTTAGGCGTACCTACTCGTGTTCAGACTGCAATTAGTATGGCTGAAGTAGCAGAGCCTTATATCAGAAGAAGAGCGATCCGTCATTTAGAGAAAGGCCGTGTGGTCATTTTCACTGGTGGAACAGGAAGCCCATATTTCTCAACAGATACTACCGCAGCTTTACGTGCTGCAGAAATTAATGCCGACGTTATTATGATGGCAAAAAATAATGTTGATGGTGTCTATTCAGCGGATCCAAACGTTGATAAAACAGCTATAAAATATGAAGAGTTAACTTATCTTGATGTGATTAATAAATCACTTAATGTGATGGATATTACAGCATCTTCTTTAAGTATGGATAATGAAATCCCACTCGTTGTATTTAAACTTAATGAAAAAGGAAATATTAAAAAGGTTGTCCTTGGTGAAAAAATAGGAACAAATATTAGGGGGAAATAAGATGAGTCAACAAGTACTTAATGAAACAAAAAAGAATATGGATACTGCTTTACAAGCATTTACTCGTGAATTGGGCAGTATTCGTGCTGGGCGTGCAAATGCCAGTTTATTAGATGGTATTATGGTTTCATATTATGGAGCAAATACACCACTAAACCAATTAGCACAAATTTCTGTGCCAGAAGCACGAATGATTGTGATTACACCTTACGACAAAAATATTTTAGATGATATTGAAAAAGCTATTAATAAATCAGATATTGGGATTACCCCATCAAATGATGGTTCAATTATACGATTAGTTGTCCCACAATTAACGGAAGAGCGACGTCGTGAGATTGCTAAACAAGTTGGAGAAGAAGCCGAAAATGCTAAAGTTTCTATTCGAAATGTTCGTCGTTCTGCTATTGATGAATTGAGAAAATTAGAAAAAGACGGCGAACTTTCTGAAGATGAATTACGCAGATTTGAAACGGAAGTACAAAACTTAACGGATAATGCGGTTAAAGAAGCCGATCAGTTAGCAGCTGAAAAAGAAAAAGAAATTATTGAAGATTAAACGATAAAAAATGAATGTTTAGTTATCGGGGCCTTAGTTTTTCATACAGATAGCTCTATACCTAACATTTATCAAATTGAAGTTTAAATTTGAACGTTTATAGATTAAAACAAATCCGCTAGAACACTATTTGTTTTGGCGGATTTATACTATTTTAGGAAAATTAAGATGATAATTTTTAATAGATGTGGTAGTTTGCATATATTTTCAATATAATAGAGTGTAGAAAAAATAAGGAGGACAATCATGACTAATAATAACTCTGCCCAAAATATAAAAAATGATTTAATTCCAAACCATGTAGCTATAATTATGGATGGAAATGGACGTTGGGCGAAAGAAAGAGGGTTAGAGCGGTCTGAAGGACACAAAGAAGGTGTCGAAGCTATACGTCGAGTGGCTTTAAGTGCCAATCAACTGGGGATTAAAGTATTAACTCTGTATGCTTTTTCTACCGAAAACTGGAAACGGCCCGTTAAAGAAATTCAATATTTAATGGCCTTGCCTGGAAAATTTTTCAAAAGGTTTGTTCCGGAATTAAATGAAAATAATGTAAAAGTGATGGTTACGGGGTTTGAAAAACAGGTACCGGATTTTACGAAACGAGCTATTTTTCGAGCAGTAGAAGAGACTAAAGATAATACAGGGATGATTTTAAATTTTGCTTTTAATTATGGAGGCCGAGCTGAAATCGTACAAGCTGTTCAAGAAATTGCCCAAGATGTAAAAGACAAAAAAATAAAACCAGATGCTATCAATGAAGAAACGCTTGCTTCTCACTTATTAACTGCCCAACTAGGTGAATTTCAAGAAGTAGACTTTTTAATCCGTTCGAGTGGTGAAAAACGTTTAAGTAATTTCTTGCTTTGGCAGAACGCTTACAGTGAATTTTATTTTACTTCTGAATACTGGCCTGACTTCAATGAAAAATTATTTGAACAAGCAATTTTAGAATATCAAAATAGAAATCGTAGATTTGGTGGAGTTTAATCTACGAAAAGATAAAAATCCTAGGAGGGGATTAATGTGCGTCAACGCATAATCACTTCTATTGTCTTGTTAGTGGTACTTGTCCCGACAATTTTTATAGGTGGCTGGCCTTTTAATTTTGTTATGGGACTCATTGCATTATTAGCAAGTATAGAATTAATTCGTATGGCAAAGATTAATCGACAACTATTGCCATCTATTGTTACATATCTTGGTACTTTGTCGATTGTGTTTTTTGATTATTTAGCGGTCTATTTACCAGATAACTGGAGTAATAGTTTTACGCCTATTTTTTCTTTAATGTTTTTACTAATTTGTACAGTGGTTATCCATGACTATGATTTTACCAAAGCTGGCGTTTCAGCTTTGACTATGTTTTATGTTGGTTTAGGTGGGTATGCGGCTGTGACAATCCGTAATTCTCATTTAGCATTATTTTTATTTATTTTACTAGTCGTTATGAGTACAGATATCGGGGCTTATTTTATAGGTTCTCAGATTGGTAAAAATAAACTAGCCCCTCAATTATCACCTAATAAAACAATTGAAGGTTTTATAGGTGGAATTATGTCAGCAATACTTGTTGCGTTTATTTATTTAATCTTTTTTGATTTTAGATATTCCAAAGGTATCATGCTTTTGGTAGCGGGAATATTGTCTGTCACTGGACAATTTGGTGATTTATTAGAGTCTAGTTTTAAGAGACATTTTTCTGTGAAAGATTCAGGAAAAATATTGCCAGGACATGGCGGGATTCTGGATCGTTTTGATAGTACTTTATTTACATTAAGTATGGCCTTTATATTAGGTGTCGTTTAATGAAAATGAATTTGTATAGGAGTAGAAGGTAGAAAGGAGTTGTGTTCTATGCAAACAATATTAGCTTTTGTGCTAGTTTTTGGAATAATCGTGATTGTACATGAATTTGGACATTTTTATTTTGCAAAAAAGTCAGGAATCTTAGTCCGAGAATTTGCTATTGGTATGGGACCGAAGTTATTTCAAACGCATAGAAATGAAACAACTTACACCATCCGTATGTTACCAATCGGCGGATACGTGTTAATGGCCGGTTATGAAGATGAAGAGGATATCCGATTAGGGATGCCTGCTTTATTGGTTCTTGATGAAAATGAAAAAGTATCTGAGATTGATTTAAGCAAGCAATCAATGTATACAAAGGGTATTCCTATTGATGTATTGGAATATGACTTTAATGAACAATTATATATAAAAGGAAATATGACCGATAACACTGAAAAAACAGTTACTTATCCGGTCAATGCAGATGCAATACTGATTAAAGAAGATGGCACAAAATTACAAATTGCTCCTGCAAATCGTCAGTTCCCTAACGCTCCCTTATTCAATCGAATTTTAACGAATTTTGGGGGACCTTTAAATAATTTTATCCTCGCCATTGTCGCTTTTATCTTAATGGCTTTCATGCAAGGAGGCATTCCTTCAACTGAACCTGTAATTGGTCGAATAGAAGAAAATACACCTGCAGCTCAGTCACAGCTAGAAACAGGGGATCGTGTATTGTCTATTGAAGATGAAGAAGTGTCTTCATTTACAGAAATGGTTGAGATTGTAGGACAACATCCAAATGAGGATTTGACTTTTGAAATGGAAACTCCCGAAAATAATCGATACACCGAAGTGATTAAACCTGAAGCAAGAACGGTTAACGAAATAGAAGTGGGTCGAATCGGAGTAGAAGTCTCTATGAAAACTTCTTTTTTAGATAAACTTGCTTTTGGTTTTACGGAAACATGGTCGACCATTAAAATGGTTTCGCAAAGTATTGTCATGTTATTTACCGGGCAATTTAGTGTAGATGATTTAGGCGGGCCGGTAGCGATTTTTGAATTAACTGGACAAGTAACCAAAACATCAGGCTTTATTGGTATTGTTAACTTTATTGGTTTTTTAAGCATTAACTTAGGATTAATGAATTTATTACCTATTCCAGCCCTAGATGGTGGAAAGTTACTTTTAAATATTATTGAAGGAATCCGCGGAAAGAAAATAAGTGAAGAAAAAGAAGCCATGATTAATTTAATCGGTATGGTATTGTTATTAATTCTAATGCTTGTAGTCACATGGAATGATATCCAAAGATTCTTTTTTAACTAACGATAAAATGAATATAAAGGAGTTTGATACTGAATGAAACAATCCCAAATTTTTATCCCAACATTACGAGAAACACCAAGTGATGCTGAGGTAGCTAGTCACCAATTAATGTTACGTGCGGGATTTATTCGTCAAATATCAGCAGGTATATATACTTATATGCCATTAGCATGGCGCGTAATTAAAAAAATAGAAAACATTATTCGTGAAGAATTAGACGCTGTTGGAGGGACAGAAATGTTACTTCCTACTTTGATTCCAGCAGATTTATGGAGAGAATCTGGTCGATTTGACACGTATGGTCCTGAAATGATGGAATTAAAAGATAGACATAATCGCGAATTTTTATTAGGACCAACCCATGAAGAAACATTTACAAAATTAATCCGAGATGATATTAAATCTTATAAAAAATTACCGCTTCACTTATACCAAATTCAAACAAAGTATCGAGATGAAAAACGACCTCGATTTGGTTTGCTACGAAGCAGAGAATTTATTATGAAAGATTCATACACATTTCATGACTCTACGGACAGTTTAGATGATATGTATAATGATATTTGGCAAGCTTATGATAATATCTTTAATCGCATTGGTTTAAACTACCGTTCAATTATTGCCGATGCAGGAGCAATGGGTGGGAAGGAATCTATTGAATTTATTGCAATGTCAGATTCAGATGTAGGAGAAGATACCATTGCTTATTCAACAGAAAGTGAATATGCCGCAAATATTGAGATGGCTAGCAGCAAATTTAAAGAGCGAACCAATACAGAAGTTCAACTTCAAAAAGAATTAATCGATACGCCAAATACAAAAACGATTGATGAGTTAGCTGAATTGTTATCAATAAATAAAACAAAAATATTGAAAAGTGTTCTTTTGGTAGCGGATGGCAACAAACCAATCATGGCTATTATAAGAGGAGACCATGACGTTAATGAGATTAAAGTACGTATAGCTGTAGGTGCTGAAACCATTGAACACGCTAGTGAAGAACAAATTAATGAGCTGTTCAATGGGCTTCCAGCTGGTTATGTCGGACCATTTAATTTACCAGAAGAAGTCATGGTTGTAGCTGATTTATATGTAAAAAATATGGTGAATGCTGTTGCGGGAGCTAATCAAGAAAACAAACACTTTATTCACATCAATCCAAGTCGTGATTTTGAGCCAGATATGTATACAGATATACGAATGGTTCAAGAAGGTGATTTATCACCAGATGGACAAGGAACGCTTCAATTCACTACAGGAATTGAAGTAGGACACATCTTTAAGTTAGGAACTCGTTTTAGTGAAACAATGGGAGCGACTGTTTTAGATGAGAATGGAAGACCAACTCCAGTAATCATGGGAAGTTATGGAATTGGGATTAGTCGTTTACTTTCAGCTATTTCTGAACAAAATTTAGATGACCGAGGACTAGTTTGGCCAGATGCTGTGGCACCTTTTGATGTCCATATCGTTCCTATCAATTATGAGAATGAACATCAAAAAGCATTAACAGATGAATTAAATGAATTGTTTACAGAGGAAGGGTTTGAAGTTTTAATCGATGATCGTAAAGAAAGACCTGGCGTGAAATTTACGGATGCGGAGTTAATTGGTATTCCAATCCGAATTACAGTAGGTAAAAAAGCCGAAGATGGAATTGTAGAGGTTTCTTTCCGACGTACGAATGAGATAATTGAAACTCGAAAAGAAGAAGTTATTGATACAATTTCGATTCTTAAATCAACACAAGAAAATATCTAAAACGTTCATTTATATAAAGATAAAAAAGGAGACAGTTCGCTAAATGCCTGCCTCCTTTTCTTTCGTGTAATCTCTTTTAAGAAAGAAGGGTAATGATGGCTAAAGATACAAAAGCTCTATTTCAAACATTATTACAACAAATAAAACTTTCTCCCACTGAAGATGAGATGGTTTATTTGGAAGAAGGTGAAATAAAGTCCGTCAAGGTGCATAAAAATGAAAAAAAATGGGAGTTTCATCTTTCATTTAATGATATTTTACCTTTTAAATTATTTAAACAGTTTGAAGAAGCCTTATCGCTTGCTTTTTTTAAAATAGCGAAAACAGAATTAGAAATTGAAGTCAAAAACCCAACTATCAACCAACAACTAATCAGTGATTATTGGCTCTATGCTTGTCAACAAAGTGGAGTAGATTCGCCTATTTGTAATGAATTGTTTAAAACAGGAACACCTATCTTAAAGGATAATAAAGTTTATTTTTATATTGAACATGAAGTGACCTTGGAAAAATTCAATGATGAATTTTTCCCACCCATTGTTAAAGAATATAAAAGACTAGGTTTCCCTACAGATTTACGCATTATACCAAAAGTAGATGTCGCGGCAGCAGAAAAAGTAACCAAAGCTGTAATCGAAAAAAATGAATCTGAAAATGCAATCCTTACAAAAAAATTAACTGAGAAACATCAACAAAATGCGCAAAATGGTAAAGGCGGAGTTGGAAATGTGGACGGACCGATTAAACTAGGTCGTAGTATTTCTAATAATTTACCAATTACGCAAATGGTTGATATTTTAGAAGAAGAACGTAGTGTAGTCGTTGAAGGCTATGTTTTTGATGTAGAAATTAGAAAATTAAGATCAGAACGAGAATTAATGATTTTAAAGATTACGGATTATTCTTCTTCTATAACTGTTAAAAAATTCTCCAATAATGAAACAGATGAAGCGATGTTTGCAAATATTAAACCAGGGATTTGGTTAAAGGCTCAAGGCTCTATCCAAGAAGATACTTATACCAATGAACTAGGCATGATGGCTCAAAGCTTACAAGAGACATTTCATGAAGGAAGAAAAGATCAAGCTCCAGAAGGACAAAAAAGAATAGAGCTCCATGCTCATTCGAACATGAGTATGATGGATTCGACATTACCTGTGACAGACTTAATCAAAACAGCGGCTGAATGGGGGCATGAAGCTGTTGCGATTACGGATCATGCGGGGGTTTATGCTTTCCCGGATGCTTATCAAGCGAGTAAAGATAATGACATTCAAGTCATTTATGGTTTAGAAGCAGATCTTGTCGATGATGGTGTACCAATTGCTATGAATATTTCAGATATTGAATTAAATGAGGCTACTTATGTCGTTTTTGACGTGGAAACAACGGGTTTATCAGCCATTTATGATTCGATTATTGAATTAGCTGCCGTTAAAATGTATAAAGGGAATGTGATTGGTGAATTTCAGGAGTTTATTGATCCTGGAGAAGAACTGTCTGCTTTTACCACGCAATTAACAGGGATTACAAACGATATGGTTAAAGGATCTAAGCCAGAAAAACAAGTTTTGTCTGAATTCCAAGAATTTACAAAAGATACGATTCTCGTCGCACATAATGCACAGTTTGACGTAGGATTTATTAATAAAGGCTATGAAAAAAATGATTTACCTGTCTATGATCAACCAGTGATTGATACCTTAGAACTTTCCCGTTTTTTATATCCTCAATTTAAAAGTTTTGGATTAAGTGCTTTAGCTAAACGTTTTGATGTCGTATTAGAACAGCACCATAGAGCGATTTATGATGCGGAAACAACCGGTAGATTATTAGACCTTTTCTTGAAAGATTTAACTAGTGAATATGGGATTACCAATTTAAACCATATCAATGACTACATTGGACAAGGAGAAAGCTATAAACGTTCTCGTCCTACTCATGCTACGCTATTGGTTTCTTCTAATGAAGGTTTGAAAAATTTATATCATTTAGTGTCCATTGGATTAACGGAATATTTTTATCGCACCCCGCGCATTCCTATACGAGTTTTAGAAGAATATCGCAAAGGAATCTTGGTCGGTAGTGGTTGTTCAGAAGGTGATGTATTTACCGCGATGATGCAAACTGGCTACGATGAAGCAAAAGAATTGGCGAAAAAATATGACTTTTTAGAAATAATGCCAAAAGAATCCTATTTACATTTAAAAGAACGTGAACTTGTAAAAAGTGAAAAAGATTTAGAAGAAATTTTGACTAATATTGTAAAACTAGGGGAAGAGTTAGATATTCCAGTAGTGGCTACAGGAAATGTGCATTATTTAAATCCCGAAGATTCTATCTATCGCGAAATTATTTTAAAATCAATTAATCAAAGCAATACACAAGATACACTACATCCAAAAGTTCATTTTAGAACAACAAATGAAATGTTAGAAGCTTTTGCTTTTTTAGGAGAAGAAAAAGCACAGGAAGTTGTAGTTACCAATACCCATAAAATTAAAGAAAAGATTGATCCAGAGATTGCTCCGGTTAAAAGTAAATTGTATACACCAAAACTTGAAGGGGCAGAAGAAGAGATTCGTACCATTACGTATAAAAAAGCAAAAGAATTGTATGGAGAAACATTACCAGAAAACGTTGAAGCTCGTATTGAGCGAGAATTAGATAGTATTATCGGAAATGGTTTTGCGGTCATTTACTTAATTTCTCAAAAACTAGTAGAGAAAAGTAACCAAGATGGGTACTTAGTTGGTTCACGTGGGTCTGTAGGGTCTAGTTTAGTTGCTACAATGACAGGAATTACAGAAGTAAACCCTTTACCACCACATTATCGTTGTAAAAATTGTAAATATAGTGAGTTTTTTGATGATGGTTCTGTTGGGTCTGGCTTTGATTTACCACCCAAAAATTGTCCGAAATGTAATGAACCACTAGTAGCAGATGGCCATGATATTCCTTTTGAAACATTCTTAGGGTTCAAAGGGGATAAAGTTCCTGATATTGATTTGAACTTCTCAGGGGAGTATCAATCTAAAGCACATGATCATACAAAAGTATTGTTTGGGGAAGACTATGTCTATCGTGCGGGAACGATTGGAACAATTGCAGAACGCACAGCCTTTGGACATGTTAAAGGTTATGAAAGTGATATGCAACTAAATTACCGACGGGCGGAAGTTGATCGTCTCGTTAAAGGAATTACGGGTGTTCGACGAACGACTGGTCAGCATCCAGGCGGTATTATTGTTATTCCTGATTATATGGATGTTTATGATTTCACTCCTATTCAATATCCCGCAAATGATCAAGAATCAGAATGGTATACTACACACTTTGATTTCCATTCGATTGAAGATAATGTTTTAAAACTTGATATTTTAGGACATGATGATCCGACAATGATTCGTATGCTACAAGATCTATCAGGAATTGATCCAACAGAAGTCCCATTAAATGATCCAGATGTTATGGCCTTATTTAAAGGAACGGAAGTATTGGGAGTTACATCAGAACAAATCTATTCAAAAACAGGGACACTAGGTGTTCCCGAGTTTGGTACTCCTTTTGTTCGTGAGATGTTAGAGCAAACGATGCCAGAGACTTTTTCTGAGTTGTTACAAATATCTGGCTTGTCTCATGGAACAGATGTCTGGCTTGGGAATGCACAGGAATTAATTAAAAATTATGATATTCCATTATCTGAAGTAATTGGTACTCGTGATGATATTATGGTTTATCTTCAATATAAAGGAGTAGAAGATAGTTTAGCCTTTAAGATTATGGAACACGTTCGAAAAGGACGTGGTATTCCAGATGAATGGCAAGAAGAAATGCGTGCTAATGATGTTCCAGAATGGTACATTGAATCTTGTCTTAAAATTAAATATATGTTCCCGAAAGCTCATGCAGCGGCTTATATTATTATGGCTTTACGTATTGCTTATTTTAAAGTTCATTATCCAATTTATTATTATGCAACTTTCTTTTCAGTTCGAGCTAAAGACTTCGATTTGATTGCTATGACTAGCGGAAAAGCAAATCTTAAAGCTAGAATAGAAGAAATTTACAATAAGGGCTTGGAAGCAACGACCAAAGAAAATACATTAGTTGTTACCCTTGAAGTAGCCAATGAAATGTTAGAGCGTGGCTATGAGATTAAAATGGTTGATTTAAATAAATCAGATGCCAGGAATTTTATCATTGATGGAAATGCACTAATCGCTCCTTTCCAAGCAGTTCCGTCACTAGGTGCTAACGTGGCTAAACAAATCGTTGCTGCAAGAGAAGAAAGTGAATTCCTATCTAAAGAAGATCTTGCAAAGCGTGGAAAAGTTAGTCGAACTGTTATGGAATATTTTGAATTAAATCATGTGGTTGATCATTTACCGGATGAAAATCAACTTTCATTATTTGATTTTTAAAAATATAAACATTAATAAAATGTATGACGGAATGGAGTCTTTGTTAATTAAAGCAGAGAGTTTGCATTATCCTTCTATTCGTGATAATATAACGCAGTAGTAGAAAAGGAACGTGCTGAAGAGTGAGCCATTTTTTGGCTCACTCTTTTTGCCGAAATATAAAGAATAAATAGTCAAAAATAAAAAACTAAAGAGGTGACAGAATGAACACAGTTGAAATTGTTTGGGATATTGTTCAACCAATCGCAGATGAAAAGGGCTTCCGAGTTGTTGATATAGAGTATGTTAAAGAAGGAAAGAATTGGTTTTTACGTATCTATATTGATAAACCTGGAGGTATTGACTTAAATGACTGTGCCATGTTTAATGAATTAGTGAGTGAACAAATGGATGCTTTAGAGCCGGATCCAATTCCTTATGCCTATTATTTGGAAGTCTCATCCCCTGGAGCTGAAAGACCATTAAAAACAGAAGATGATTTTAAAGCGGCGGTAGGTCGTTATATTCATGTCACTCTTTTTGAACCCGTTAAAAAAAATAATGTATATGACGGCACATTAAAAGAACTAACTGATGAAAAAATGGTATTAACAGTAAAAGAAAAAAATAAAATAAAAGAGATCGAATTAAAACGAACCAATATATCTAAAGCTCGTTTAGCGATTGAATTTTAAAATAGGAGCGAATAAAAATGAGTGATGCATTAGTAGCGGCATTTGAGTTACTGCAATCAGAGAAAGGTATTTCAGCAGAAGTTATTCAAGAAGCGTTAGAATCTGCATTAGTTTCCGCTTATAAAAAAGAATATGGGACTTCACAAAATGTAGAAATAAAATTTGACACAAAAACTGGAAATATCGCTGTTTATCAAATAAAAGATGTAGTTGAAGTCGTAGAAAATGAAAATTTAGAGATTTCTTTAGAAGATGCCAAAGAAAAGAATTTTGCCTATGAAGTAGGCGACAAAATTCGTTTCGAAGTTACTCCTAAAAACTTTGGGCGACTAGCTGCTTCAACAGCCAAACAGGTGATTACCCAACGTTTGCGTGAAGCAGAACGTTCTGTTATTTACGAAGAATATATTCAGTATGAAGATGATTTAATGACAGGAATTGTTGAACGACAAGATAATAATTATGTTTTTATTAATTTAGGAAAAGTCGAAGCGGTTATGTCAGATAGAAACCAGATTGAAGGGGAAGTGTATAAAGCACATGATCGAATAAAAGTGTATGTAAATAATGTGCAAGATTCCACAAAAGGACCACAAATATTTGTAAGTCGTACACATCCAAATCTGGTTAAACGATTATTCGAACAAGAAGTTCCAGAAATTTTTGATGGAATTGTTGAGATCATGTCTATTGCTCGTGAGGCGGGAGATCGCTCAAAACTAGCTGTTTTCTCTCATGATGAAAATGTGGATGCTGTAGGAACATGTGTGGGTCCTAAAGGGGCTCGAGTACAGTCTGTTGTTAATGAGTTGAATGGAGAGAACATGGATATTGTTGAGTGGGACGAAGATCCAGTAGTTTTTATTAAGAATGCTTTGAATCCTGCTGAAGTCATCGATGTTTATCTTAATGAAGAAGAACACGAATGTGTGGCTGTAGTACCGGATACGCAACTGTCTTTAGCGATTGGTCGACGAGGTCAAAATGTTCGACTAGCTGCTCGTTTAACAGGCTATAAAATTGACATTAAATCTGAAAGTGACTTTGATTCGGAAGAATATGCAGAACTTGAAGCCATAAAAGATATTGCAGAAGATTCTAACGAAGAGGAGGTTTCCCCTGATCGTTCAGCTGAACCAATTTTAGATGAGTCCGAAGACTTCTTTGATACTTTAAATGATATGGCAGAAGAATCAGAACCAAAAGAAGTAGAAGATACCGAAGATTTCTTTGATATTTTTGACGATCAACAAGATGAAGATTCTCCAATTGATACAAAAGCTTTGGATACAGATGAAGATACTCCAAGAGAACATGATGAAGTGATAGAAGAACTGGAAAACGAACATTTAGAAGAAACAATAGAATCAGATGAAGAATTAGAGGAAACAAATGATGAAATTTCTCGAGAAGTTTCTGAAGAATTAGAAGAAATAGATGAAGAATTAGAGGAACAAGAGTAATTTTTTAAAAAGGTATAAGAGGTGGGTGGACATGGCAAAAAATAAAGTCCCAATGCGAAAATGTGTAGTTACTGGAGACATGAACCCGAAAAAAGAAATGGTTCGAATTGTAAGAACCAAAGAAAATGAGATATTTATTGACGATACGGGAAAGAAAAATGGCCGTGGTGCTTATGTTTCAATGGATGAAACAGTTATCCAACAAGCAAAGGCAAAAGATATCTTAAGTGGAGTTTTGAAAACACAGATTTCCGATGATTTTTATGATGAATTATTGTCCCACGTAAAATATCGTCTCGCTCGCATAGAAATAATGAAGCAAAATGAACAATAAACAAAAAGCATTAAATCTGCTTGGTCTTGCATTAAGAGCAAGAAAACTGGAAAGCGGAAGTCCTACCGTGTTAGATGCTATTAGAAAACAAAGAGCTCGATTAGTCATTGTTGCAAAAGACGCTAGTCCAAACACAAAAAAGCAATTTTTAGATAAATGTGATTTTTATGAAATACCTTCTTATGTTTTATTTTCCAAAGATGAAATTACACAAGCTATTGGGAAAGAAAGGACGGTATGTGCGTTCACAGATAACGGATTTGCACAATCCTTTAAAAAATTGCTATAAAAGAATAGAAAGGTGATTGTATGAGCAAAAAACGTGTCTATGAATTTGCTAAAGAATTAAATGTTGAGAGTAAAGAGGTTTTAAAACAAGCCGAAAAATTAGGATTTGGTTATGCAAGTCATATGTCCTCGATGACAGATGACGAAATGAAACAGGTAAAGCAAAGTTTCCAACAACCGTCTCAAGTAACTCCTAAGAAAAATGATGATCCTAAAAAAGAGGAAACTCAAAATAAATCTCAACAAAATCAAAATAAACAGAATAAATTAAAACAAAAAGATAAGAAAAAACCGAAACATCAAAACAATAAAAAACAAAAAGAAACGTCATCTAAATCGAATAATAATCATTCATCAAATAATAAACAACAAAGTAATAAAAAACAAAATAAAGTCGAGAGCAAACCTAAAGTGGCTAAACGTACAACGAATGAACAAGAACGTGCAGAAATGCGCAAAAAAAATGCAAGTGGACGCCGGAATAAAGGTAGACGTTTCCGTGGAACTCGAGGGGGTCCTGCTGGAAGTAAAAAACGCCAAGGACGTAGCAGAAACCAAGAACCACAAAAGAAAGTAAGTAAAAAGCCTCTACCAGAAACATTGGAATATACAGAAGGTATGACCATTGCTGAAATTGCCCAAAAACTACATCGTGAACCAGCCGAATTAGTGAAAAAACTATTTATGGATGGTGTTGTAGCAACGCAAAACGATTCACTCAGTAAAGACGTAATTGAAGTATTATTACTGAATTATGGTGTTGAACCTATTGAAAAAGTCGAAGTAGATGTTGCAGATTTAGATACTTACTTTGAGCAAGAGGTAGACGAAGATAAATTAGTAAAACGTGCGCCAACCGTTACAATTATGGGACATGTTGATCATGGTAAAACAACGTTACTTGATACTTTGCGAGATGCAAGTGTTACACAAAGCGAAGCGGGAGGAATTACTCAACATATCGGAGCTTACCAACTAGAAGTAGATGGAGAGACGATTACTTTCTTAGATACTCCTGGACATGCTGCATTCACAACAATGCGTGCTCGCGGAGCAGATGTGACAGATATTGCGATTATTGTTGTAGCTGCAGATGATGGTGTTATGCCTCAAACCGTTGAAGCCATTAATCATGCGAAAGCAGCGGATGTGCCAATAATTGTTGCAGTAAACAAAGTAGATAAGCCAGAAGCAAATCCTGATCGTGTAAAACAAGAACTTTTAGAATATGAATTGGTTCCAGAAGATTGGGGTGGCGATACAATCTTTGTTGAAATCTCTGCACTATTTAATCAAAATATTGATGAACTTTTAGAAATGATTCTATTAGTAGCAGAAGTTTCAGAATTAACAGCTGATCCTACTGGTTTAGCCGTAGGTAGTGTATTAGAAGCACGTCTAGACCGTTCTAAAGGACCTGTGGCTACCTTACTTGTACAAAATGGTACCTTAAGAAAAGGGGACGCTATTGTTGTCGGAACCACTCACGGACGTATTCGTACGATGGTCAATGACAAAGCCCAACAAATTCAAGAAGCAGGACCTTCTACACCAGTAGAGATTACTGGTCTTAATGAAACACCTAATGCTGGTGATCAGTTTGTCGTATTTGAAGATGATAAAACAGCTCGTCAAATTGCTGAAACACGTTCAAATGAAGCAGTTGAAGAGCAACGTCAATCCGTGAATAAAGTTACTTTAGAAAACCTCTTTGATAGTCTAGAAGAAGGCGAATTAAAAGAAGTCAATATCATTGTAAAAGGTGATGTACAGGGATCCGTTGAAGCTCTTGTCGGAAGCTTGGAAAAAATTGACGTAGACGGTGTTCGAATTAATGTCGTCCATACAGGCGTGGGAGCCATTAATGAAACAGATGTTACCTTAGCTTCTGCAAGTCAAGGTATCATTATCGGCTTTAACGTACGCCCTACACCTCAAGCATCTGAAAATGCTAAAGCCGAACATGTAGATATGCGAACTTATCGAGTCATTTATGATGCAATTGATGAACTTGAATCCGCAATGAAAGGTATGCTTGATCCTGAATATGAAGAACAAGTCACAGGACAAGCAACAGTTCGCGAGACTTATAATGTATCTAAAGTAGGTACTATTGCGGGAGCTTTAGTAAATAATGGTGTCATAAAACGTACAAGTTCTATTCGCTTAATTCGTGATGGCATTGTTGTACACGATGGTGAATTAGCAAGTTTACGTCGTTTTGATGATGATGTTCGTGAAGTTCAAAATGGTTATGAATGTGGATTTACCATTGAAAATTACAACGATATTAAAGTTGATGATGTGATAGAAGCCTATGAAATGGTAGAAATTGAAAGATAAATAAGCAAATAATGTAGGTGAAAAAATATGGCTAATTATAGAGTAGGCAGAGTCTCGCAAGAAATATTAAAAGAAGTCAATGATATTCTTTTAAATATTGTACGTGATCCTCGAGTAGATGGAATTACCATTACAGATGTGGATTTAACCGGAGACTTACAAGAAGCAACTATTTTTTATAGTACGCTTGAAACCGATGAAGAAACAAAAAGAGAAACACAAATAGGCTTAGATAAAGCAACGGGACTTATTCGAAAAGAATTAGGTGCCCGCCTAACAACTTATCATACACCAGAACTTGAATTTAAAAGAGATGAATCCGTAGAATATGGAAATCGTATTGATGAGTTGTTAAATGAAATTAAAAACGAAAAAAATTAAAAAGATTCATTAATAAAAATCCTGATGAGAATTCATTTTCTCGTCAGGATTTTTTTGTTTTGTAAAAAAATAAATAATACGTATTGATTTAATGTAATACGTCCTATATAATGCGTATTATATTAAATAATATGCATTGAAGGGGAATTATTATGACAAAGTTTGTTTATGATTTTAACGAAGGTAATGGGAGTATGAAAGATTTACTTGGTGGAAAGGGTGCAAACTTAGCAGAGATGACTTCTTTAGGTCTACCAGTACCTAGAGGATTTACAATTTCAACAGAAGCTTGTATAGAGTATTTAAATTCTAATCGACAACTTTCAAAAGATTTAGAACTTGAAATTTTTAAACATTTAAAACAACTAGAGAATAAAACGAATAAATCATTTAATAGTTCAAGTAATTTATTATTAGTATCAGTACGCAGTGGGGCAAGGTCTTCAATGCCTGGAATGATGGATACGATTTTAAATCTTGGTTTAAATGATAAAAATGTAGAAGTTCTAGCAAAAGCAACCAAAAACTCAGCATTTGCTTATGATTGCTATCGCCGACTACTTCAAATGTATGGGGATGTTGTTTATGGAATAGATAGTCATTATTTTGAAAATTATTTAACGCATTATAAAAGTAAAAATAATTTAATTTATGATCAAGATTTGACGACGGATGATTTAAAAGAAATTGTGAAAGCGTTCAAAGGCATTTATAAAAAGGTTTTAAATAAGGAATTCCCTCAAAATCCAAATATTCAGTTATTAGAAGCGGTTAAAGCAGTTTTTTCTTCATGGAATAATGAAAGAGCAAGAGTGTATCGCTCTTTAAATGATATACCGTCTGACTGGGGCACGGCTGTTACAGTTCAAGAAATGGTTTTTGGAAATACAGGAAATGAAAGTGGAACGGGTGTCTTATTTACACGTAATCCTACAACGGGAGAAAAAGAAATATTTGGTGAATATTTAATGAATGCCCAAGGAGAAGATGTTGTAGCAGGAATTCGTACGCCAGTCCCTATTTCCGAATTGCAAATAGATAATCCGAATATTTATTTACAAATAGAAAGAATATGTGAACAGTTAGAAAAACATTATGAAGATATGCAAGATATTGAATTTACAATTGAAAACAATCAGTTATTTATTTTACAGACACGAGATGGTAAACGTACAGCAAAATCAGCCTTTAAAATAGCAGTAGATTTGGTTGAAGAAGGATATACTACAAAAGAAAAAATGATTTCAAAAATTAATCCCCAATCAATCGATCAACTTCTTCATCCTGTTTTTAAACCGACTGCGTTAGATGAAGCTACAGTTATTAGTGCAGTTGGTTTACCTGCAAGTCCAGGTGCTGCTACTGGGAAGGTTTATTTTGATGCAGAAACTGCAGTAGAAAAATCATTAGCCGGCCAGAAAGTTATTTTAGTTCGTCATGAAACATCTCCTGAAGATATTTCGGGAATGAATGTGAGTGAAGCCATTGTTACAAGTCGTGGGGGGATGACTTCGCATGCAGCAGTTGTTGCTAGAGGAATGGGCAAATGTTGTGTCGTTGGTTGTGAAGAACTTGAGATCAATGAAAAGAAGCGTCAAATAAAGTATAACGGTGGAATTTTAAATGAAGGTGAGGTTATTTCAGTAGATGGAACAACTGGCATAATTTATCTAGGAGCAGTGGATAAAAAAGCTACAGAGACAGACCAATCATTTTATACTGTTATGGAATGGGCTCGTGAAATAGCTGATCTCAAGGTAAGAATGAATGCTGAAACTATAGAGGATATAAAAGCAGGGTTAGAATTCCAAGCAGCAGGAATTGGTTTGGCGCGTACAGAGCACATGTTTTTCAGTAAAGAAAGATTGCAGGAGATGAGAAAATTTATTCTTTCTGCACGGAAGACTGAAAGATTAAAGGCATTAGAAAATATAATGACTTATCAGATTACTGATTTTACTAAAATCTTTGAACAGACTAAAGATTTGCCTATTACTATTCGTTTACTAGATCCACCATTACATGAATTTTTACCACATTCAGAGCAAGAAATTGAAGAAGTAGCCAAACAACAAGGACTTACAAACACACAATTGAAACAACGAATAAGTGAGTTGAATGAAGTCAATCCGATGCTTGGACATCGTGGTTGTCGTTTAGCTATTAGTTATCCTGAATTATATTTGATGCAGGTAGAAGCGATTATGCGTAGTGCAGCCAAACTTAATAAAAAAGGGATTAGTGTTAAACCTGAAATTATGATTCCTTTAGTGGGTATGGTAGAAGAGTTAGAGCAATTAACCAAGAAAATAAAGATTCATATTGAAAAATTACTTGAAGAGCTTAATACAAATGTAGAATACGAAATTGGGACAATGGTTGAGCTACCTCGTGCATGTTTAGTTGCTGATGAATTAGCTGAAACTGCTGATTTTTTCAGTTTTGGGACGAATGATTTAACACAAATGACGTACGGTTTTTCAAGAGATGATGCAGGTAAATTTATAAATCAATATAAAAGTGATCAAATTCTTGAAGATGATCCATTCCAAACAGTAGATAAAGATGGAGTGGGCAGACTTATAGAAACGGCTGTAAAACTTGGTCGAAGTACGAAAGAACAAATGGATATAGGAGTTTGTGGAGAACTTGGTGGAGATCCAAAATCTATTGAATTCTTTCATGAGGTTGGTTTAGATTATGTTTCATGTTCCCCATTTAGAGTTCCAATTGCCCAACTTGCAGCTGCCCAAAGTACAATCAAATATGATACAATAAAGGGTGAAGTATTCAGTTAAATTAATGAGGTTGATTATATGGAACTATCAGAACGGCAAAAAGAAATTATTGAAATTGTGAAACAAAAAGAGCCTATCAGTGGGGATAATATCGCTGAAGCACTCGGTTTGTCTAAATCTACATTACGTAGTGATTTAGCCGTATTAACGATGATTGGTATTTTAGATGCTCGGCCAAAAGTAGGTTATATCTATTCTGGTTTGAATTTTGAGCCACTAATTCAAGATCGCCTAGCATCCCTTACTGTAAAGGATAGGATGGCTCCACCTGTTATTATCAACCAAGAAACAACTATTCAAGATGCCATTACGACATTGTTTATGTATGACGCGGGGACTTTAGTTGTTGCTGATCAGGCAACAAATGATATGGTAGGTATTGTTTCTCGAAAGGATCTACTACGAAGTATGGTAATGGGCAATAATCAAGAAGCTGCCGTTGCGCTAATTATGACAAGAATGCCCAATATTTATGTTACTTATCCAAAAATGCCGATACTAAAAGCAGCAGAGCTTATTTCAAGACATGAGGTTGATACATTACCTGTCGTAAAGTCTAAAAATTCCAAAGAAGTAATCGGAAAAATATCAAAAACGATTTTGGTTAACTTATTAATAGAAGTTGGAAATGAGGGGGATAGTGCATGAATCAATCATTAAAAATTTATGTTGTTTCAGATTCAATAGGAGAAACTGCAGAACGGGTTGTTTTTGCGACATTACGACAATTCCCTAATCTAAATGCAAGAGATATTAAAAAATTTCCATTTATTAATAATGAAGAAGATTTAAAAGAACTCTTAGAGGATGCGTTAGTTGAAAAAGCTATATTAATTACTACCTTAGTGGATGAAAAGCTGAATCGACTTGTCCGTCAATTTGTAAAGGCGAACGATTTAGAACATATAGACTATTTGTCTCCTTTAATGAATATTATCTCAGATAAAACAGGTGAAACACCTATCTCAGAGAGTGGGGCATTGCATCGTTTGGATGAAGATTATTTTAATCGAATGTCTGCTATTGAGTTTGCAGTAAAGTATGATGATGGAAAAAGTCCTAAAGGTTTTTTAAAATCGGATATTGTTTTACTTGGGATTTCAAGAACTTCAAAAACGCCTTTAAGTATGTATTTAGCGAATAAATCCTATAAAGTTTCAAATTTACCGCTTATTCCAAAAGTACAACTCGCTCCAGAGATTATGGAAGTTCCTTCAGAAAAAATATTTGGACTAATCGCAAGTCCAAAATATATTATGCAAGTGCGTTCTGAAAGAATGCGGATGATTGGTTTAAATGAAACAACCTCTTATAATAATATTGAACATATTAAAGATGAGCTATCCTATGCAGAAGAAATATTTGATGAAATTGGAGCAAACGTGATTAATGTAGAGAATCGATCAATAGAAGAAACTGCACAGTTAATTGAAGATAGAATAAATAAACTCTAAAAAATAGAATAAAAAAGAGTCCGGAAAAAATTCCGAACTCTTTTTTTAAAAAGAAATTTGAAGGGTTACTTAATATCTTAATGTTGCAGCGATGGGTGTATTTTCAGGCATATCCTCGTGTTCAAAGATATAAACATTTCCTTTTGAGTTTAATACATTCTGAACGAGTTGATGAATAAAGTTATTTCTATCATCTGTCTCATCATATAACCCTTCGTCAGTGATTGAACCCGGAATATTAAAATCTTTCTCTAAGAATAGATGATCAATTCGTCCTTGCAAGCTAGCAGATGTTAAATCATCAGGTATATTTTCAATGCGATTTTCAGGAGAAGCTTCTCTTAACCGAGTAAGTAGTCTTTCTCTTTCTAAATCGTTTAATTTGTTGATGGTTT
>DXAZ01000057.1 GCA_019116785.1 Candidatus Atopostipes pullistercoris
ATTAGACACGAAAGTCGATCTGTGTCTAATAAGTAGGACGCTATTAGACACGAAAGTCGATCTATGTCTAATAGGCCGGGCGCTATTAGACACAAAAGGCGATCTGTGTCTAATAGGAAGGGCGCTATTAGACACAAAAGTCGATCTATGTCTAATAGGCCGAGTGCTATTAGACACGAAAGTCGATCTATGTCTAATAGGCCGGGTGCTATTAGACACAAAAGGCGATCTATGTCTAATAGGCCGGGCGCTATTAGACACAAAAGGCGATCTGTGTCTAATAGACTCGATTATCTGGGTATAATCCAGGAATATGCTTCGTATTTCTGGAAAGGAGAGAGCTGCTTTTTTATCTTCTCATTTAAAGCTTGAATTGGAGAGCAAAAAATTTTGGGAGGGTCGATATACCGTGCTAGAATGGAAAAAGAAGAGCAAATTTCGTGAATTTCTTTTTGAAATCAGACTGTAGACCTATGACAAGTCCACTTATTTATTAGATAATGGGATTGTAGAAATGAAGAAGTGCTAATTAAGGATTCTTTATAAGAATACCCCTTAATTATCCATTACAAGGAGGAAAAATAATGGGTGAACGCGAAAGAATTTTAGAATTAGTTCGTGAAGGAATTTTGTCTGTAGAAGAGGCTCTCGATTTATTAGAAAATGTGGCTAAAAAAGAATCTAAACAAACGGAACAAAGAGAATTCACTACTGAAAAAGCGACGGAAGATTATCAAGAGGAAGCTGAAAAATCTAAAGAATTTGAAACCTCTGAAGATTTCCCTGAAGAAGAGATGGAGGATCAAAAAGAGTTCGAATCCTTAAATCAAGAAGAAAAGAAAGAATTTGAAACGGAGCTAGAAAATTTAGCAAATGAATTAAATCAATTCTCTGTGGAAATTGATAACTTAAATGAAGAGTTAACCGATGCAAAAGCAGAGTTAACTGATGTAGAAGAAGAATTAAATGATAGATTAGAATCATTAAATGAAGACTATCATGAAAATAAAAAAGAACTCGAAGATGAAGTGATTAATCTTCAAAAAGAAATTGAGCTTATTTCAACTATTGACGAAGTGGATAATCAAGAAGAAATCAAAAGTCTAAATAAAGAACTAACGACTGCAATGGAAGATTTAAATCAATTAGAAAATACAGCATCCACAGATGAAAAAATTAAAAAATTAGAAGATAAAGCTCAAACATTGCGTGAAGAAATCACGGATTTGAACAAAGAAAAAAATAAACTTCTAAAAGACATGCATTCAGTCAAAATGAAACAATGGACAGCAAAAGCAAAACAAGTGTCTGGAAATATGGACATTCCTAAAGAATGGCGAGAAGGAGCCAATAAAACCATCGATAAAGCGAGCGATATTTTTGATGAAACTTCAAAAACGATCGGGAATGTTTTCCGTCAAACCATGAAAAGCACACGGGAAAGTTTAGATAATATCGATTGGAAAGACATTGATTTCAATTTAAATATCCCAAGAAAAGTTCAAAGCGAATTTGATCATGAATGGTTGTTTGAAGACACCACTGCGACGATCCTTGATTTCAAAAATGCGAATGGGAATATTCAATTTAAACCGAGTGTAAATGATAATATTAAAGTTAGTGCGAAGATTAAATTTTATGGAAAAGTGGAAGAAGCTACTCCTTTAGCCGCTTTTGAAGCGCGCAGTACAATAAACATTGATGAAGATAAGTTTACTTTCCATATTCCGAATAAAAATATCGTCGCTGATATGATTATTTATCTACCAAAAAGAGATTATGATTATATCCGTTCTAACTCATTAAATGGAGATGTCACGTTTCAAGAGGTAAATGTAAGAGATATTTACGTGAAAGCTACAAATGGTAATATTATACTAGACTCTCTGGAAGCGACCATGTTAGAATTAAAAGGAACGAATGGAGATATTACGCTTAAAGAAGCGAAATTACGTGATTTATTAGTAAACACTGTAAATAGCGACATTCGAATCATAGGGAATATTCAAAGTTCTGACATAAATACAACGAATGGAGATATACGTTTAACGTTGACAGGAGACGAATTAATCCGTGTAATCGGAGGATCAGTCAATGGGGACGTCAAGATTTCTTTCCCAGAAGATGCAGGTTTAGAAATCGAAGCCAAATCTACTTTTGGAAAAGTAAAAAGTCGCCTTTCAAATACAAACACTTCATTAACAGAAGAGAAAAAAAGAAAAACACACAGATTGCATCGCCTCGGTTCAGGAGAAATTTGTCGGGTAAATGTTCAAACAACAACGGGAAATGTATTATTTAAAGATACCGCGCAATAAAAGTGAGGAGAAAAAATAATGAGAAAATTAACAAAGTCTAAAACAGATTCAATGATTTCTGGAGTATGTGGTGGAATCGCTGAATACTTTGGAATCGATTCTACAATCGTACGAGTTGGCTATTTAATCTTTACTTTTCTAGGTGTAGGCTCTCCAATCTTATTGTATCTTTTACTGTCAGTGATTATTCCTGAAGACAATAATTATTAAAGAGCCAGACCGGAAGGAGGAGTTTGGATGAGATTAACAAAATCAAGAGATGATATCGTAGTGTCTGGTGTATTAGCCGGAATCGGCGAATATTACAATATCGACCCAACACTTTTACGAATTGGGTTTGTAGTATTAACTTTTGTGGGCGTTGGGGGTGTGATTCCGTTATATATTTTAGCGGCATTCATTATTCCAAAAGCTCCTCGAGAAAACGATCGGGATAGACGTCGATTTGACCGAAGAAATCCTAGAGATCGTCAATTTAATCGTTCAAAAAGGCCAGATGATCAACAAACGGCCAATAAAGATGATTATTCATCAAAAGCAAAAGAAATTGATGAAGAGGATTGGAGTGATTTTTAAATATGAAATGGTGGCAAAGAGTTCTATTAAATACCGTGATCTTTTTAGTCCTTGCTAACTTTTTAAATGGTTTTTACGTATACGAATGGCAATCCGCTGTACTCGCTGCAGTAATATTAAGTGTATTAAATGCCTTCGTTAAACCAATTATAACCATTTTTTCTCTACCTTTTACATTGGTTACGCTCGGATTATTCTATTTCGTGATCAACGGGTTAATGATTTGGCTAACCAGTTATTTCGTTACGGGATTTGGCGTACGTTCCTTTGGACAAGCAATCTTAGTTTCAATTATCTTGTCCCTAGTCAACTCCCTAGTCACAACCGAATAACCTAGGTTGCGAACCATTAAAATAAATCCTCTAAAGTGGTACCAAAACTGCTTTAGGGGATTTTTTTACTTCTTCCTTTAGTCGCTTTCGCTCCTAACACGACGAAGAGTGTGCAATCAAAAAGGAAAAGAAAAATCCCATAAATTTCATCTAATAAAATAGTCGAAGTGAATAATCTGTGCTATTATTGTATTATTGGTAAAAAACGAACCGAACACCATCCTTAATGAAATAAAACAAAAAGAATACATAAAACAACTAGAGGTGAATAATGTGAGTGGAAAAGTCGTCACAGTTAAGGCGCTAACTGAAGAAATGCCTTATATTAAGGTGACATCCGGAGAAGAGTTTTTAAATCGAAGAATTTTAAGTAGCGACTTATCGCGGCCAGCCATAGAATTAACGGGTTATTTTGATTTTTATCCTTCCAAACGAGTTCAATTATTTGGAAAAACAGAAATATCTTTTATTAAACGAATGACTTCAGAAGAGAAAAAAATTATTTTTAAACGCATGTGTCAACCGGATACGCCTGCTTTTTTAATCGCAAGAGATAAAGAAGCTCCTGAAGAACTAATAGAAGTTGCAACCAAAGCCGAAATTCCTGTTTTGGTGTCGCACCGTAGTACAACACGTCTAGCAGCAAATGTCACTAACTTTTTAGAAGAATATTTATCTGAAAGAATGGACCAACATGGCGTCTTTATGGATATTTATGGAATGGGTGTCTTAATCATTGGAGAATCAGGCATCGGAAAATCTGAAACGGGCTTGGAATTGATTCAAAGAGGACACAGATTGGTTGCGGATGACCGTGTGGAACTTTATATGATGGATGAAAGTCGAATTATTGGAGAAGCACCTGAAATTTTACGCCATTTAATTGAAATTCGTGGCGTTGGTGTCATTGATATCGCCAATATGTTTGGTGTGGGAGCCGTTCGTGATTCCCAAGTTTTAGATTTAGTTATTAATTTGAGAAATTGGGATAAAGATGATGCTTATGATCGTTTAGGAAATAACGTTGAAATTAAGCGATTCTTTAATGTGGATATTCCTATGTTAAATATTCCAGTCCGAGTAGGTCGTAACTTAGCAACGATCACTGAAGTCGCTGCGATGAATATTCGTGCTAAAGAAATGGGCTATGATGCGACAGAAAAATTTGAAGCCAATCTTACAAAATTGATTGAACAAAATTCAAAAGATTATAGAGAAAAGAATATGTAACGTTCAAACAAAACTTATAACTGTAGAAGGTGGAATATATGTTTAAATTACTAGCAATTGATCCAATTGCTTTTGAATTAGGTCCCATATCCGTTGCTTGGTATGGGATTATCATTGTTACAGGTATGATTTTAGCGATTCATTTAACAACAAATGAAGCTGTGAAAAGAGGAATTTCAGAAGACTTTATTATTGATACAGCTTTTTGGACCTTACCCATTGGAATTATTGGGGCACGGTTGTATTATGTAATTTTTGAGCTAGAATACTATTTAGATAACCCTATGAAAATCTTTGCGATTTGGGAAGGGGGTATCGCCATTTATGGAGGAATTATTGCCGGCTTTCTAACTTTTTATTATCGAAGCCAAAAAGACAATGTTCCGATTTTACTTTTAACAGATGTGGTGGTGCCTTATTTATTGCTTGCGCAATCGATTGGACGTTGGGGGAATTTTATTAACCAAGAAGCACATGGGGCTGAAGTAAGTCGTCAGTTTTTAGAAAATCTGATGTTGCCAGAATTTATTATTGAACAGATGAATATTGGAGGAGCTTATTACCATCCCACTTTTTTATATGAATCATTATGGAGTTTAATTGGGGTAATTGTTATTTTACTTATTCGAAATCGCAAGCACCTATTATTGCGTGCAGAAGCTACCGCTCTTTACTTAATTTGGTATGGTTTGGGTCGTTTTTTCATTGAAGGAATGCGTACCGACAGTTTATATATTGGCTCCCTTCGTGTTTCACAAATTGTTTCTATTCTATTCATTTT
>DXAZ01000058.1 GCA_019116785.1 Candidatus Atopostipes pullistercoris
AGATAATCGAGTCTATTAGACACAGATCGACTTTTGTGTCTAATAGCACCCTTCCCATTAGACACAGATCGACTTTTGTGTCTAATAGCACCTTGCCTATTAGACATAGATCGACTTTTGTGTCTAATAGCGCCCTTCCTATTAGACACAGATCGCCTTTTTTGTCTAATAGCGTCCTACTTATTAGACACAGATCGACTTTCATGTCTAATAGCGCTAAAAATTAGCGTTTTTCTAAGAAAATACCTCATAACGAAAAATAATTTCTTCCATCAAGATCTTGACGGAAGAAATTATTTGTTTAAACCTATTCTACTCTAAGACATTTTTTAAAAATTGACCGGTATAGCTTTCGGGGACTTCTGCAATTTCTTCAGGGGTTCCTGTTGCAATAATTGTTCCTCCACCGTTTCCACCTTCTGGTCCTAAGTCAATAATATAATCGGCCATTTTAATGACATCTAAATTATGCTCAATCACTAATACTGTATTACCATTATCCACTAAGCGATTGAGGACTTCTAATAAACGAGCAATGTCATGCGTGTGTAGTCCTGTGGTCGGTTCATCTAAAATATAGAAATTCTTTCCTGTTTGAATTTTTTGCAATTCACTGGCTAATTTCATTCGTTGAGCTTCTCCACCAGATAGAGTCGTTGAAGATTGACCGAGTCGAATGTAACCTAGACCAACATCGTAAATGGTTCTTAATTTGCGTTCAATCTTTGGAATATTTTTAAAGAATTCAAGCGCTTCGGTAACGGTCATATCCAAAACATCCGCGATTGATTTTTCTTTGTATTTTACTTCTAATGTTTCAGAGTTGTAACGTTTACCATTACAGACTTCACAAGGAATATAGACATCTGGTAGAAAATGCATCTCAATCTTTTTAATGCCGTCTCCTCGACAAGCTTCACATCGTCCACCTTTTACGTTAAAACTAAAACGCCCTTTTTTATAGCCACGCATTTTTGCCTCATTGGTTTGCGCAAATAATTCACGGACATCATCAAAAAGACTTGTATAAGTAGCCGGATTGCTTCGTGGTGTTCGTCCGATAGGGCTTTGGTCGATATTAATGACTTTTTCAATGGATTCATAACCACTGATTTCATCAAACTTCCCTGGCTTCTCTGTAGCCCGACCCACTACTCGTGCGAGTGCTTTCTTCAACACACTATTCACAAGAGAAGATTTTCCAGATCCTGAAACACCTGAAACCACATTAAATTTACCTAAAGGAAACTCCACATCAATATTTTTTAAATTGTTTTCAGCGGCTCCGGTAAGTTTAATTTTTCCTTTGTCTTCTGTTCGTCTTTTTTTGGGGATTTTGATCTTTTGTTTACCGGATAAATATTGCCCCGTAATAGAGTCTTTATTTTTTTCTACTTCTTTTGGGGTTCCTTGGGCAATGACTTTTCCACCATTCTCACCGGCCCCTGGGCCAATATCAATTAAATAATCGGCTGCCCGCATGGTATCTTCATCGTGTTCTACGACGATTAAGGTATTGCCTAAATCACGCATGGTTTGTAAGGAATCGATTAAGCGGTTGTTATCTCTTTGGTGTAAACCAATGGATGGTTCATCCAAAACGTACATAACTCCAGTTAAATTTGAGCCAATTTGAGTAGCCAATCGAATACGTTGAGCTTCTCCGCCAGACAAGGTTCCAGCTTGTCGACTGAGGGTTAAATAATCGAGCCCTACATTTTGAAGGAAACTTAAGCGATCGGAAATTTCTTTTTGGATTGGTTCAGCGATCATTTGATTACTTTTAGATAATTCTAGTTGATTAAAGAAAGTTAAAGCTTCTCCAACTGAAAAGTTACTGACATCTGCAATATCTAAATGATCAATTTTGACACTTAGTGCTTCACGATTTAGACGTTTTCCATGACAAACTGGGCAAGGAAGTTCCGTCATATACTCACCCATTACCCGACGCGTATAATCGCTGGAAGTGGTATGGTAACGGCGTGAAATATTATTTATAACTCCTTCAAAAGGAAGGTTTGTGTCGCGGACATTTCCGAAATCATTTTTATATTTAAAGTGAAACTCTTTTTCTCCTGAACCATATAAAATGAGTTCACGGTCCTTTTTAGGTAATTTTTTAAAAGGGACTTGTTGATCAATATCAAATTGTTCACAAAATTGACGTAACATTTCAGGATAATATTGTGAACTAATCGGTTGCCAAGGAACAATTGCGCCTTCTTCTAATGTTTTTGAGTCATCTGGGATCACCAAATCAATATCAACAATCAACTTAGTGCCTAAACCATCACACTCACTGCAAGCACCAAAAGGAGCATTAAATGAAAAGAGTCTAGGTTCTAAAGTTGGAATCGTAAAGCCACAGACTGGACACGCATGATGTTCACTAAAGACTATTTCTTCGCCGTCAATCACATCAATCGTTGCGTAACCATCCGCTAAGTCTAAGGCGGTCTCTAAAGAATCAATGACACGTGAGCGGATGCCCTCTTTAATCACTAAGCGGTCGACTACGACATCAATATTATGTGTTTTATTTTTCTCAAGTTCAATTTCTTCACCGACATCAACTATTTCTCCATCAATGCGCATTCTGACATAACCATCACTTTGAATTTTTTCAAGAACTTTTTTATGTTGTCCTTTTTTTCCTTTAATGATGGGTGCTAGAACTTGAATTCTGGTGCGCTCAGGCAAGTCATTAATTTGTTCCACCATTTGATCAACAGATTGACTAGAAATTTCAGTTCCGTCATTGGGACAAATTGGAGTACCGACTCGCGCATATAATAATCTTAAATAATCATTAATCTCAGTAGTCGTCCCTACCGTTGAACGTGGATTATTGCTTGTTGTTTTTTGATCAATCGAAATAGAAGGACTGAGACCATCTATACTATCAACATCCGGTTTATCCATCTGCCCTAAAAATTGACGGGCAAATGCCGATAGAGATTCTACATAACGTCTTTGTCCTTCAGCATATAACGTGTCAAATGCTAAAGAGCTTTTTCCTGAACCAGACAAGCCTGTAATGACAACAAATTGATCACGAGGAATTGTCACATCGATATCTTTTAAATTATGTGTTCGTGCACCATGTACTTCTATTTTATCATTTGCCACTAACATCATTTCCTTTTTACTTTTTACTTTTTTTATTTTACCAGCTTATTTATAGTCATTCTACTCATCTATAAATTATATCAGGAATCCATTGAAAAATACAGAAAATACGTTCGGATAATTATTTTTTTCACTTTAGCCTAAAAAACCAGCTAACTCTTTTAAGTTAACTGGCCCAAAATAATTTTTTTAATTTAATCTAAATCCACAATCTCTCCGGTATCCAAATAAACAATCCATTCAGCAATATTTGTAATATAGTCTCCCATTCGCTCTAAATGCATCCCTACAAAGGAGTAATCCGCCGCAGCTAGAACAGACTCGGGATCACTTTTCATTAATTCGATAGACGACATTCGCAATTGATGATATTGTTCATCGATTTCATCATCCCTTTGAGTCGTCGCTTTTGCTTTAGCTACATCAAAATCTACAAAAGCATCAATAATATCCGTACACATCGTATTGATTTTATCTCCAATTTGAGCAATCTGTTTTTCTAAACCTGCATCCCGTTTATTCCCTTTGACATTAATCGTCACTCTCGAAATGTTTACTGCGTGGTCTCCCATTCGCTCTAAATCAGCTGAAGCTCGCATAACAGCTAAAACACGTCGTAAATCCGAAGCAGTGGGGTGCTCTAAAGCAATAATTTCATAACACTTACGATCAATCTCATTTTCCTTTTGATTAATTTTAATATCCCCGTCAATCACTTCTTGGGCTAATTCAGCATCATGATTAATTAAAGCTTTTACCGATTTATAAATCGCTTCATTCACCATTCTCCCTAATTGGGATAACTCGCGGTGAATTTCGGCCAATTTTTCATCAAATATACTTCTCATACCTTGTCCCTCCTATTAAAATTTACTTTTATCCAAAACGCCCTGAAATGTAATTTTCAGTATCTTTATTATCAGGATTTGTAAAGATTTTTATCGTATCTCCAGTTTCGATTAACTCGCCACTTAAAAAGAAAGCTGTACGATCAGAAACACGAGAAGCTTGTTGCATGTTATGGGTAACCATAGCAATCGTATAGTCTTCTTTTAATGTAGTTACTAACTCCTCAATTTTGGTCGTTGAAATCGGATCTAAAGCACTCGTTGGCTCATCCATTAATAAAACTTCTGGCTCTACGGCTAAAGCACGAGCAATACAAATACGTTGTTGTTGTCCTCCAGAAATAGACAAAGCACTTCGATTTAAGTAATCTTTGACTTCATCCCAAATTGCTGCTGATTTTAAAGAATTTTCAACAATTTCATCTAATTCATTTTTATCTGTGATTCCATGCGTTCTTGGGCCATAAGCAATATTATCATAAATACTTTTTGGAAAAGGATTGGGATGTTGAAAGACCATCCCTACTCTCTTACGTAAAACATTGACATCCGTTTTAGAGGAATAAATATCTTTCCCATCTAATTCAATCGATCCTACTACTCTTGCACCTTCAACTAAATCATTCATCCGATTTAGCGTTTTAATAAAGGATGATTTTCCTGAACCAGAAGGCCCAATAAAAGCGATAATTTGATTCTCATAAATATCCATATTGATATCTTTCAACCCTTGAAAATCACCATACCACAAATTTAAATCGCGTACTTTCATTTTACTCTTCATTTTATTCGTCTCCTCCAGCCAATTTCCGACCAATTAGTGTTGATAATCCATTTAAAGCTAATACAAGAATTAATAAAATAACTGCCGTTGCATAGGCTTCATTTACGTAAAAACCTTCACTTGACAGAATATACATATGAACCGCCAATGTTCGTCCGGATGAAAATAAGGAATGCGGAAGATTTGTAGACGAACCTAGCGTGTAAATTAAAGCCGCTGATTCTCCGATAATTCGCCCAATTGCTAAAATCACACCAGACAGTATTCCAGGCATCGCTACGGGTAAAACAACATTAAAGATGGTCCTTAATTTCCCAGCACCCAAAGCAAAGCTTGCTTGTCTTAAAGACATATCTACAGAGATTAAGGCTTCTTCAGTGGAACGAATAATCAAAGGAAGCACCATAATCGTAGTAGTCATAATTCCGGCCAACAATGAGAATTGAAACCCGAGAAATGTCACAAAAAACAAAAAACCAAATAGACCATAAACAATTGAAGGTACAGCAGCTAAAGTATCTATCGCCATCGAAATCACTTTGACAATAAGTTTATCTCGATCAGCATATTCTACTAAATAAATTGCTGTAAATATTCCAATCGGCGAAGCAATTAAAAGTGAACCACCAATCACATATAAAGTAGTTATTAATGCCGGCATTAATGAAACATTAGCCGTTGTATAATTCCATTCAAACAAAGTAGGCGTAATATGCGGGATGCCTTTTATTAAAACAAATAAAATAATAAAGCCTAAGACACCAAAAGTAACAGACGCACCAAAATAAACCAATCCTCGAGTCATTTTACTTTTATTCATTTGTTTGCGTCCTCTCTATTTTTAAAAATGATAAAAACGGTATTAATAATTAAAATAAAAATAAATAAAACAACACCTGTCGCAATCAAGGCTTGTCGATGGTCGCCTGCTGCGTAACTCATTTCTAAAACAATATTTGTCGTTAATGTTCGAACACCACTTAATAGGCTATCAGGAATAATCGGCTGGTTCCCGGCAATTAATACTACAGCCATCGTTTCCCCAACTGCTCGACCAATTCCTAATACAATACTTGAAAGAACACCTGATGAAGCCGCAGGTAACATCACACTAAAAATCGTTCTTTCACGTGTGGCTCCCAAACCAATACTTCCATTATAATAAGTTCTTGGAACGGCTCGAATCGCTGACTCTGATAATTCGATAATCGTAGGCAGGATCATAATCGCTAAAAGTAACATCGCTGTCAGCATACTATAGCCATTTCCACCAATGTAATCTCTAATAAGGGGTACAATTAATTGTAAGGCAAAAAAACCATAAACAATCGATGGGATAGAAGCCATTAAACTGACCCCTGGTTTTAATATTTTATACAAATACTTCGGACAATATTCTGCCATAAAAATAGCGGTCAAAACCCCAATAGGAACTCCAATAATCGCTGCTCCCAAAGTAACATATACAGATCCTAAAATCATAGGTAATAAACCAAAACTTGGTGAACTTGCAGTAGGTCGCCATACTGTTCCAAACAAGAATTCATTAAATCCATATTTTCTCATCACAGGAATTCCGTTAGTAAACATGAATGCAATGATAAGAACCAATGACACAATAGACATAAATGCTGAGATAAAAAAGACGCCATTCATAATCCGTTCTTTTTGTTTAAACAACTGAATCATCCTCTCTCAATACGATTGAAACTCCGGTATGAAACAAATCACGATCATTGATTAAATTTATATATTAAATATAACAATAAACCGTCTCCAACACTAGTAGATTGCTACTGTTGAATTATATTTGCTTCTAGCCGATACACAAGAAAATAAGGGAAGATCACTGAGTATCCTCCCATTTTTATTCTCTATCCAGATATTTTTTACTTTTTATTATTCAACTTCATCCCATGTCGTTGTGTCTCCTAAGTAAATGCTTTGGATTTGTTCTAAAGTGATATCTTCAAGAGGATTATCATTATGAACAATCATCGCAATTCCATCTATTGCAATAGCATCAACTCCACCAACTTGTGCTGTTTCTTCCTCATCTAGCTCTCGCGAAGCCATCCCAATATCGGCACTTCCATCAATCACGGCAGTAATCCCTGCTCCTGATCCAGGGGCTGTTATATTAATCGTTACATTTGGATTATGTTCTTTGTAAGCTTCAGCAAATACCTGCATTAAAGGTTCTACAGAAGTTGAACCTACAATATTAATGTCACCAGATACTTCTTTTGATTCAAACTCTGAAGTTTCTGCCTCTACAGGAACATAACCTTGTTCCTCTACAATTTCTTGTGCTTCATCTGAAAACATAAATGCATAAAAATCTTGAGCCGCTTCATTTAAATCGTCTCCATAAGCGATATTAAAGTTTCGAGCGACTTGATATTCACCAGAAGCTACTGTTTCCGGAGTAGGCTCTACGCCATCAACCGCTAAACCTTTTACCGATTCATCTAGGGACCCTAATGAAATATATCCTAAAGAATGAACATCACCAGCGATAGCTTGCATCACACCACTTGTACTATTTTGAACGGTCGCCGTTGCGGTTGTGTTGTCATCTTCATTTTCATCAACGACTCCAGCAATTTCAACAAAAGCGCCTCGAGTTCCAGAACCATCTTCACGTGTAATCACATGAATATCTGAAGTATCCTCAAAAGCAGAAGCGGTAGATTCTTCTCCCTCATTCCCACATGCTGCTAATAATAAAGATCCACTAAATAACGACAACCATTTTACTGAGCTTTTGAAAGTCATATATAAATCTCCTCTGTTTATAAAGTTGAAGGACATTTCTTTGTCTTCTAGCTTTATCATACATTTCGGTTATTTATATAAGGTCTATTTTATGTAAATATTGTGTAAAGGTTAATTTTTTTTATCATCTGTCATTGTTTCAAGCGGGAGATACACTTCAAAAGTTGTCCCTAAATTCTCCTCACTGAATAATTCCAAACGTCCATTCATATTATCAACTAACCATTTTACAATCGATAAACCTAAGCCCGTTCCTCCAGAATTTCGACTTCTTGCTTTATCTACGCGATAAAATCGTTCAAAAATTCGTGCTTGATCTTTTTCTGAGATACCAATCCCGTTATCAATCACTTGAATGCGAGCTTCATTATCTGATTGACTTAAGTGAATGATAACCATTCCTTCTGCCGGCGTATAAATAATCGCATTCGCGACTAGATTCATTAAAATCTGTTTCAATTGATCACGATTAGCCGTAACCGTTACAGGTGAGTCTTCTTCAATCCTGCAAGTCATCTTTTTCTGGTCGATTCTTTGTTGTAAAACACTCAACACTTCTTCAGCTACTTCTCGTAGATTTACCTGTTCTGTAGAAATTGACAGTTTTCTTTGTTCTAATTTGGATAATTGTAAAATATCTTGCACCATAGAGTCTAAACGTGTGGCTTCTTTTGACATAATTTCTAAAAATTCGACTAAAACTTCTTCATCATACATTGCTCCATCCAGCAAAGTTTCACTAAAGCCTTTTAATGCGGTAATTGGTGTTCTTAATTCATGCGAAACGTTTGCTGTAAAATCGGTTCGAATATTTTCTAAACGACGAATTTCTGTAATATCATACAGTAAAACGATGTAGTTTTTTTCTCCTTCTTCTTTTCCGGGAATCGGAACAACATTCGCATCCAATATTTTCTCATCCGGAAAATAGATGGTTATTTCTGCATTTAATGTCTTTTTTGTCGCATACGAATTTTCAATCAAATCAATTAATTCAGCACTCTTTATATAATCTGTATATAATAGCGTTTTTTCTCCGTATAGATTGACATTTAATAATTCATTCATGACTGGATTTACAATTCGAACGATTCGATTTTCATCTAGGAGCATCACCCCAACAATTAAGTGGTTAATCAATCGTTCCATGCGTTTTTCACTAGTTTTTAGTTCTAATTCTTGTTGTTCTAAATTTTCTGCGAGTTCATTGATTGACTTTCCTAAATCATTAATCTCTTTATAAGATTGCCCAGCATAGCGCACCTCATAATCAGTCGCCGATAATCTGCTGAGTACTTCTTGCATTTCATTGACAGGTGTTGAAATTTGAGTGGTCCATTTCCTTAAAAGTAAAAACAAAACGGTTGCTAAAAATACCATTCCTATGAACCACACAACAAACACTAAACGAATAATATCTGCTAAATCTGGAATTTCACTAGAGATTCTTAAAATTCCAAGGGGCTGATTGGCTTCATTATAAACCGCCTGGGCAACAAAATATAAAGGTTGCTTGGAGCTTTGCGTTTTATAGTCAGTAATCTGCAACATTTCTCCATCTAATAGTTTTTGAAGTTCAAAAATATTAAATAACTCTCCAACTTTTTCAGGGTCTTGGCTTGAGTCGTATAATACTTTTCCCGTAGAGTCTAAAAAAGTTACTCGCTCATTTACAATCGGAACAATCGCTTCAAGTATTCGTATGGCTTCTTCGGTATCTGACTTGTCAATCCCATTGTTTTGAATCTGATCATTCATATACGTTGTTAAAGAAATCATATCATGGTCAAGTCTTTTTGTTTCTTGTTCTTCAATTCGACTTTCTACAATATTGGACAAAACAAAATAAAAAGTCAGCATAAAGGTAGCTACAGTAATAAAATATAAGATATAAAGCTTCTTTTTAATATCATTCATTTGGGTGCCTCTAATTTATAACCAAACCCCCGAGCGGTGATGATGTATTCGGGTTTTTTTGAATCTTTTTCTATTTTTTCTCTTAAATGACTGATATGAACATCCACAATTCGTGTTTCTCCTGAAAAATCATAATTCCAAATTGCATGCAATAATTGTTCACGACTTAAAATACGACCAATTCGGCGAGATAAATACAATAACAATTCAAACTCTTTCGGAGTTAAATCAATTAATTGATCCCGAACAAACACTTCATATTTTTCTGGATAAATTGTAATCTCCCCCACCATAATCACTTCTTCATCCGAAGAGGAAGAACTTTTTGACTTTGGTTCATGAATCCTTCGTAAAATCGCTTTGATTCGCGCTGCAACTTCTCGTGGACTGAAAGGTTTTGTGATATAGTCATCTGCTCCAATTTCCAAACCAAGGATTTTATCAATTTCTGAATCTTTCGCGGTCAACATAATAATTGGAACATCCATTTTTTCCTGTCGAATCGCTCGACAAATATCCATACCATCACGATTCGGTAGCATCAAATCCAATAAAATCATATCGTATGAATTCTCTAAAGCCATATCTAAACCCTCTTGACCATCCATTGAAGAGTCGATCTCATAGCCTTCCTGTTCTAAATTATAAGTTAATAATTTTAAAATAGAGAGTTCATCTTCAATAATGAGTACTCTTTTCATATCATCATCTCTTTCTTTAGGTAATCAGCTTCATTGTTTATTTTTCGTCTTATTCATCTAAAATCAACAAACCTAAATTATTATAATCGTCATCATATAGTGGTGTTTCTGCAATGACTATTTCTCCATCTTTTCTTTGAATACGTAATTTTATATAAGAACGATTATAAGCAAGAACTTCATCAAATTCTACGCGATGATTCATCTCTGCATCATTAATTGTTAAAATAAGATCCCCAACTGATAAATCCAAGCGCTCTGCCGGAGAATCTGGACGCACAGCAATGACTCTAAGCCCTGTGTCTGCCGGTCCATATTGAATATTTCCTATTTTTTCTCGTCTACGATGTCTGTACAAAATAAATATTCCTAAAATAAGTAAAAGTCCTGTTATCCAAATGCTGATTGATGGATAATAATTAGAAAAAATAACCCCCACCACGCCTAACAGAAATAATCTCATAAAATCTTTTCGTATTTTTTCTGTAGCCATGTGAAGCAATTGAGAAGATACAGTGAAATGTAGACCCACTAATACTGGGAGAAACACTAAAGCATAACGTTCACTTCCAATATTAAATAATGGCCACCATTCAGTAAAGGGTTCAATGATATTCCCAGGTACGATTACAGCCATAGGAAGAATCCATAAAGTGTTGTAAGGATATTTTGCAACGCTTTTTCCTCTTTTACTGGGAGTTAACGTCGGAAAAATTTTATTTTCTTCATGCTTTTTCATCTTAAATATTGTCACTAACAAAATAAGCAGCATAAACCATAAAATATTATTCATTAATAGAGAAATGGTTTCTAGCTCAAAATCAAGATCAAATAATTTTTCATTTAAAAGAGGTTGGAATTTACTCAGTTTAAATCCTACTTCATAGCGATTTAAAAGATAAAATAAAATAGAAGACATAGAAAATGTAAATAGCGGATGAATGAGTCGAGAACCGCCTATCAATAATAAAAGAATCGTTATTGTTTGATAGACCAAGTACCACTCAAGAGTTAAAGGAATTCCTACAAGAATGGAGACCACCGAGATGAGGAGTCCTGGCAATAATCCTTTTAAAAAATAATCTTTTAATTCAAAATTTGTACGATTAAAATTAACACGAAATTCCTTTCTCGAATATTTTACCCTTTTGTTGTGATTATAGTATACATAGATTAATCCGATAATAAAAACAGGTTGTAAAAAATAGAGTAAAATTGCCCATAATAAATTTATCTTCATCATTCTTCACTTCTTTCCAATCAGTCATTTTAAAACTTAAATTCATTCTACAATCTCTATGATTTCTTTTCAATAAAATAAAAAGCATTCTGTATTAATTCTGATCGCTAATCCAAAGATTGGATGGCTCTTAATTTTAAGACTCTCTACTTATGGCGTATGCGTGCGGGTGCTTCTTTTCACGTATATGCGGATCATGCACGTTTTTTAAAATATTTCAACCTTATAGTAAAAAAAGGTCTCAAGTAACTTGCGGTTACCTTGAGACCTTTTACGAATATAATTTTGGGGTGATCACTTAAATTTTATTTAACAAAAAATCAAATTAACGTCCAAATCCAGCAACATAGTTTGACCAGTATCCTGAGTTTATAGTTGATACGGCAACTCCTGTTGAAGTTTGTGAACCAATAAAGCTTCCACCACCTAAGTAAATTCCTACATGATCAATTCCTCCGCCTTGACTGAAGAAAATTAAATCACCAGGTTTTGCTTGGCTTTGAGAAATTCGAGTGGTTGCACTATATTGTCCAGCTGCTGTACGAGGTAATGAACGTCCTGCTTGTTTAAATACATAAGATGTAAATCCTGAACAATCAAATGCAGCAGGCGTTGTTCCTGAATAGCTATATGGTGTACCTGTTAAGCTATGGGCAATACTTACTACTGAACCACTATTAGCGGCTGGTGCTTTTGGCTCTGCTGAAGTTTCAGCTTTAGCTTTTGAACTTGAAGAATCAGCACTAGCTGTTGAACTTGCTGAAGAGCTTGACGTTGTTACTTCATCAGAACTTGAAGAAGCAGCCACTGTTCTTGCTGATTCTAATTCTTGACGTCTTTGTTCGGCAGCTTCTGCTTGAGCTACAAGTGTGTTACGCTCTTCTTTAGCTTCTGCTTTTTCGGATGCAATACTTGCTAACAAGCTTTCTTGTTCCGCTTGACGTTCTGCTAAAGCATTTTTATTGGCTTCTAGTTTTCCAGCAATTTTATTCTGTTCTTCTTGTTTCTTAATCGTTTCATTCTTTTTTTCTTCAACTTGCGCTTTATCTTCTTCTTGTTGAGCTAGCGTTTGTTTATTTGAAGAAAGCAAAGTAGAAACTACATCAATTCGGCCTACAACATCATTTAATGAGTCAGCATTTACGACAAAATTAACGATATTTCCTGATTCACCCATGATTTGTAGTGCGCGTGCTTGCTCTTCTAAGTGCTCTTCTCGAAGTTCAATGACTAAGTTCAAATCTTCAATTTCATTTTGTAAATTTTGAAGTAACTCTTTTGTTTCTTCCATTTCAGCAATTAATTTTTCAGCTTCCGCTTCATTTTCTTTGATTTCTTTTTGAAGTTTGGCTAATTTATTTGATGCTTCATTTTGTTCTGAAGTAAGATCAGAAATTAAAGAATCAAATTCTGAAACAGTTGAGGGAGCAGCTTTCGCTAATAAAGTCGGTGAAGCCAGAGTGGTTAAGCCAATTGTACCTGCCATTGCTAAAGACAATAATTTTTTCTTAATCATTTCGTTTGTTTCCTCCAAATATTTATATTCGTTTTTTTATTTTATTTTTTATTACACTTTTAAGAATCTTCTAATGGATAGTGCGGATCCTATTGCCCCAATCACAATACCAATACCTGTTAATAACAGAATTAATTGATACATAAAAGGTGACGGTGCTAATAATGAGAAGTAAGTTCCTTGGAAAAATCCAGAAACGGCATTATATACTGAGTCATAGATAAACCATAAAGCAGCGGATGGAATGAATGCACCGATAAATCCGATGAGAGCTCCTTCAATTAAGAATGGCCAACGGATAAACCAGTTTGTTGCTCCAACCAATTTCATGATTTCTATTTCTGTACTTCTTGAGAAGATAGTAATGCGAATGGTGTTTGAAATTAAGAATATTGCGGTGAATATCAAGGCGATGATAATAATTCCACCAATATTACGAATGGTTGCTGTCATTTTGAATAATCGATCCGCTTCTGCGCCACCATAGTTTACCTCTGAAACAAAATCCATTGGTTCAATTTCTTCTGCTACTTTAGCTGTTTCTTCTGGAGAAGTTGTATCGACTATAAACACATTATATAACGGGTTTTGATCCCCTTGGAATAATTCAAAAGTATCCCCGTAACTTCCAACAACATTTTCTAATTCTTCTTCACGGCTTGAAAACGTAACATTTTCAACATTATCTAAATTTTCTAAATCTTTTTGCAACTGATCTTGCTCTTCTTCTTCTGCAGCAAGATCTACATAGACTCGAACACTCACATCATTTTCAATATCTGCAGCTAGTTCATTAATATTCATTACTGTAGCAATTAAGCCACCGACTAACAATAAGGTGATGGCCACTGCACTAATTGCCGCAAAACTCATCCAACCATTACGTCTTATACTTTTAAAACCTTCTTTTATATGACGACCAACGGTTCTAATTTTCATACGTATAACCCCCTTCTTCATCATCTCGGGTAATACGTCCATCATCGATTACAATCACTCGATGTTTATATTTATTAACAATCTCACTATTATGGGTAGCCATAATAATGGTCGTCCCTTGATCATTAATGGTTTCTAATATGCTCATAATTCCAGCGGATGTATCAGGATCTAAGTTTCCTGTTGGTTCATCAGCGACTAAAACACGAGGCATATTAGCTATTGCACGGGCGATGGCTACACGTTGTTGTTCCCCACCTGATAATTCATTGGGATACATGTTTGTTTTATGTTCTAACTTTACTAATTTTAGAACTTCTGCTACTCGGGCTTCAATTTGTCGAGTGCTTTTTTCTAAAACTTCCATCGCATAAGCAACATTTTCAAATACTGTAAGTGTAGGTAATAATTTAAAGTCTTGGAAAACAACACCTACTTGTCTTCTTAAAAATGGAACATTTTTTTCTTTCATTTCTTTTATATCAAAGTCTCCCACTGAAACAGTACCTTCTGTAGGTAAAACCTCTCGATACATCAAACGCATAAAGGTTGACTTACCTGCTCCACTAGGGCCTACTACATAAACAAATTCGCCTTGTTCAATTTGAACAGACAAATCGTGAATAGCTGTTATGCCATTATCGTATACTTTCGATACGTTTTTCATTTCTATCATAGTTTGTAAACACCTTATTTATAGATTTATTAAAGTAAAAATGGCCGTATCTACCGCCATCCGAAGGTAGTATAACACCCCTTACTAACCAATATGTGTGAATTACATTACATTAATATTTCAAATCTAACATAATATTTCATATATTGTGCATACAAGTAACTTTTTTCTGTAAACCCTATAGGTATCGAATCTTAATGTTTCAAATATTTTTCATAGTAAAATTAGTTACTGTATTTCTTTTTAAATGTCAAGGAAATTGCTTTCTAATTTATTAAGCGTTTTAAATGACAAGAGGGACTCTTTTATGAGATAGTTTATTGTTTATGTAAATTCTCCTCTATTGCTATAGAAAAGAAAAAACAGAGGCTCAGCCTCTGTTTTAATGATTGGATTTTTTTCGTATTTTACCTTATATTTCTTGATGATCATTAATGGTTGATCTTAGATAAGACTCGATAAATGGATCTAAATCTCCATCCAATACACCGGACGCATTTCCTGTTTCTTCATTGGTACGGTGATCTTTTACCATCGAATAGGGGTGGAAAACATAGGAACGAATTTGTGAACCCCAACCAATCTCTTTTTGTTCGCCCCGCATTTTTGCTAATTTAGCTTCTTTTTCTTCGAGTTCTTTTTGGAATAATTTGGATTTCAACAGTTGCATGGCGGTTTGGCGGTTAGCTAGTTGAGACCGGCCTGCTTGACTGGTTGCAACGATTCCTGTTTTTAGGTGAGTAATTCGTACGGCAGATTCTGTTTTATTTACGTGCTGGCCCCCTGCTCCACTGGCTCGATACACATCAACTCGAATATCATCAGGTTGTACGTCAATTTCGATATCGTCTGTAACTTCCGGAGTGACCTCACAAGAAACAAAGGAAGTATGACGACGACCACTTGAATCAAAAGGAGAAATTCGAACTAAACGATGAACCCCTTTTTCAGCTTTTAATAAACCATAAGCATATTCGCCTTTAACCAATAACGTTACACTTTTAATGCCCGCCTCTTCACCATCTTGATAATCAATGATCTCATAACTAAACCCTTTGTGTTCAATCCAGCGGGTATACATTCGTAAAAGCATTTCACCGAAATCTTGAGACTCCGTACCGCCTGCCCCAGGATGCAACTCCAAAATTGCATTGTTTCGGTCATAAGGCTCACTTAACAAAATAATTAATTCAAAATCTTCCGTCTCTTTGTGAAGTTGTTGGATTCCTTCGTTCAATTCTTCTTTGAGGTCCTCATCGCCTGTTTCTTCGACCATCTCTAACATCAACTGATATTCTTCAACCTCGTCGCTTAATTTCATAAATGAGTCATATTTATTTTTTATATCATTTGATTCATCAATCACTTGTTGTGCTTTTTGTGGATCATCCCAAAAACCGGGTTCGGCCATTCTTTCTGAGTATTCTTGAATATCCACACTCATTTTTTCTAGGTCAAAGAGACCCCCTAAAGGCTTCTATTTTTTTATTGAGGTGATCTAATTCTTTACGTATTTCACTAATTTCCATTCTATTTCCTCCCAAAGGTTAAAGAACCCCTCTGGTAAAAAGCAGGGGTTCAAAATGATTTTTTTAGTTATTTGGTTTTTCTTCTTTTGACTTTTTTGGGTTGCGTGGTTGGTTGAGCTTGTTCACGTTCTAAGTTTTGTCGAATTCTTGATTTCAATAACAAGCGTGTTACTTCATATTCAATGTCTGCGATCATTTCTTCAAATAGGCGATACCCTTCTTGCTGGTATTCAATTAATGGATCGGTTTGTCCGTATGAACGTAAGCCGATTCCTTGTCTTAATTGATCCATTTCATCAATATGATCGGTCCATTGTTGATCTACAACACGTAAGACGACAACTTTTTCAAACTCTAAAAACATTTCTTCATTTTCAAGTTCTTCTTTTTGATTGGTGTAGTTTTCTCTAGCTATTTTATGCAAATAATCTCGTATTTCACGAGCGGTTTTGCCTTCTAAGTCTTTTTCTTCTAAGCTTTCTTCTCTTAAAAGAACTGTATGAGCAAATTCTACAAGATAGCTTAAGTTCCAATCTTTTGGATTTTCTTCTTGTGTGTATAGATCTACATAGCGATCAATTGTACGCTGAATCATTGGAATGGTTACGTAATTTAGTGATTCATCTTGTAAAATGATTTCTTCACGCTGAGAATAAATCACTTCACGTTGTTCACGCATAACATCGTCGTATCTTAATACACTTCGACGTGTGTCATAGTTGTTACCTTCAATTCGTTCTTGGGCAGATTCAATCTGACGGGTAATCATGCGACTTTGAATGACGGCATCATCCCCTTCGATTTTTAGACGTTCTAGTAATTGTTGGATAGCATCTGATCCGGCACGTCGCATTAAATCATCTTCTAAAGAAAGATAAAATTGAGAGACACCTGGGTCTCCTTGACGACCTGAACGTCCTCTTAACTGGTTATCGATACGACGAGATTCATGGCGTTCTGTACCGATAACAGCTAAACCTCCGAGTTCTTTTACACCAGGACCTAGCTTAATATCCGTTCCGCGTCCTGCCATGTTTGTTGCGATGGTCACTGAACCTGGTTGACCGGCATTAACAATAATTTCAGCTTCGCGGAAGTGATTCTTTGCATTTAAGATTTCGTGAGGGATGCCTTCTTTTTGTAAATATTGGCTTAACAATTCAGAAGTTTCAACAGCCACCGTACCCACTAAGATTGGTTGTCCAGTTTCATGACGTTCTTTAATATCTCGGACAACTGCTCTAAATTTACTATCTAATGTTGGATAGATAATATCATCGCGATCATCCCGAATCATTGGACGGTTTGTTGGAATAGCAATAACATTCATATTATAAATTTCTGTAAATTCTTCTTCTTCTGTTTTAGCTGTTCCTGTCATTCCAGCTAGTTTTTCATACATACGGAAGAAGTTTTGAAAGGTAATCGTCGCCATTGTTTTTGTTTCTTTTTGAATTTCAACATTTTCTTTGGCTTCAATGGCTTGATGCAAACCATCTGAGTAACGGCGTCCTTCCATGATTCGTCCCGTAAATTGATCTACAATCTTCACTTCATCATCATTTACCACATAATCAATATCACGTAACATAATATAATTGGCACGAAGCGATTGGTCTAAATGATGCACAAGTTCTTGATTGTTTACATCATATAAATTTGTTGTACGGAAAGCATGCTCTGCTTTGTCAATTCCTTGTTCTGTGAAACTAATCGTTTTCGTTTGAACATCAATGGTATAGTCTTCGTCTTCTTTCAATCCCTTAACAAAAAAATCACAACGTGTATAGAAAGAAGAAGAAATATTGGCTTGCCCTGAAATAATTAAAGGCGTTCTTGCCTCATCAATTAAAATTGAGTCAACCTCATCTAGTATTGCAAAAGATAATGGGCGTAGAACCATATCTTCTTTATAGACAACCATATTGTCGCGCAAATAGTCAAAGCCAAGTTCATTGTTCGTTGTATAGGTAATATCGGCGGCATAAGCTTCGCGTTTTTCAGCTGAAGATTTTGAGTTTAAGTTTAAACCAACTGAAAGGCCTAACCATTCATACAACTCTCCCATTTCCTCTGCATCACGTGTAGCCAAATATTCGTTAACTGTAACGACATGTACGCCCTTACCTGAAAGGGCATTTAAATAAACAGGCATAGTAGCGGTTAAGGTTTTCCCTTCACCCGTTTTCATCTCAGCAATATTTCCTTCGTGTAAAGCCATTCCTCCCATTAACTGAACACGAAATGGGAATAAACCTAAAATACGTTTTGATGCTTCACGTACCGTTGCAAAAGCTTCTGGTAAAATATCATCTAAAGATTCTCCTGCTTCTAGGCGGCTTTTAAATTCAGGTGTTTTAGCTTGTAATTCTTCATCAGATAGTGCCGCATAATCATTTTCTAATGCTTCAATACGATCAGCTATCTTACCATATCGCTTTAATGATTGGCGATCGGTATCAAATAATTCTTTTAAAAATTGGACCATTTCTCTAGTCTCCTTCAATAACCGTTCTGTTCTTATTTGATTGTTTCAATTTTTGTTTAGTAATTAAAAAAGCTCAACTTCAAAATATTGAGCAAGCGTATCTTCATGAATGTTAGACTACTAGATATCTTAGCAATAATATTATTAAAATACAATTGGAAATCTAACATTTATCCGCAAAAAAGAGGAACAGCATCCTACGCTGCTCCTCTGATTGTTATGAAAGCTAAAATAAGTATTTTATTATTCTATTTCATCCGTTTCAATAAGGCCATAATCCCCATCGTCACGTCTATAAACGATATTCGTACTATCTGTATCCGCGTCTAAGAATACGAAGAAATTATGTCCTAACATTTCCATTTGTAAGACGGCTTCTTCGGCATTCATTGGTTTTAAGTCAAATCTTTTCGTACGAACAATTCGGATATCTTCTGATTCATCTACTCCACCGTTTACTTCTTCATTAATTTCATCATCTAACTCTTTTGTCTCCTCTAATAAATCTGGAGAAATTGCATCAGGAAGTTCTGCTTGCTGGCGGCGGAATTTACGATTTATTTTTGTTTTATATTTTCTCATTTGTCGTTCTAACTTATCTGAAACTAAATCAATACTTCCATAAAGGTCTGGAGAAGTTTCTTCCGCTCTTAAAACAATATTTGGTAGCGGAATCGTTACTTCAGCTTTTCCTGTGCGGTCAGAGTAGACTTTTAAATTGACGTGTGCATGTGCTTCTGGCACTTCATCAAAATATTTTTCTACTTTTCCCACTTTTGATTCAACATAATCTCTAATAGCTGGCGTAACCTCAATATTTTCTCCTCGTACATTATAATTTAACATACTACTTCACCCTTCCGTCCTGTTTAGCTTTATTTGTTACGAAATAAAATAAATATAATAACTTCGTTATATTTATTTTATCTTATATTAAGTATACAGGAGTGTGTTTTTATAAACAAGAGAACGCTATCTAAATTCAATGAATCTTCTTTTATTTTTGAAATTTTCTTCTTTTATTCTTTAACGAAACAAAGAGAACGTCTTCATTTCATAATGACTAGGCAGACTTTTTTCAAATAACAAACGTGCATGCAAAATCGTCCGTCCCGTCGTATATACATCATCTACAATTAATATTTTATTTTTTGTGCTTTTTTGAAAAGTATCCATGTTAATTAATTGAAAAGGTTGAGGTGTCTTTAATCGTTCGAATCGATTCTTGCTGGATTGAGAATCTTCTTGTCGAATATTTTCTAAAAAAGGTACATAAGCAATCTCTGCTTGTTTGAGTAGTACCTCGACTTGATTAAATCCTCTGTTTTGTTTACTGAAATAATTTAGTGGGATTGGAGTAATCCAATAATCTTTTTGATATTTATTTAAGTAAGTATGAAGGTCATTTGTGAAAACATTCGCTAAAAGTAAATCGCCTTGAAACTTATATTGATCCATATAGTCTCTCGCTATTTTATTGTATGTATATAAAGCTTCGTGATTTAACTCCATTTGTGGATACTGTTTTTGCCATTTTTTACAATCCTCACAATAATTTTTAGAATTTTGTGGTCGAAAACATCCAGGACATACATTGGTAGGATTAATTTTTTCAAATTTATTTTTACATGATTCACAGAGAAACTTTTCTTGTAATTTTTGCCTTGAAAATAAAAAAGATAAATTCAAATGATTTTTGAGAGGTTGATTACATAAGACACAAGTGTTCATTGAAGCAGTCCTCTCTTTTTTGCCCGTTTGTTCATCTGTTTAATTTGTTTAACCGCTCGCTTCATCACAATGCTTTTCCCATTATGATAAAAAATGACTTCTCCCGTGGGATAATCAGCCGCTCGTCCACAACGTCCAGCAATTTGGACCAATGCCGATTCTGTAAAAATTCCATCCTCTGCTCCAATCACAAATACATCAATATCAGCAAAAGTTATCCCACGTTCAAGAATTGTACTGCTCAGTAAGAATTGAAATTCTTTATTGCGCATCGCACGAACCTTTGCTTTTCTATCCGGGTCTTCTGCAGAAACTGAGGTAAAGGAGCATTCAGGAAAATACTGCCGTAATGTTTTCTCAAATTTAAGCATCCATTCAATATTTGGAATAAAGATTAAAAACCTCCTCTCTTCTCTTATCAATTGCTGCAATTTCTTTCCACAAGAAGTTTTTAATGGGGCTTTTAATAGCTTTTCTTGCCAATTCCAACATGCTTTTAATTTCGGAACGGGTAAAGGATAGCCATGATAACGTGCAGGCAAAATAGTAGATAATAACTTTTTATTTTTTACTTGTTTTTGCATAGAAGGAGTCGGTGTAGCCGATAAATAAATCAGACTTGCTCTTTTTTTCTTTGCTTTATGGGCGGCGAAAAATAAAGACTCGTCAGAATGAAATGGAAAAGCGTCTACTTCATCAATAATCAAAACATCAAACGCTTCTTTAAAACGATACAATTGGTGGGTCGTTGCAATGACTAATTGTGTATAATGATATTCTTCTTCCATTCCACCGTATAATACGGCCACATTTGTATAAGGAAAAGCCTTTTTTATTCTTGGGGCTAACTCTAAACAAACATCAATCCTTGGTGAAGCAATTCCTATTCGTTTTTTATTTTTCAAACCATAAGCAATCCCTTCATATAACATCTCTGTTTTCCCAGCACCCGTAACCGCCCAAAGTAAACGTGTTTGATCTTTCTTTATCGTTTGTACAATATCGTTTGAAGCTTCTTGTTGTTGTTTAGATAAAGTCCCTTGCCAATGAAGAATTTCTTTTTTGGGGATCGGAAAAGCATTCGGTTCTTTTAGATGATATAAATGACTACAAATACGAACTTTTCCTAGCTTTAAACAATTTCTACAATAGCCACATTTTTTACCACAAATACAGTGTTCTTCACTTACTGGCGTAAAAACAGTGTGGCATCTTTTACAATAATATTTCCCCGCTTGTTTTGTAAAGCTATTCGTCATTTCGACCTTAAACTGATCCTCTTTAATTGCTTCTTGAAGATTTTTGGGCAATTCACTAAAAAGCAGCTCTCTTCCATATAATAATTCTTTCATGACTATCCCTTTCTAATCTCATATATTTTCTCCCTATATATATAATTTGCATAAAAACTCGATTTTCTTTTATTTATTTTATTTTTTTTCGAAAATGTTAGAAAAAGATATTCTGAAGATGATAAACCTTCCCCGCGCGTGGGAAAGTGCGATTTTTGGGCGGTGGATGGTCACCGCGCGTGAGATTCTGCATTTTCCGAGCGGTGGACACTTCCCGTGCGTAGGATTCTGCGATTCTTGAGCGGTGGACCTCTCCTGCGCGTAGAATTCTGCAATTTCTGAGCGGTGGACCTCTCCTGCTCGTGAGATTCTGCAATTTCTGGGGACTGGACTAGCCCAGCGCATGAAAATCCATTATTCTTGGGCGATAGATCATTCCACCCTTCATCATAAAGAAATAAGAGGTTTAGAAAATCAGAGATTTTCTAGACCTTCTAAAAGATCTAAAAGAAGTTTGGTATTTATACTTTTCTTTGCTTCTTTTAAAACAAGCTGAAAAAGCTGTTTTTCTCCAATTGCTTTTCTCTATAAAAGAATAAAAATGAATAGAAAATCGGAGATTTTCTAGACCTTCTAAAAGATCTTAAAGATGTTTAATATTTGTACTTTTCTTTGCTTCTTTTAAAACAAGATGAAAAAGCATTTTTTCTCCAACTGCTGTTCTCTATAAAAAATTAAAGATGAATAGAAAATCGGAGATTTTCTAGACCTTCTAAAAGATCTAAAAGAAGTTTGGTATTTATACTTTTCTTTGCTTCTTTTAAAACAAGC
>DXAZ01000059.1 GCA_019116785.1 Candidatus Atopostipes pullistercoris
AAATTCACGCATTTTAGCTTTGGTTGTTTCGATAATATTTTCTTTACCAGGGCCGATAATTTTACGTGGGTCGTAAACTTTTTCATCGTTTGCGATAACTTCACGCGTACGTGCAGTCCATACTTGTTGTAATTCAGTATTTACGTTAATTTTTGAATGACCATATTCAATAGCCTTTTCAATTTGGTGAGTAGGAATACCTGATCCCCCATGTAATACTAATGGAGCACCTGTAAGTTCTGAAATTTCTTTCATTTCATCAAAACCTAATTTTGGTTCACCATCATATGTTCCGTGTACTGAACCTAAAGCAGCAGCTAAAGCATCAATGCCTGCTTCATCTACCATACGTTTACATTCTTGTGCATCTGCATAGGTAACGCCACCTATAACTCCATCTTCTTCTCCACCAACTGTTCCAACTTCTGCTTCCACTGAAACACCTTTCGCATGAGCGTAGTCTACAACTTTTTTAGTATTTTCAATGTTTTCATCTATTGGGAATGCAGAGTTGTCGATCATTACTGAAGAAAAGCCTGCATCAATTGCTGCTACAGCAGATTCATAAGATGAACCGTGGTCTAAATGTAAAGCAATAGGAACAGTAATATCCATTGTTTCCATTAGAGCATTTACCATGGCTACAACCACTTGATTTCCACCCATATATTTTGCTGCACCTTCAGAAACACCTAAAATTGCTGGTGATTGTTCCTCTTGAGCTGCTTGCAAAATAGCTTGTGTCCATTCTAAGTTGTTGATATTAAATTGACCCACTGCATATTTTTCATCCAATGCTTTATTCAACATATCTGTCATACTAACTAAACGACTCATAAAAAGCCTCCTATATATTTTCTACATTATTTTGTAACTATTACTGGTACATTATATCAAAAATTTTTTAAAATACGAGGGGTATTGCGAAACATTTCACGATAATTTTAAAATTATTTGCTTTTTACAAAATGATAACGTTTTATTTTATTCAAACTGATTGGCACATTCAATAAAGGCTCTAAATAATGGATGTGCGCGATTTGGTCGAGAAATAAATTCAGGATGATATTGAACGCCAACAAAGAATGGATGATCTGTTAATTCAATCGATTCTACTAAACGTCCATCTGGAGATAAGCCGGATAAGACAAGACCATTTTCTTCTAACAGTTCAAAATATTCATCACTGACTTCATATCGATTTCGGTGTCGTTCTTCAATTTCTGTTTCACCATAAATCTCAGCCACTTTTGTATTCTCTTTTAAATGACTTGGATAAGAACCTAAACGTAAAGTTCCTCCTAAGCTTTCGATTCCTTTTTGGTCAGGGTGTAAATCTACAATTTTATGTTCTAGTTCTTCAGATTGTTCAGTAGATCCTACATTTTCCAAGCCGATAACATTTCGAGCATACTCAATTACCGCAAGTTGCATACCTAAAGAAATACCAAAGAATGGAATTTTATTTTCTCGGGCATAACGAATTGCTTCAATTTTTCCTTGAATTCCACGTGATCCAAAACCACCGGGTACGATAATTCCTGAAACATCGCCTAGTTCAGCTGCTATATTCTCAACGTTTAATAATTCAGAATCTACCCATTGGATATCAACTTCTGTATCTTCCGCAAAGCCAGCATGTCTTAAGGCTTCATTGACAGAGAGATAAGCGTCTTGTAGTTCTACATATTTACCAACTAAAGCAATTTTTACGGATTTCTTTAAGTTTAAAACGCCCTCTACCATTTCTTCCCATTCTGACATATCTGCTTTTGGAACATCTAAACCGAAATGGTCGACTACGATTTGATCTAAATGTTGCGCTTTTAGATTTAATGGAATTTGGTATAAGGTATCTACATCCACAGACTGGATCACTGAATCTGGATTGACATCTGTGAAGGAAGCAATTTTATTTCGTGTTTCATCATCTAAAGGAAATTCTGTACGTGTGATTAAAATATTGGGCTGAATGCCTAATCCACGAAGTTCTTTTACGCTATGTTGAGTGGGCTTGGTTTTCATTTCTCCGGCGGCAGCTAAATAAGGAACCAAGGTAGTATGAATATATAAAACATTTTCTTCTCCAACTTCGCGTTTCATTTGACGAATGGCTTCTAAGAAAGGTAGCGATTCAATATCCCCAACTGTTCCACCAATTTCTGTAATGATGATGTCTGAGTGCGTGGTTTCCGCTGCACGCATAATTTTATCTTTAATGGCATCTGTAATATGGGGAATGACTTGAACCGTTGCACCTAAATAGTCCCCACGACGTTCTTTATTGATTACTTCTGAATAAACTTTCCCTGTAGTGACATCAGAGTATTTATTTAAAACGATGTCTATAAAGCGTTCATAATGGCCCAAGTCTAAGTCTGCTTCTGAGCCGTCTTCTGTAACATAAACTTCCCCATGTTGATAAGGACTCATAGTCCCTGGGTCCACGTTAATATATGGGTCACATTTTTGTATGGTTACATTTAATCCTCTATTTTTTAATAATCGTCCAAGTGATGCAGCAGCTATTCCTTTACCGATTGAAGAAACGACGCCACCTGTAAAAAAGATATATTTTGTCATTAAAAAAGCCCCCTGTAAGATTGATTGATTCATATTGCTAAACAGAACATTTTCATCGTTCTTTTGTTTAGAACATCATTATGGAGTGCACTATTGTTATGATTTTTAACATTCATCAATTTTTATTTCAAAAAACAAGAAGCTCCCTATCCCATAAAATTTTAATAGAATAGAGAGCTCTTTCATTCATTTTCTGACTAGAAAAATAATGGATCAAATTTCTAGTGCCCAAGTAATATGTTAACTACTTTTTTGGAAATGGTCAAGAACTTAATCATATTTTTTTAAATTAAAATTCGTCATCGTCCATTTCTTCATCTAACAAATCTTCATCGTCAACAATGTCTAAATCATCTATCTTGGTATCATCTGTATCTAATTCATCCATATTTTCTTGGTAATCGTCCAAGTTTTCAACAGTTCCATCCCCATCGATATCAACATACGTTTCATCTTCTTGGGAATCTGTTTCTTCATCATCTTCATCGAGTTCTTCTTTAAATTCATCTTCTAAAGCTAAGTCATCATAATCATCAAAGCCGTCCGAGCTGATTTGTGGAATGATATCTGCTTCATCATTTTCGTGAGTGAGCACTTCATTAATAGAGTCTACCGGATACCAAGTACGCAAGCCCCATGAATTTTCACCTAGAGAGATAAATTCACCATCTACATTAATATCTGTGTAAAATTGAGGCATTCTTTTATTCATTTCTTCTTCGCTAAGTTCAATAAAATTAGAGACTTCTAGTAAAATATCATTGAAGTCCATAACTTCGCCTTTTTCTTCAAGTACAGCTTTTGCGACATCAATCATCGCCAACTCGTCAATACGTTCGCCTTTGAATTGTTTTAATTCCAATTTTTTCACCCTTTATTTCATCTTTGATTCTTTATCAATCATTTATTTTTGTGTCTAATGTCATTTTGTTTCTATTGGTTCGTTCTCTAGTGCTACTTATTACTTAAAAACAGCGGTCAATTTTCATACCGATTAATCATAAATTGAAAGTTTGATAAAACCCTTCAATTCGCGTGCTTAATCTTATCGTATTAAGTCGTAAAACGCAACCGTATTTGATAGGTCCCTAAAGGAATATCTTCCATATACATTATATAATCAATCTCTATATCCCCTGCGAAAGGTGTTTCGTGATAACTCGAACTTACACGTTTGGTTTCTACCCTCATCTGCATAATACCCGTTGGCGTTATATAATCCGTATAGGTATCCTCTTCTTGGTTAAAAATTAATCGTGTTTTATGTTCGGTATGGCGAGTGATATGCACAACCCCATCTGGATCAATTTTGATTAAGGTAACAACTCCTGCGTTTTCTCCTTCTGTTTCTTCAAATCTCAAATAATAATTATCATTCATTAATACGATTCGCCCCAACTCATCAAAGGCATTTTTAAAAACTTCTTCCTCTTGAACGATGGTCGTTTCTAAAATGATACGAGCAGGTAAGCCCTGCGTTAAATTATTCTTCTCCATCTTCGCTTGACTCCCTTCCATTCCTTACCACTCTATTTTAGCACAAATCCTCCTAAATTATAGGAGTAAAATGATTCGTCGATAGGATTCTTCTTAAAAGTTTGTTACAATCAATCATGAAAGAATGGAGTATACTTGATGAAAAAAAATAAAAAATATACAGCCTTTAATCAAGGTTTATTTAGTGTTTTTGATGCTCAATCCATGCCTTATAAAAAAGACCAAGATTTTGCCCACTTTGCATTAACCGATGCTTTGATTACTTATGCGGGTGCTCATGAACGACCTCTTATTCATTTTTGGCAGACTGACCCTCTCGTTATTTTAGGAATGATGGATACAAAAATAGGCCATTTCCAACAAGCCTTACCTGTTTTTTACAAATATCACCATCGAGTAATTGTTCGAAATTCAGGCGGGCTGGCTGTCGTTAGTGACCCAGGGGTTTTAAATGTTTCCTTAATTTATCCTTCAAAAGAAGAACGATTAACGATTGATACGGGTTATGAATATATGTTGGATTTTATACGTGAGACTTTTTATCCAATTTATCCGTATGAAATTAAAGCTTACGAAATCACGAATTCTTATTGTTTTGGAGATTATGATTTAAGTATTGAGGGACGAAAAATCGCAGGGATTTCACAACGTCGCATAAAAAATGGAGTAGCCATTATGCTCTACATTAGTGTAAATGGGGATCAAAAAAAGCGCGCAGAAATGTTGAAAGAATTTTATCACATAGGTCTTGATGGGACAGAACCTTCAGGCCGCTATCCCGATATTCATCCAGAAGTGATGACAACACTAGAAGATGCCTATGACACCCATCTTTCTGTAGCCGAGGTTAAAAGCAATATGCTTCGTCATTTTGACTGGCAAGAAGGAAGCTATGATGAGGAAATGGATCGCTATTATTCGAAAGCTTTGGAAAAAATGAAGCGCAGGAATCAACGGGTTTTTGGCGAAGATTTTGTTTTGTTTTAGGATATGAGGAGGAAGCTTGAGTGAAACCTATACATTTTGAACAAGCGGATCGTTTAGATTCGGAGATTGTATTTAGAGATACGGTACATGATTATATTCATGTTCGTCATCAGTTGATATTGGATTTAATTGATTCGAAAGAATTCCAGCGTTTGCGTAGAATTAAACAACTAGGAACGTCTCAATATACTTTTCATGACGCTGAACATTCTCGATTTTCACATTCTTTAGGCGTTTATGAATTAGCACGTAAAATTTGTGATCGGTTTGTACAATATTATCCAAACGAGTGGGATGATTCAGAGCGATTAGTGATTTTATGTGCCGCTTTGTTACACGACATTGGACATGGGCCTTTCTCTCATACATTTGAACAAATTTTTGAAACGGACCACGAACACATTACAACAGAAATTATTTTAGATGAAAACACTGAAGTGAATGCGATTCTACGTAAGGTTTCTCCTGACTTCCCCAATGAAGTAGCCAGTGTGATTACCAAAGAATACCCCAATCCGCAAGTGGTTCAATTGATTTCGAGTCAAATTGATGTTGACCGGATGGATTATCTGCAGCGAGATGCATACAATACAGGGGTAACTTATGGGAAATTCGATCTATCTCGTATTTTACGCGTGATTCGCCCGCATGAAAATGGGATTGCTTTTCAATTCCAGGGGATGCATGCGGTTGAAGATTATATTGTTCGTCGTTATCAAATGTATATGCAAGTTTATTTTCATCCGGTTTCACGAGGAATGGAAGTGACGTTGGATCGATTGTTAACGCGAGCTAGGGATTTGTATCAGGCGGGACAATTATCACCGGCGACTCCTTTTTTAGAACCTTTTTTTGAAGGAAATTATTCAGTGGAAGATTATTTACATTTAGATGATCATGTTTTAATGTATGCTATTTCTGTTTGGGTAAACAGCCAGGACCGTTACTTAAGTACGTTGGCGAAAATGTTTTTGAATCGTCAACCTTTGAAATCAGTGGAGTTTGATCGAAAACGCGACACAGAAACGGTGGAATATTTACGGGATTTAGTGGACCAATTATTTTATGACCGCAAATATTTTACGATGACTAACCACAGTTCTGATATTTCTTATGATTATTCTCTAAAGGAAAAAGCTCCCATTACCTTAATGCATGAAAATGGGCAAATGGTGGATTTAAGTGAAGTGAGTCCGATTGTTCGCATTCTTAGCGACAATTTGCATGGAAATGATCGTTTATATGTGCCACGTGAATTATTGCGCAGTCATCCGCCTGCCCAACAAAATTTAGACATTTTTGATGATGTCTATTATGAATTCCAAAAACATATTAAAAATGGTAAAATTAATTGATCTTTATTATTTAAATGAGCTGTTTGATAAGAAGAGGAGAATTGGAAAGTGAATTATGATTTGATTGCAATAGACATCGATGGTACGTTGATAACGCAAGGCCTTAAGATTGCTAATCCTGTATTTGAAGCAGTTCAGCGGGTTGTAAAAGTAGGGAAGAAAATTGTTCTTTGTACAGGGCGTCCCTTTCCAGGAGCTAAGCCTTATATGGAAGAGTTAGGCTTAATAAATGAGGGGGATTTTATGATCACCTATCATGGTGCTTTGGTCCAGCGTACAGATACTTTAGAAGAGATTATCCATTACCAATTAAATCAAGAAGATTTGCTTCAATGGCAGACTTTAGCTACGGATTTAAACAGTAATTTTCAAGCTGTACGTAATGATGGTGTTTATACTCATTCAAAAAATCTAGACCAATTTTCTTTAGTCGAACCTTTTGTAAACAATATTCCCCTTCGTATTCGTACGATGAGTGAAATGAAGCAGGAAATGGCCTATTCAAAATTTTTAATCACGGATGAATTTGAAGTGATCCAAAATTTAGAAGACCACATTTCAATGAAAATGCGTCAGAATTATACCGTCGTTCGTAGTACACCAAACACAATTGAAGTTTTGAATAAGAAAGCCAGTAAAGGTCAATCGTTAAAAGAATTAACTCATCAACTCAATATTCCTAAAGAGCGAGTTATGGCAATTGGAGATTCAGGAAATGACATTGATATGGTAGAATACGCTGGCTTAGGTGTCGCCATGGGGAACGCGATTCCTGAAGTGAAAGATGTCGCAGATGTTGTGACGACTACAAATGAAGAAAATGGTGTTGCTAAAGCGATTAATCGTTATTTCTTTGAGGAATAGAAGATAAAAATTTATCGTTTGGTGCGAATGAATCAACTTTGATTCATCTGCACCATTTTTTATTTTGATGATTTAAAAAAGCGAGGTCTATTAGACACTACTCGCCGTTTGTGTCTAATAGCGCGGCTCCTATTAGACTCTACTCGCCTTTTGTGTCTAATAGCGCGGCCCCTATTAGACTCTACTCGCGTTTTGTGTCTAATAGCGCGGCTC
>DXAZ01000060.1 GCA_019116785.1 Candidatus Atopostipes pullistercoris
CCAACAATAATCATGTACAAAACCCCCACAATAAGATAAGGGGTAAGTGAGGCAAAAGAGTTTGCGCTAATTGAAGCTACCCGTAAAATCTCTCCCAAACCAATCACATAAACAAGCGATGTATCTTTCACTAAAGCCACTACCTCATTTCCCAAAGCAGGCAAGACCTGGGCTAAAACTTGAGGCACAATAATTCGGAAGAATCCGCGTACTTTCCCGATCCCTAAAACTTTCAGCGATTCATACTGTCCGGGCGAAATCGCCGCAAACCCTCCTCGAAAAATCTCTACAAAATATGCTGTATAATTAAGAATAAATGCAAAAATCGCAGCCGGGAAGCGGGTGAAGTTCACTCCTAAATAAGGCAGTCCGAAAAACACGACCATGAGTTGCAAAAGTAATGGAGTCGAGCGCATGACGAAGACATAGATTTCAATAATCCCCTTAATTCCAAAAGACCCAAAAGCTCGGGGGATTGCGACAAATAAGCCTAAAGGAATACTTGCGACTAAGACAATTAAAAATAATCCCAATGTTACTTTTAATCCTTCATTTAAACTCGGAAGCATATTTTGAAAAATACTTTCATTATTTTTAGAAGTCCCACTGTTTCCAAACCACTTGGTATAAATTTCTTCATAGGTTCCATCTTTTTGCATATCTTCGAATGCTTGATTGATTGCTTTCGCTAGTTCTGTGTCGGATTTTCGAAGCCCTACCGCCATCGGTTCGACAGCGCTTGAATCGAGATAAACGTTGTAATTTTCTTCGCCACGGAGGTTGACAATATAATTTCCATAGACACCACCTACGACTACAGCGTCAACTCGGCCAGCGTCTAAATCGAGGAAAGAATTGTTGTAATCAGGATACAAAACAAGATCGGCTAAGCCTTCGAAAATCTCTTTTGGCCATTCGGTTTCCATCACCTGCAGAGCGGTTGACGAAGATTGGGTGGTGACGGACATGCCCTTTAAATCTTCTAAGCGTTCAATGGGCGCATCCTCCGCACGTGTTACAATAATTTGGGTATCTTCGATATAAGGATCGGTCATTTGGACCAGCTCCTCGCGCTCGGGTGTGATGCCATAACCATTCCAAATCATATCAATATTTCCAGAATTCAATTCCTGCTCTTTGACACTCCAATCAATCGACTGGTAAATAAAATTCATATCCAGCCGTTCAGCCACTTCTTTGGACAAATCAATATCAAAACCGACCAATTCTCCTTGTTCATTTCGAAAACCCATCGGCGCAAAAGTGTCGTCTAAGCCAATCACGAAAGTTTCAGCTCCATCCGGATTGGCTTCATCGTCTACGCGATTTGCAGCCTGTGTTGTTTCTGTTTTTAATAAAATGACTCCAAAAGCCATCCATAAAAAAATGAATGTTTGCATTCTTTTTTTCATTTTTAATTCCTCCTCATTAAGTGTTTGCCAATAAAAAAATCCTTTTATTTCTAATGAATAGAAATAAAAGGACGATCATGAAACGTGGTTCCACCTTTTTTCGCAAATGACTCACGCCATTTGCCTCAAAGCGTCAAAGACGCCAAACGATTAACGCTCGCTCACGGAAACACCTACTAAAAGGTTCGATGTTTCATTCCAAGAGGTGGAGCATTTTTTTAATCATCACTCGCACCAACCGTGATGTCTCTGAAAGTTAAATTAAATGCCGTTTTCTTGTCTTTAAGTTCATAGGATTTAATTGTAAAAATATCTTCTTATGATGATGGTCGTTCATTATGCATCAACCCTTTCGGTAAATCGAAATTTTAAGTGTGAAAAATAAAAAAGTCCTTTATCCAATCATTTTGGATAAAGGACGATTAAATGGATCGTGGTTCCACCTTAAATTTACAAAACGCTCACGCGCTTTGCCTCATAACGTTACTAGAAACGTATGCGATTAACGCTCGCGCACGAGAACATCTACAGGTATTTCTTTCGATGCCTAGCTCCGAGATGTGGTTCGTTTTTACTTATCGTTACTCGCACCCTCCGTAACGTCTCTTTGACTATAAGCCAAAAACTACTCTTCTCTTCATCGCTATAAATAATTGTTTCTAATCATACACTCATTTAAATTAAATAGCAAATAGTTTAAATAAAAAAACTCGTTTTTTTAGTCATTTTATAAAATTTTTTGGTCAAAGCTCTCTAAAAACACGCTGGCTTTTCCCAGCACTCCATAACGCAATAAAAAACTTGCCTCCAATTTAATACGTACATTGAAAGGCAAGCCAGTTTTAAGTTTAAATTTTGTTTACGGTACATACTTTGTTCCGCGTTTGAAAAGATCCCTTGAAGAAAACAATTGAAAAACCGCACCATTAATAGATAAACCAAGGGCAAGGGCTCCGGCTGTTAGAAAAGTTTCCGTTCCGTATTGGAGACCGAGATTGGTATTTCCTTCAACAAAGGCACGCATCATATTATAAGCAGCTTCTCCAGGAACGAGTGGGATAAGTCCGGGTAAAGTGAAAATAATAACGGGTGTTTTAAATTTTCGTGCGAACATTTGACTGACAAAAGCGATAATGAAAGAAGCAAGAATCGTTGCTAGAAACTCCGCGGTAGATAAATAAACTGTTAAAAAGAAATAGACCGTCCAACCAATCGCTCCAGTAATTCCAGAAGGGATAATTGTTTTTCGCGGGATATTATATAAAATTGAAAAACCCAAAGCGGTAATAAAACTTGAGCCAAATTGAATAACAAAATCAAAAAACACTTATTTTCCTCCTTGAACTAAATAAAAGATAAGACGGTTGAAATACCAATTCCAATCGCAGAAGCGGTCAACAAAGCATCCGAGAGCACACTAACCCCTGAAATAAAATGACTCGCCATTAAATCACGAATTCCGTTTGTAATAGCTTTACCAGGAACTAGAGTCATGATACTTGCAACGATAATAATATTGATATCATTTCCGATTGACAAATTCGTCAAAATAAAAGCTACCCAGCCAATCGTAAGAGCTCCCAACAATTCGCTAAAAAAGCGAATATTGGTTATTTTTTTAGAATATAAAAATACCATATAACCAATACTTCCTGTAATCGCTGACGCGACAAAATCATGTAAATCTCCTTGAAAAAGAATCGCAAAAAAACCACAAATAAAAGCAATCGCTAAAAATTCTTCAAAAGGGCTATAAGAAGATTCCATCCGATTCAAACGGTCAATTTCTAACAAGGCTTCATTCGGTGTTAATTCAGTTTGTGCAATTCGTCTGGAAAGGTCATTCGCTTCAGCGACAATCCCTAAATTACTTTTCTGTTCAGTGACACGATGCAAGCGAGTATGTTCTTCCCCCGTCGGACCTTGAACGGTGATAATAAGGGCAGTTGGAACCGAAAAGACACTCACACCCAGCATCCCATAATTGACGGCCACACGATAAACCGTATCCTCTACACGATAGGTTTCTGCACCATTTTCTAGCATTAATCGTCCAATCCCTGTACAGACATCGAGTACTTTTGATGTTAACAGTTCCATTTAATCCCTCCATATAATATAAGTTGTGAAGATAGTATAACGATTATTACCCTGAATTTCATCATTTTTCAAAGAACTCTTTAAGAAAAATAAAAATCGACAAACGTCCAAGAATTCATTTATCACTCGATAAATTATATGGTACAATGACTAAAATATCTTTTTTAAGAATAAGCTATAAGGAGAAAAATTTGTGGAAAAACGTGTAGTCACCTCGAAAATTTTAGAACAAGTAAAAAATGAAGAAGAAGTTTTTTGGATCAATCCTCGTTTTAAAAAAACAGAAGAAACCCTCAACCAAGCACCTTATACATATACGGATATCCAAGAAGCCGAAGATCGTTTTCAACGGTTCGCTCCCTTTATTCAACTCGCCTTTCCAGAAACAAAAGAACGAGAAGGCCTCTTGGAATCTGAAATCACCGCTATTCCAAGCATGAAAAAATGGTTGGCCGATACCTATCAAACAGATCTTCCTGGAGACTTTTATATCAAACGAGATGATTTACTCCCCATATCAGGAACCATTAAATCACGTGGAGCTATCTATGAAGTATTAAAATATGCCGAAACATTAGCCCTTGAATCAGGGTTATTAAAAAGCACAGAAGAAAATTATGAAGTCTTTGCGAGCGAAAAATTTAATCTTTTCTTTTCAAAATATAATCTCACGGTAGGAACCACAGGGAATCTAGGGATCAGCGTCGGAGCAATGGGTCGTGCACTCGGCTTTCAAGTAACTGTACATATGTCAGAAGAAGCAAAAGCTTGGAAGAAAAATTATCTTCGAGAACGCGAAGTAGAGGTTATTGAACACACAACAAACTTTTCTAAAGCAGTAGAAGAAGGAAGAGCCGCTTCAAAAGCCGATCCTAAAAGTTACTTTATCGACGACGAACATTCTGAAGAGCTTTTTTTAGGTTATACAGTGGGGGGATACCGCATGAAAGAACTCCTTGCGCAAGAAGGCATCCAAGTAGATGCAGATCATCCTTTATTTGTGTATCTTCCTTGTGGAATTGGTGGTTCTCCAAGTGGCATCACCTTTGGTTTGAAGCATGCTTTTGGTGATCATGTTCATTGTTTCTTTGCAGAGCCTACAAAAATGCCCAGCATGCTTATCGGATTAGAAACACAACAATTTGATCAAGTTAGCGCAGAAGAGTTTGGCTTAGGCAACCTTACCATAGCGGATGGCTTAGCCGTTCCACGGACCTCTGCTTTAGTGGCTAAATTGATGAATCATGATTTCAGCGGAGGCTATACCTTAAAAGATGAATCATTTAAAGCACTTCTTACAAACTTATACCAACAAGAAAATATTTTCTTAGAACCAGCAGCAGTCGCTGGCTTAGCCGGTCCATTTAAATTGTTGAATACAAAAGCTGGTCAAGCTTATATACAAAAACATGAACTAGAAGATAAACTACCTCACGCCACCCATATTGCTTGGGGTACCGGAGGATCAATGGTCCCGGATAAAGATAGGTATGATTTTATTGAGCAGGGTCAAGACAGCAGACTAAAAACAAAAACGGCGTTTTAAGAAAGGTGGACTGTATTGGATGGCTGGAAAAACAATTATTGTATTGGTAGGCCCAAGCGGTAGCGGTAAGACTTCTATTGGAGAAGTTCTTTCAAAACATGGCATTCATCGTTTAGTAACAACCACTACTAGAAAACCTCGACCTGGTGAAACAGAGGGGGTTGATTATTATTTCAGAGATTTTGATGAAATGAAAATCAAATATTTTATCGAACAAACAGTTTATAATGACAATCGCTATGGCCTGACTAAAGCCGAAGTCAAAAACAAACTAGAAAAGTATGACTATGTACATGTTTCTTTAGATCAAAATGGCGCAAAAGCTATAAAAGAGGCATTTCCAAAAGAAGCTTTTGTTGTGTTCCTTCAAATTAGCGAAGAAGAAATGATTCATCGAATGAAGCTAAGAGGGGACACGCAAGCTGAAATTGAAAAACGAATTGATTTCAGTCGTCGAACCAATGAACTGGTCCCTCCTGTCTATACGGATTTAATTGTAGAAAATATCGAAATAAATACTGCTGCTCAAGAAATTATAGACCATGTGACTAAAAACACATTATCACATTAAAACTCTCTAACGGAAGCGCTAGTTTTTTACTTTGCTGGTGCTTTGTCGTGTTTTGGAATGTGATTTTTCACACAAAAAATTATAATAACGCTTTCATTTGGGGCGAATTTGTGCGATTATATACGTATAAGGATTTTTTGTTATGGGTTATACGTTAATGAGAGGATAATCTAAATGAGGGGTGTTGGTCATTTAAATATACCAGAACTTCTAGTCATGATCATACAAAGCATAAAAGAAGATCCATTTGAGCGATTAGTAAAAGTAAGTGAGCCGATTACATACAGTGTGATTAATCGGTATTTTTTTCCAGAATACGAAACAGAAGATCTCTTACAAGAAGCAAGAGGGGTATTATTACGTTCCGTAGAGGCTTATCATATTGATGAGGAGATGCCTTTCCTTCAATATTACCATATGTGCCTGACGAATCGTTTTAATCAACTGTTGAGGAAAAGTCATGCAAACAAAAGAAAAGTACACCTGGAAACGACCTCTTTAGACGAGCTAATGGAAGAAGCAGGCCCTCATATCCAAGGAACTTCATCTAATTTTACATATCCAGAAGAAGCAGCTATGGCACGAGAAACTTACAGTAACTATTTAATTGAATTGTCTCCTTTTGAAAAGGAGGTTTTTTTCCTTTTTATCGAGGGACACACTCGAAATGAGATCGCGGAAGAATTAGGCATCGCATTAAGAAAAGTGCAAAATGCACTACATCGCTGTCAAATAAAGTTACGAACGGCTATCAATAAATAAAATAAACAGATAATTCATGACAACCTTACTAAAAGCCTCTGATTTCATTGTGAAGTCAGGGGCTTTCTTATTTATCTAAAATAACCAGAATAATTTGTTGAAATAGCCTATTTGTAAAAATACTTTCAAATGGCGTGTCGTGATAGGATTCAAACTAGAAAATATATATTTTGTGGTTGCATAGCTTGTTCTCACGACACGATCTTTTGATTATGGTTCCGCAAGCCCGTTCTTATGGAACGATCTTTCTGTTATAGTTCCGCAAGCCCGTTCTCGTGGCACAACATTTCGATTATAGTTCCGCAAGCCCGTTCTTATGGAACGATCTTTCTGTTATGGTTCCACAAGCCAGCTCATATGGCACGCCATTTCGATTATGGTTCCGCAAACCCGTTCTCGCGGCCCGATCTTTCGATTATAGTTCCGCAAGCCATTTCTTACGGCACGCCTTTTCGATTATCGTTCCACAAGATAGTTCTTATGGCCCGATCTTTTGATTATGGTTCCACAAGCCCGTTCTCGCGGCCCGATCTTTCGATTATAGTTCCACAAGCCTGTTCTCACGGCACGCCCTTTCGATTATAATTCCACAAGCCGTTTCTTACGGCACGCCCTTTCGATTATGGTTCCACAAGCCCGTTCTCGCGGCCCGCTCTTTTGATTATGGTTCCGCAAGCCCGTTCTTATGGCCCGATCTTTCTATTATGGTTCCACAAGATAGCTCTTATGGAACGGTCTTTTGATTATCGTTCCACAAGATAGTTCTTATGGCCCGACATTTGGATTATAGTTCCGCAAGCTTGTTCTTATGGCCCGACATTTGGATTATGGTTCCACAAGCCCGTTCTCGCGGCACGGTCTTTCGATTATAGTTCCACAAATCAGTTCTTATGGAACGATCTTTCTGTTATGGTTCCGCAAGCCTGTTCTCGTGGCACGGTCTTTCGATTATGGTTCCGCAAGCTCGTTCTTGTGGCACGATCTTTCGATTATGGTTCCGCAAGCCCGTTCTCGCGGTCCGATCTTCCGATTATGGTTCCGCAAGCCCGTTCTTATGGAACGATCTTTCTATTATGGTTCCACAAGATAGCTCTTATGGAACGGTCTTTCGATTATGGTTCCACAAGTTTTTTATAAACATCAAATAATCAAAATCTTCTCTGCTAAAACAATCTATCCTTTTTTTAAAATGAGTATGAGAGGATTTCTAGTACAAAATTTGATAAATCTTTATTTTTTATTCGCTAAGAGGCCTAAAACTACTGACTTTTGCAGTTTATGTTAAAAACAATTGACAACGCTTTCTTTTGATGGTAACTTTATTTTGATAATAGATAATTTATTATGAAATATAATTTTAATGCGTTCGAAATAAAAAGGAGGGGTAAAAAGACGCGTTATCAGAACGTATTAAAAAATAAAATTTAGAGGTGGAATTATGTTTGAAAAGCTTACAGCATTTATTGAAGATTATTTACAAGAACCAATGACGAAACTCTCTAATCAAAGGCACTTAAGAGCGATTCGTGATGGTATTATTGCTACATTACCTATTATTATTGTAAGTTCGATGTTTTTAGTTATTGCGTTTTTGCCGAATCAACTTCCTGAACACTGGGCATTGACACAATGGCTTTCAGAAAATGCGGCGACGATATTGCTTCCTTATCGAATGTCTATGTTTATCATGACACCCTATGCCGTATTTGGTATAGGCTATTCATTAACGAGGTCTTATAATTTAGACGGCTTGTCAGGGGCTATTATTGCTGAACTGGCTTATTTATTAACTATCGTACCAATGACAGGACCAGAAGCTGGAGAAGAAGTTTTAACTCTTGCAGAAAATTCACCACAATTAGCTGAGTTTTTAGATACGGTTCCTGAAGGCTTCCTATTACCAATGGAAAACCTTGGAGCAGGTGGAATGTTTGTTGGAATGATTTCTGCGATTATTGCGGTAGAAATATACCGTTGGAGTATGGTTAAAGGGATTCGAATTACCATGCCTGAACAAGTTCCACCATCTGTTGCTCGTTCGTTTGAAGCGTTAATTCCAACAGCAATTGTCTTGTTACTTTTTGCAACCATTACGATGTGGTTAGGTATTGATGTCCATGGTTTAATTGGACAAATCGTAGCTCCATTAGTTACTGCAACCGATACATTGCCGTCAGTTTTGGGTATTACTTTTATCGGTATGCTCTTTTGGACATTTGGGATTCACGGATGGAATATTGTGGGAACAATTGCTCGACCATTGTGGTTAGTATTATTAGACGAAAACACAGCAGCCTATGCTGCCGGAGAAGAAATTCCAAATATTGCTGCAGAGCCTCTCTATCAATGGTTTATTAATATTGGGGGTTCAGGAGCAACGATTGGTTTAGCCATTCTTTTTGCCTTCTTCTCAAAGTCTGCATATCTTAAAGCGCTTGGAAGAACTTCGTTTATTCCAGCAGTCTTTAATATTAATGAGCCTTTAGTATTTGGGACACCGATTGTGTTAAATCCTGTGATGATGATTCCGTTTATTATCACTCCTTTGATCTTAGGAACAATTTCATGGTTTGCGACAACTTTAGGTCTCATTAATCCAGTGGTAACCTTAGCTCCATGGACCTTACCAGGGCCGATTGGTGCTTACTTTGCAACCGGTGGAGATTGGCGAGCTGCCTTGCTAAACGTTATTCTTATTGTTCTTTCTTTTGCCATTTACTATCCATTCTTCAGAATTTATGACAACAACTTATTATTAGAAGAAGAAGGAAAAGATCCAGAAGAAGAGTTAGCAACGGAAAGATAAGTCTTATTACCTTTAATGAGTTAAAGCCCTTGAGATTGCATTTATTTAGCAATCTTTGGGGCTTTTAATTTTCTCGGTCTTTAGTCTGTTTCCCCTTGAAAATGGATTATGGTATAATCGATTTATAATGAAGTAAAAAAGAAGTATAAGGAGACTTTTACGATGAAAACTTTTATTAAAAAATTAAGTAAAACGATCGCAGGTGTCAGTGCTGGCCTAATTTTAGCAACAGCTGGAGCAAGTTCTGTTCAAGCTATCGACACCTCCGTAGTAGATGAAGCGTGGGGAAAACCAACTTTTGTTTATGGAGGCGGCTTAAGTGAAGCAGAAATTCAACAAACTGCTGACTTATTAAAAATTGAGAATATGAACAATGTTGCAAGCACGCCAGCAACAGGAGAAGATTTACAGAAATATTTAGGGTATGGATCAGGAAATTCAGCCAGTATGATTTCCTCCGTGCTTGTTCAAAGAGACAATAATAGTGGTGTGAATGTAAATATTATTACTCCAGAAGATATTAGCGTCATTACGGAACAACAATACATCAACGCTGCCATTACGGCGGGAGTAGAAGACGTAAATATTGAAGTAGCAAGCATTCGACCAGTGACCGGTGAAAGTGCGTTGACAGGGGTTTACAAAGCCTTAGAAGTAAATGGAGAAGAGTTGGATCAAGAACGTATGGAAGTCGCCCAAGATGAATTAGAAACAACGAGTGAAATTGCTGAAGGCGAAGACCTAGACGAAGACGAATCAAACCGTCTAGACGGAGCAATCATTGAAATCAAGCAACAACTCGCCGACATCAAAGAACAGACCGATGAATTGGCCACACGTGAAGAAATCGAACAAATTATTAACGAAGCTCTAGAAAAATACGATCTTCAAAACACGATTTCGATTGAGAATATAAATATATTGGTTAACTACTTTGAAAAATATCAACAAACAAGTGCCATTGATTCAGAAGCAGTGAAAAAACAACTGAATGAATTTGCAAATGATTTAGGCGATCGTTTAGGAGATGCTTGGCAACAAGCAGAAGAAAGTGGTCTATTGGATCGAATCGCGAATTTCTTTAAAGATATCGCTCGCTCAATAGCCAATTTATTTAACTAAAACTAAATAAATGATTAAAAGCGTTCAATAGCCTGTTTATTCAGGTTATTGAGCGCTTTTTTGGTTTAGATTAACAAATCAAAAGGAGAGATTTGTTTGGCTTTGGTAATGATGCGTGCAATTTGTTCAGGAGATTCATAAGTTCCTTTTTCTATCCATAAATCAATAATTGTTACCACACTCGATAAAAATATTTTTTCAGCATAATCTGCTGGGAGATAATCTTCTGAACGTAGTTGATTATCGGTTTCTTCAATTTTTGATTGAATCATTTCACTAATCACATTTTCAATATTTTGAATAAAATTCGGATCGCCACCATCACCGGCAAGTGCTTCTATAAAATGATAATCTTCTTTTATATAATAGAGCGCTTCTAAAATCTTTTCATAAGGAATTAATTCGATGGGGTCATCGGTCTTTTCGAGTTCAGAATTTGTTAAAAGAATTTCCTCCAAGTCCTCAATGACATCTTTCTCTAATTGATCTAACAAATCGTATTTATCTAAATAATGAAGATAAAAGGTTCCACGGTTAATATTGGCTTCTCGAGCTAGATCGCTAACCGTTAGAGAATCGAATCCTTTGTCCTTGATTAGTTTGATGAAAGCTTTTTTGATATTTTCTTTCGTATTTGTTTTGCGTTTTTGTTCCACAAATATTTCCTCCTTATTTCAACATTTTTTTTAAAATGTCTATTGAATTTAGTTATCTTTAATTTTATACTATTACTCGATTTAAATCAACATGTTGTCTCATTAGGAGGAAGATGTATGAGTTATATAGAAGTAAAGAATAGTTATAAACGCTATCAAATGGGTGATACAGAAATTGTTGCGAATAACAACGTCTCTTTTGAAGTCAACGAGGGAGAATTAGCGATTATTTTAGGTGCTTCAGGCGCTGGAAAATCAACGATGTTAAATGTATTAGGTGGGATGGATGTTAATGACGAAGGACAAATAATCATTGATGGAAAAGATATCTCAGGTTATTCAGAAAAACAATTAACTAAATATCGAAGAAAAGATGTTGGGTTTGTTTTTCAATTTTATAACCTTGTTCCTAATTTAACTGCCAAAGAAAATGTTGAATTAGCTTCTGAAATTGTAGAAGATGCTTCAGATTCTACTGAAGTATTAATTAATGTAGGATTAAAAGATCGAATAAATAACTTTCCTGCCCAATTATCAGGGGGAGAACAACAGCGAGTAGCGATTGCACGAGCAGTAGCCAAGAATCCAAAAATTTTATTGTGTGATGAACCTACAGGAGCTTTAGATTATGAAACAGGAAAACAGATTTTACAAATTTTACAAGATATGAGTCGAAAACATGGTGCAACGGTTATTATTGTTACGCATAATGGAGCGATAGCACCAATTGCTGACCGTGTGATTCGTATGCATGATGCGCAAGTGAAAGATGTAGAGATTAACCCAACACCTAAAAAAATTGCAGACATTGAATGGTAGGTGATTAAATTGAAAAAGACACTATGGAAAGACATTTTTAAATCAATTAGTAAATCAAAAGGTCGTTTTGTTTCCATAATGGGTCTTATGTTATTGGGATCTTTTGCTTTAGTTGGATTGAAAGTAACAGGACCAGATATGCGTTCAACAGGGGAAACATATTTTAATGATTTAAACGTTTCTGACCTTACGATTATTAGTGATTTAGGTCTTGATGAAAATGATGAAGAAACAATCCGAAAGGTAAAAGGAGCCGATGAGATTGAGTTTGGCTATATGAAAGATGTGGTCTTGAAAGATACCAACACAAGTTTTCGAATTTTTTCAGACTCTGAAAATCTTTCGGATTATCAACTTATTGAAGGAAAACTTCCAAAAGAAGCCGACGAAATTGCTCTCGATCAACAATATGCTTCTAAATATAATATCGGGGATACCATCGAGTTTACTGAAAAAGAAGAAGCAAATGGGGAGAAATCTTTAGATCGAGAATCATTTGAAGTGGTTGGTTTTATTTATTCAGGTGAAATTATCTCAGATGTAAATCTAGGTCAATCGACAGCAGGAACCGGTGCTTTAAAAGGTTATGCCGTTGTTACAGAAGAAGCATTTGATTCGGATTACTATATGTTAGCGCGTGTCTCTTTTGAAGACACCAAAAACATCGATCCTTATTCCGATGAATATACAGATAAAATCCAAGCACATAAAGATGATTTAAGTGATCTTTTAAAAGATCAGCCTGAAATTCGTTTAGCAGCTATTAAAAAGGATTATCAAGAAGAAATTGATGATGGGCAAGCAGAAATTGATGAAGCTAAGCAAGAAATTAGTGACAAACAAAAGCAGCTAGATGATGCCAAAAAACAACTGGAAGATGGAAAAGAAGAAATAGAGGCTAATGAGAAGAAATTAAATAATCAGGTAGCGGATGCTCAAGCTCAAATTGATGATGGCGAAAGTCAAATGTCTGATGCCAAAACTTCGATTTCGGAAGCGGAAGATAAATTAACTGACGCTAAAAAGCAATTGGATCAAGGAGAGAATACACTAGACGCCAAATGGGAACAACTAGCCTCTGCGAAACAGCAATTAGCTATGGTGAAAAAATCTTTAGCAAATGCTCAAGCTCAATTACAAGATGGGGCTTATGCTATTGATAAAGGGCGCCAACAAATTGCAGCTGGTTACGAACAAATAAAAAGCAATGAAGACGAGTTAGAGAAGTCTGAGGAAAAAATCCATACAGCCGAACAAACGCTGGCTCAAAAACAAAAAGAGTTTGACGAAAAAAATCAAGAATACCAAGAAAACAAGCAAGTTTTTGACCAAAAAAATGAAGAATATAAATCAAAACTAGCACAAGTTCAAAAAGCACAAGCTGAACTGGATGCTAAAAAGCAAGAACTTGAAAAGGCTAAAAAACAACTGGAGACTAGCATTCAAGACTTACAAAAGGAAGTCGATCGTTTAGAAAATAAATTAGCGGATCCACAGTTATCTCCAGAAGAAAAAGTCAAAACAATAAAACAATTAGAAAAAACAAAACAAGGATTAAAAGAGGCACAAAAAGAAAAAGAAATTTTCTTAAAAGAAACCTATGTCCCAGGAAAAGCAGAACTTGCTGCAAAACAAACGGCTTTAGAAGCTAAAAAGAAAGAATTAGAAAAAGCTGAACCTGCACTCAAAGAAGGAGAAAAAGAATTAAAGGCTGCAAAAGAACAATTGGATTCAGCCCAAAAACAACTCACTAAAGCCAATCAAGAGTTAGCCACTAAAAAAGAAGCCTTACAAACAGGACAGAAACAATTAGCTGAAGGTAAAAAGACATTACATGAAAAAGAAGAGTTGCTAAAAGAAAAAGAAGAAGAATATCAAGCAGGTTTAGAAAAATATAATGCTGGTGTCGCCAGCTATAATGAAAGCATGAATCAATATTATGCAGGCTTAAAACAATGGCAACAAGGTGCTGAAAAACTTGATAAAAAATCAGCAGAATATCAAAAGAACGCAGATAAACTAGCCAAGGCACAAAGCGAGTTAGCTAATAAACAAAAAGAATTAGCCGCTGCTAAAGATGAGTTAGCTACTAAGAAAGCAGATGGGGAGAGCCAACTAGCAGATGCCAAACAAACTCTTGCAGATAAAGAAAAAGAATATGAAGAAAAATCTCAAGAATTTCATGATAAATTACCAGAAATTGAAGAAGAGATCGAAGAAAATCAAGAATCATTAGACGAAGCCCAAGAAACATTGGATCATCTTTCAGAACCAGTATATTCACTGGACAGTCGTCGAGAGATCCCTGGAGGAGAAGGGTATAAAATCTACAGTACGATTACTTGGATTGTAGATGCTATAGGAAATGTTTTCCCAATTTTCCTTTATTTTGTAGCGGCCTTAGTCACTTTTACAACTATGACCCGTTTTGTGGATGAAGAAAGAATTAATTCGGGAACATTAAAAGCTCTAGGCTATGACAACCAAGACATTATGAAGAAATTTATTTTCTATGGTTTGGTTTCAGGTCTGAGTGGAGCGATTATAGGGATAATTTTAGGACATACATTAATGCCTATTATTGTCTATAATGCTTACCGTTCAGGGTTCACCGTTCCAAAAATTGAATTTCACTTTCATTTAGGAGTGACCCTTGTTGCTTTACTGTTAGCAATTGTTAGTTCAGTGCTTCCAGCTTGGCTGGTTGCTAAAAGAGAACATAAACAAATGCCAGCCAATCTATTGGTCCCTAAAGCACCTTCTGCAGGTTCAAAAATATTACTTGAACGCATTACGCCTATCTGGAATCGGATGGATTTCACGCATAAGGTAACGGCTAGAAATATTTTCCGCTATAAAAAGCGAATGTTCATGACGATTTTTGGAGTGGCAGGATCCGTTTCTTTGTTGTTTGCTGGTTTTAGTGTTCAACATTCAATCGGCGGCATCAATGAACGTCAATTTGGAGATTTGATTCAATACGATGTGATTGTGGCAGAAAATGATTATGTTCCAGAGGATCAACAAGAAGAAATTGATGAACTTTTACATTCCGCAGATGTGACAGAGTTTGAAACCATTCACTTTGAGGAAATGACAAAAGTCGCTGGAGAAAACAAAGATACCCAAGAAATCAAATTAATTGTACCGAATAATCCTGATCAGTTCTCTGACTATGTTCATTTAGTCAATCGAAAAACAGAAGAAAAAATTTCCATCCCAGAAGATGGAGTGGTTATTTCAGAACGTTTAGCAGACCTGCTAGACGTGGATGTGAATGATACGATTACCTTAAAAGACAGTAAAGACAAAGAACAAGAAATGAAAGTCTCTGCCATTACGGAAATGTATATGGGTCACTTTGCCTTTACAAGCGCAGAAGGTTACCGAACGATTTTCAATCAAGAAGCAACGGATAATGCATATATGGTAAACTTAAAAAATTCTTCGCTTGAAAATACCGAAGACCAAGCTGCAAAATTTATGGATTTATCCGGGGTAAAAGGAGTCGTCCAAAATACGACTCTAACCAATGAGATCTCTGTCATCGTTGATTCCTTAGATCAAATTATGACAGTATTAATTATTATCGCAGTACTCTTAGGTGTCGTTATTCTTTATAACCTCACGAATATCAATGTCTCAGAACGTATCCGTGAGCTATCTACCATTAAAGTTTTAGGTTTTTACGACAAAGAAGTCACCCTTTATATTTATCGAGAAACGATCCTCTTAACTATACTCGGTATTTTAGTAGGATTTGGCATTGGCGAATGGTTGCATCAGTTTATTATTACTGTTGTTCCACCAGAAGATGTCATGTTCAACCCGGCCTTATCCATAAGTAGCTTCATCATCCCAACTGTCGTCATTTCAATCGTGACCCTTATTTTAGGGTTTGTTATTAACCGTCGATTGAAAAATGTGGATATGCTAGAAGCTCTCAAATCCGTGGATTAATTACTGCCTTTTCGTCAAAATACGAATTTGAATAGCCAAAGGTTAAAAAATTTCGATAAGAATTGCTAACTGTTTATTTTACGAGGAGATTAGATCTAATAAAAGCAGAAGAAACTTTAAGAGGATGGAAGAATATGTTAATAGACGTAATCCCTGAGTGAATCTTTCATACAGGAAATCTTTTGCTTGAAAAACCTTTTTGGTAAACAAACAGAATCTTTACTATTTTTGTATCTATTGACGATGAAATGAAGGATCGTTTGAATGACGAGATAACTGAGCGAATAAAAGGCGGTTTATTCCGCACAAAACTTTGATAATTAAAACTTCCAAGGAATGAAAAATATTCCTTGGAAGTTTTTTTATGGATGCGATTTGTCTATCGATAACTATGAAAATGTTCCATTTCATTTTTGGGCTAGTTTACCCTAGAATAATAAGGAGAATCTCTCTATCTTAAGGAGGATAATAAAATGTTAGAAGAATTATTGAATCATTTAAATGAAGGAAACCCGTTACTGAGTGGCTCAAAGCTAGCACAGGCTATGCAAGAAATTTCTATTGAGACTCAAAAACAATTAGGGGAAATGAACCATACCTATAAAACAGATATGGAAATGAAAGAAGCAGTGGCTAATATTATAGGAGAAGATGTTCCGGATACTGTTCGTATTCGCCAACCTTTTTATATGGATTTTGGAAAAAATATTCATTTCGGAGAAAATGTTTTTGTTAATGCAAGTGTTCATATGCAAGATCAAGGAGGGATTTACATTGGAGATCGTGCCTTGATTGGTCATCAGGTTGTCTTTGCGACTTTAGATCATGATCTAATACCTACTAAAAGAAATGATTTACATCCTGCCCCCATTGTTTTAGAAAATGATGTATGGATTGGGTCCAATGCGGTCATTTTAAAAGGGATAACTATTGGTGAAGGATCCGTAGTGGCTGCTGGGAGTGTTGTTACAAAAGATGTACCTGCTAATGTGATTGTTGGAGGAAATCCTGCACGAGTAATTAAAGAAATGAACCCATAAAAAGGAGAATCATAATGGATAAACCTTATATTATTATTCATACACACACCTCAATTGATGGAAACATAGATATAATGGATCTTTTCGAATTTCAAGAAGCCAGTCGACAATATCAAGAGCTGGCGATCAATCCAGAGAAGCAACAATTTGGCATTCAAGGATATTTGAACGGTAAAACAACGACTGAAGATAACATGACCCATTATAAAGAACCAAAATTGGAGAAGAATGCTCCCTTAGTACCGGAAGGGGACTATATAAATAATCCCGATGCTCCTATGTATTATCTTTCCATTGATGCCCGCGGAGAGTTAGCTTTTGAAGAAAACTATTCAAGTTATGGAGGCGTGAACTCTCATATTGTAGAAGTATTAACCGAACAAGCTTCCAATGCTTATAAACATTTTCTTCGTGAAAAGGAAATCTCTTATATTATTGCTGGCAAAAAGGAAATTGATTACGAAGTGATGCTGGATAAATTTTACCATCTATTTGGCATTCAGAAAATGATGGTCGGAGGTGGCGGCACGCTTAATTGGTCCTTTATTCAAAATGGTTTAGCGGATGAAGTTAGTATGATTTTAGCGCCTATTGCTAACGCTGATCCAGAAGGGCATCGCTTTTTTGTAGCGAAAGAGCCGTATTCCACCATTCAAGAGACCGCCTTTCAATTGAAAGCGGTGGAAGAGTTAGAACATGGAACTTTATGGATTCGTTATGCCGTAAAAAATGATGGGGAGAAATAAAATAATCACAAAAGAGTTGACAGAATAAAGAACATTCAAGGTAAAGTGATTGTCATGACCAAAGCTTCAGGCAGAATAGGAAGGCAAGCCGCTGCTATAAAACTGTACAATTAGAAGCGAAAGAGGCTGCTTTCTACACATTTTGAAAAATGACTTCAAAAAATCGTTGAATCATTGACAGATGCCGAAATTTCTTATTTTATAGTCGATGCTTTTGTATAGATGTTCGCACATTTAAACGGCTGAAAGTTAATGAAATTTTTATCACACCAACCAAAAGTCTTGCCGTACCCTTTGAGTGGAAATAAGTGTGGAAGGGACAAATTATAAAAGGAAAAAGCTCCGTCAAAAATATGACGGAGTTTTTTTCTTTAGTAGCTTAAAAATGTACGGACGGCTTCTAAAAAAATGGACGCAGCAGATGATAAAACATGGTGTTGATGCCAAATGAAGTATAAAGGAGCGTTCATTTGAGGATGTAGAGGTCGAAAGACAAGTTTGTCCGTTTTATTTGAGTCAATTAGCTTATCGAGAGCGACCAAGTAACCTAAGCCTTCTTCGGCCATTAATATTGCGTTATTGATTAAATTATAAGTAGTAAAAATATTCGCTTCTTCCATCGAACCCCCTAGCCATCCTGTAAGCTCATTTGTTTTTAAAGCTTGGTTAGAGAGAATAAGTGGCTGCTTCTTTAATTGTTTTGGGCTAATGGCATCATAGGCGGCTAAGGGATCTTCATTTTTCATAAAAATTCCCCAACGATCTTCTTTTGGTAATTTTAGCGCATGGTACTTTTCTAAATTTGGTGTTCCGACAAGTAAGCCAAAGTCAACGAGCCCTTGATCTAGTTGTTCCGTGACAGTAAATGCATCGCCACTATGGATATCAAAAGTAATCATTGGATATTTTTGATGAATTTGTTTAATTATTTTCACAAGATGACGGAAGCCATCACTTTCTGCCACACTCAATTTGATTGTGCCATGGATGACTTCCTCACTTTTTTGGAGATCATTAAATGTTTTATCCGTTAAATCTAAGATGGATTTCGCTCGATTGCGTAACACATATCCTTCTTTTGTTAAAACCATTCGCCGACTTTCTCGGTGAAACAATTTTACCCCGAATAAATCTTCTAATTTATTCAGTTGTTTGGAGAGGGTCGGTTGTGTGACATGCAAAATTTCAGCAGCGCGTGTCATGTTTTCTTCTTGTGCAATCGTTAAGAAATATTCAAGTAGGCGTGTATCCATAAGCTCACCCTTTAATATTTAATCCAAATCCTATAATTAGAAAATTATTTTGTCTAGTCATTTTAAGTTAACGCTCGAAATTTTTCGATGAATTCTTCGCTTAAAGGTTCATTATCAGAAAATAATTCAGGATCCATTTCAAGCATTTTTGAAATATATTTGGTAAATTTAACAGTATCGCAAACATAAACTTTAGCGTCACCAAGTTGAGCGTATTCGATAGCGCCTTTTTGGGCGAGTAGTTCTTCTACTTTCCAGTAATGTAAAGAATAATGGGAGACGTGTCGTCTAGAAGGGACTGGAATTTCTGTCCCGTCTGGTAAAACTGTCACGAGTGGTTCGTGGTGATCGGTTAGACGATTAGGAATATCCATCCATTCTTCAATACCATGAATAAATGTATTCCGTGTTAAATCCACACCTACTAATAAAATTTTGGCTTTTCGATCAAGAAGCTTCCCCCATGAAGATCCACGAGCGATTGGAGTGTCAAACTGCTCATCTCCTGCCACAAATTCTTCAGCTCCCTCTCCAAGAGCAGCGACCGAATGGGTAGGGTGAAGGGAGCGAATGACATTCGGATAGTTTCTGAAAAGTTCCGTTAAAATCCCAATATTCGTCGGTGTTTCTTCTACATAAAATTTAGGTTGCTCTGCATTGATATGTGCCCAAGTATGGGTAGGAAAGACCAGCAAGCCCTCACGCATAAATTCGCAAAAAGCTTCCAAAACTGTATCGGCTCCTCCATCCACTTCTCCAATACTCTTCATCGAAGAATGTACAATAATGGTCCCTTCTGAGTCAATATTCATCTTTTCTAAATGCTGGACTAGGTCGTGTTTTGAATAAATTGTTAAAACCCTCCTCGTAAATGATTTTAA
>DXAZ01000006.1 GCA_019116785.1 Candidatus Atopostipes pullistercoris
ATGTTCCAAATGCGGTTCGATATAGCCATGTACATCGTTAATTTGAATGATCGATAATTTTTTGCTCACTCATCTCACTCCTTATCAATATAGATAGGTGGACGTAAACAAATGCGTTAGCAATTATTTCAATATTATAGTCATTTTACTAGGAATCAGTGATCTAACAAAATTATCCGTATGGAATGAGGAATTTAGTTCTATATTACTATTTTTCTGATTTGTTGAACATTATCTGGAAAAATATCTCGCATTTCTGCTTTATCTTCCAGAGTTGGTGCTTTTTTCACGCTCACTCCTTAAGGTAGTACGTTTCTCTAGTATAATGACCGCAGTTTCTTCCTCGATTTCAAGAAAAACGGTATGAAGAAATCTGAGCTGATTCCTTCATACCGTTTTCTAAAGTCCTATAAGACTACTTTGTTATTTTTGATGGTATTCTGCGTAGACTTCTCTTTTTGGGACTCCGCGTTCTTTAGCAACAAGTTTGATGGCTTCTTTACTCGACAACTTTTCATAAGTCATTTTATATTCAATATGTTCGAGCACGGTCCAATTTTCCCAATAATTCTCTTCTTCTACCTCTTCATTTCCTGCAACTAAAACCACAAATTCTCCACGAAGCTCTGTTTTGTCTGCCCAATCTAAAACTTCTTTTGCTGTTCCTCGTACAAATTCTTCATAACGCTTAGTCAACTCACGCGCCAAGACAATTTTACGCTCTTCGCCGAAAACATTCACTAACTCTTTTAAAAATCGTACTAGGCGATGAGGCGATTCATAAAACATGAGTGTTTCTGTTTTATCTTTTAGATGATTTAGTTCTTCATTCAATTCCGATTTCTTCCGACTTAAAAAACCATAAAAAGTAAAAGGTTGTGGTGCCAATCCAGAAGCAATCAATGCGGTTAAAGCTGCGTTTGCACCCGGTAAAGGAACCACTGGAATGTTTTGTGCGACAGCTGCTGCAACTAGCTCAACCCCAGGGTCACTAATCGAAGGCATGCCTGCATCACTAACTTGTGCGATATTTTTTCCATCCAACAACTCCCGTATCAGCTCATTTGTCTGCGCATGTACATTATGTTCATGATAACTAACTTTTGTGGTATCTATTTCAAAATGGTTCAATAATTTTTGCGTCATTCGTGTATCTTCACAAGCAATTAAATCTACATCTTTTAAAGTTTGTACGGCTCGAAAAGTCATATCGTCAAGATTACCAATCGGTGTAGGAACTAGATACAATGTTCCTAATTGGTTTTTAGCATAACTTTGTTGTGTTTTCATCTTTTTTTACCTCGCTTTTTAATGACACAGTCTCTCTTTTTAGACAAAGGAAAAATGACGTCATTTTCCCGAAGGTAGGCTTCTTTTTGGGGACGAGATAGCTTTTTGAAGGCTGCTTCAGCTTTCATCGCTTCGCTTCTCGAATCAAAAGTTTCTGCATAAATCATTTTTAGTGGTCGTCGATAAGCTGGGCGTGTATATTTTGCACCGATTCCTTCGTTATGTTCGAGTTCTCGACGTTTCAAATCGGTAGTATAGCCCGCGTAAAATGAATGATCGTGACACCACAAAACATAAAAGTAACTATTCTGTGCCATAGAGAATTTTCCTAACTTTCGGGCGGTAATTGCCTAATTCATCATGGACATATAATGGAGGCAACATTTTAAATCCCGCTTCTTTTCCGTATTTAATTCCTTCGACTAGTACCATATTGGCATTTTCTTGCTCATTGGGATGAACAAATTGAACACTTTTCGGTGTGATATGATACTTTCGCATCACATCCATTAACTCTAAAAAGCGACTTGGTCTATGAACAATATACATTTTCCCCTTCATTTTCAATAATTTAGAAATTGTGTGAAGCAATTCATCTAAAGATACATATAATTCATGGCGAGCAATGGCTAAATACTTGTTTGGATTCACTTGATTCTTTTCTTCCAGCGGAAAATAGGGAGGATTGCACGTAATGACATCAACTGTGTCATAATGCACAGAACTTAATTCTTTCAAGTCTTTATGAATCATGGAGATACGATCTTCTAATCCATTCAATAAAATACTCCGACGTGCCATATCAACAAGTTCTTCTTGAATTTCAATGCCATAGACATGACTTTTCGTTTTCTGTGAAATCATCAAAGCCACCGCTCCATTTCCCGAGCACAAATCCATCACTTTTTGATCATCCCGATTTCTCAGCTTCGCAAAATGACCAAGTAAAACAGCATCTAATGAAAAAGAAAAGACCTCGGAACTTTGAATAATTTTTAAATCATACTGCATGAGTTGATCGATTCTTTCATTTTCTTTTAACACATTTTCACCTTCTCTATCTGACAATCACACAAAAAAAGTAATAGAACCCACGAATAAATGGGGTCTATTACTATCTTTCGCCGTAAATTACTTCTAAACAAAAAGCACATGGTTCATCCTCAACACGACGTTGCCCATAAAACATATTACATACGTGAAAACCCTCTTCATAAATATTTTCTAAATTTAATCGTGATTTTGTCAAGCCCACATTTTCTTGATTTTCTTGGGCTTGGACAGCTTGATCTTCTAATCGTTCACGCAAGTGCTTGTTTTCCATACGTAAAGTTTGGTTTTCTTCTAAAAGATTTGCAATTTCATCTTTTAATGTACTTAGTGTCTGAAGAGTGGCGTCCGTTTTTGATTCTATCTCAACAATAGTGTCGATGACTTCTTTTTTCTCCAAATATTCCACTCCTGTTACAATACATATTCTACACTTTTTTATTTCTCAGCTCTTTTAAAGAGCTATTATTCGTAAAGCAATTTGTTCAAAAACCCCTTGAGCGGCAACATATCGATTTATTTTTTTCTTTCCTTCTAAAATAATCGATAAAAACTGCGGCAATTTATATCCGATTGTGGGAGTCATCATTTGGTCTAATTCTTTTTCGTATTTTGAAAAAGCGAGCACACGATCTTGTTTAAAATATAAGGTCACTAAATCTTGATACAATAAAATAAGTAAGTCTAACAAGCGGATGGCTACTTCACGGTTATCTACAAATCCCATTAAATTTGTTTGGATATAAATAAAGGCTTGGTCGTCTCCTTTAATTAAAAAATTAAACCATTTCCAAATCGTCTCAACAAGGGAAGCAAAATTTTCTTCTTCATAAATTTCTTGCGCTTCCTTTGCATCTTGTGTGAGGTTGGCTAACAGAGTCGCTGTCTCACGAGGAATCCCTTTTTCTGTAATCTCTTCTATTCGCTTTTGAATACTGCGAACAGGAAAATGGATCAATTGACACCTTGAAACGATAGTTGGTAGTAACTGTTGGACTTCCGTCGTCAAAAGCAGAATCGTAATTTCTCCTTCGGGTTCTTCAATGAACTTTAACAAACTATTTGCAGCACTTGTTGTCATTTTATCCATATCTTCAATGATTAAAATTTTTCGACGACTTTCCATTCCACTCTTTGCAAACTCGTCTTTAATTGCTCGAACTTGGTCAACTTTAATGGAAAGTCCTTCAGGCTCAACAAGTGTAACATCTGGATGTTCTTGATGTTCAATTCTTATACAAGAATTACAAGACAAACAAGGAGAACCATCAGGCAATCGATGTTGGCAATGAATGCTTTGAGCCAGCCATTTTGCCATTTCTAATTTACCAGAACCCGCTACTCCCTCGAAGATATAAGCATGTTGTAGTTGTTCATTTTTAATTATTTTCGAAAATAAAGTTTGAATTTCAGGTTGTTTGCTTACAACAGATGCCATAATAACTTCTTCCTAAATTTTATATTTTTTTGAATTGGTCAATATCAAGTACGAACACTGTAGCCCCGCCCACTTCAACATCTACTGGGTAATTTAGATTCATTTCAAAATTAAAGTCATATGTTGGAGGTGCCATAATGGATTGAACACGTGTTTTACAAACTTCTTCAATTAGATCTATAACTGTATCAACTTTATTGTTTTCTATTCCCACTAAAAACGTACTGTTTCCCGCACGCATGAAACCACCTGTTGATGCTAGCCTTGTAGATCTTATACCATTTTTTGTAAATGTTTCATTTAACTTTTTACTGTCTTCATCTTGTACGATTGCAACAATTAATTTCATCATTATCTCCTCCTAATACACCTATATAATTTTCTTATTTTAATAAATCTAATTCCTGTAGTTTGGATTTTAATACTTGCCAAGCGTCATCAAATACTTTTTCTTTGCTTTGAGTGGCATCAATTAAAATCATCCGCTCAGAATGTTTTTTGAGTAAAACATGATAAGCTTCTCGCACACGGTTATGAAAGTCAATTTTTTCTAATTCTAAACGGTCTTTTTGGCGGTTGGAAAGCTCACTGCCAATTCGATTTAACCCCTCTTGAGCATCCACATCCAAATAAAGCGTAAGATCTGGCGTTAAGTTTTCTGTTGCAAATTGATTCAGTGTTGCAACCTCTTTTACGCCAATTTCTCGACCGGCTCCTTGATAAGCAATCGAACTATCTACAAAACGGTCACACAACACGACTTCTCCACGTGCCAGCGCGGGCTTAATCGTTTCAACGATGTGCTGGCGCCGACTCGCTGCAAACAGTAAAGCTTCCGTTCGATCATCCATTTCTTTATTCACGGGATCAATAATCACTTCACGAATTTTTTCAGCAATTTCACTTCCTCCCGGTTCTCTGGTCACCGTTAGAGGAACTTTCAATTGATTCGCTAAGTAGACGCCTAGCTCTCCAACAAGTGTCGTCTTTCCTGAGCCGTCTGGTCCCTCTACCGTTATAAACAATCCTTGCAATAGACTCTCTCCGTTTCTACAACCTTCTATATAAGTCATTATACGTTAGAATAGTATAATTTTCCATTAATTATACTAAATGAAATAATTGTGTTCCTTCTTATAAGAAGGAACAATCTTTACATTTCTGTACGTCCTTCTACCGCTTTTAATAAAGTCACTTCATCCGCATATTCAATATCACTACCTACAGATAAACCATGCGCTAAACGCGAAACTTTAATTTCTGCCGGTTTAATAAGACGCGATAAATAAGTCGCTGTTGCTTCACCTTCTACATTGGCATTAGTTGCAATGATAACTTCTTTAACTTCTTCATTTTGTAACCTTTTCAATAAAGAGGCCATGTTAATATCTTCAGGTCCTGTACCTTCGACAGGTGATAATACTCCGTGCAACACATGATATAGCCCATTATATTCTTGCATTTTTTCTAAGGCAATCACATCTTTGGCTTGCTCAACTACTAAAATAACGGATTGATCGCGATTTTTATCTGAACAAATTGCGCACGGATCACTTTCTGTAATGTTTCCACAAATCGAACAATACTTTAAATCTCGTTTTACACTAACCAGATTTTTTGCAAAATTTGTCACATCTTCTTCTCGCATATTAACGGTATAAAAAGCCAATCGAGAAGCTGTTTTTTCACCAATCCCTGGTAACTTCATATAACTTTCCATTAAACGAGAAATAGGTTCTGGATAATACATTTAATCTTCCTGCTTTCATACAAAACTTCATCAAGAAAATAAAACCGAATTAAAATCCAGGGATATTTAAATTATTTGTATATTTACCCATGACTTTTTCTGTTTCATCTTCTACTTGTTGTAAGACATCATTTAATGCCAATAAAACTAAATCTTCTAAAAACTCATTATCGCCCATTTCCGCAATATCTTCTTTGATCTGTACTTCTTGAACTTCACGTTTTCCATTCATCGTTATTTTGACTAAATCGTCATTAGCTACTCCAGTAAACGTTGTTTGTTCTAATTTTTCTTGAGCTTGTGTCATGTCTTTTTGCATTTTTTGCATTTGTTTCATCATATTTTTCATATTTCCACGCATTGTTAAATTCTCCTTAAAGTCTTTCATGTTTTATTTAGTCTATAAGTACTAGTCGATAATTTCAACAAAGTCTTCTCCAAACATTTCCAATGCTTTAGAAACAACTTCATTTTCTTTCTTTTCTGATTGGTCCTTTGTCGCTTCTTTTTCTATATTTGAATCGTTATTTTTTTCTTTATGATTCATGCGATCAATATAATCTTGTCTTGCTTTGGGCCATTCTTCACTAGTAATACAAACCAGTTGAATTCTTTTGTTTATTATTTTTTCTAAATAATTATTGACAGTATCGTGTAACAATTTATCTTCTTGCGCTCGTTCGCATAATATATCATAATCAAATTTTACAACTAGCGCATCTGGACTTGCTGCTACCGGTTCAGAATTATTCATTAATGCTTTTTGTCCTACATCTAAAACATCTAAAACGTCCACCCATACCGATTTCATTTCTCTTAAATCTTCATGAGTCGCTTCTCTAAGCACTTTATAGACACTTGTTCTATTTGCTTTGAATTGCCCAGTTGGACTTTTTGGTGTTGCTTTTTTAGATCCTGCATTTTGCTGATTGGTAACATTTCCATTTGAACCGCTCATTTGCATGGTTTGAATCATCTGCTTCATGCTTGATAATTCTTTTTGAAGAGCAGCAACTTCGTCATTCCCCGGAAGGGAGGTTTGTGTTTTTGGAGCTTCATTTGTCATTTGAGACGCTGAAACGGCTGCTTCTTCTTCATGTTGAGACAACTTGATTGTAGCTACTTCCAGATAAACTTCGGCATGGTTGCTCATCCGCAATTCTTGTTGTGTATTGTTGAAGACGCTGATGATTTGATAGAGAAATTCTTCGGGAATACTGCTGGCTAGTTGTTCAAAAGGGTCACTAAATTTTGCGATTTTGAAAAGGGAACGATCCTTTTCTTTTGTATTTTGGAAAAGTAATAAATCGCGGCCAAATAAAATGACGTCCTCTACAAATCTTCCGGCATCTTTTCCTTCAGCTAGAAGATTTTGAAGTAAGTCTAGCGCGTTTTTTGTATTATTTTCGGTGAGTGCTTTGAAATAATCTTCGAGTAAATCTTGGGTTACGCTGCCTGTAATTTGTTGAATATCTTCTGTTAGAATTTGATGATCATGAAAAGACAGTGCTTGGTCTAAGATACTTAAGCCATCGCGCATTCCACCTTCAGCAGCTTTTGCAATCAGCAATAGTGCATCTTCTTCAAAGTCGACATTCATTTCATCTAAAATATATTCCATACGTCGCATGAT
>DXAZ01000007.1 GCA_019116785.1 Candidatus Atopostipes pullistercoris
ACCAAATCCTAGTAAAATTCCTCCAAATGCATAATAAGCCAGATCTGTAGTGTTCATTTTGTAGTGGAATTTAAAATTATTCGCGAACAATAACGCAATCATTGATCCAAAAACCAAACCAGTATTTCGAACGATTCCACCTGAAGTAAATAGCCCATCAGCAGTTGCCGCTTGTAAATCTTGGAAAACTGGTGTTTGGAAGTTCACACCCAATTTAGTGAAGCCCCAGACTGCTGTTTGAGAAAACGCACTAGTTACACCCCAAGCTTTTCCTGTAAATAAAAGAACAAAACTTGCTAATGCTGCAAAAAGCAAACCTGTTGTTTTAAAGGATATTCGTTCAATAAATAATTTATGATATGTGTGAAAACTGATGAATGAATACTCTTCTACTTCATCTAATGGTTTTTCATCCTTTTCCCAATCTCCTTTTGGATCAAGATAAGTACCATTCTTTTTACGTTTTTTTTCATAAGAAATGACTATCCAATAGGTAATTCCAACTAAGATCATGGAAATAAGCAATGCTCCAAAATATCCAAAATATTCAGGTAAATAAGTTCTAAAACCTATTTGACCAATACCTGTGTTATCTAAAGTGTAACGTGCCCATTCTCCAGGAATCGTTGACAAGATGAAAAAGATTAATGTCACAAATGAACGACCTTCTCCTTCACCAAAATCCGTCAATGTTCCTGACGCACATCCTCCAGAAAGAATCATTCCAAAGCCGAATAAAAATCCTCCGATAATTAAAGAAATATTAACTGGAAATACATTTTGTGTTCCCGGAATAATAGCTTGCCCTTCTTCAGCGAGATAAGCTGGAACTGCTCCATTTTGAGCTGCCATCCATTGGTAACCCATAAAAAGAACCATAGTTACTGAAAGCATTAAAAGTAAAGCTTTCGATAAGCTACCTTCTCCTCGCACAAAAATTCGTTTGACCCCACCTGCAAAACCAAATCGACCTCTAACTAACACGATACCCATTAATACACCAATAAATAATTGCATAGGTAAAACTACATTTGTTGTTTTTAAATGATTTCCCCAAAAGAGCATTCCAATTAAAACAATCGCCCCAAGAATCGGTTGCGTCCAATTAAAGCGTTCTAAATATGCTTTTTCTTCTACCGTATTCATTTTTATTGTCTCCTATTTATATAATATTTAAAACACATCGATGTGATTTATTTCACTAATAATATAACACCTCTGTACTTTATAATAAAATGAAGCTTTGTTATAATATCTATAACAAAACGTAATCGTTGTAACTTTTTCACAATTCTTTTAGAAATGGAGATCTCTCTCGTGTTAATTAATCCTAGAATTATTACTTTTTTAACATTAGCTGAAACTCTAAACTATACACATACTGCACAACGGTTAAATTTAAGTCAGCCAGCAGTTACAAAACATGTGCAAGCTTTAGAGGAAGAATTTGAAACAAAGTTAATTATTTATGAAAATAAACAAGTCCAATTGACTGATAAAGGCAAAGAATTAATTCCTTATTTAACCAGTCTTGTCAAATTAAATCAAATGACTATGGAAATTTTTCATACGGAAGAAGAACATGTTCGAATACATTTAGGGGTTTGTTTAACTCTAGGAAATTATTTTATTAATGACATTATCGAATCTTTCTATAATGCTTATCCCAAAATTGAACTTGTTGTCTACGTAGAAAATACCAAAACACTCGAAGACATGCTTTCTAAAAATAAAATTGATATCGCTTTATCATTAGGTCCTACAACTCAATTAAATTTGAATACTAAAACTTTAAAAGAACAAGAAATGGTATTTATCGTTTCAAAAAACAATCCACTTTTAGGACAGACTTTATCTATCGAAGACTTAACCGACAAAAAAATATATTTGCGTGAAGAGGGAGCTGGTGTGCGTGATGTTTTCTTATTACATTTGAATAAATATAGTTTATCCTTAGAGGATTTTTCTATAGTTAAAACTGCTGGAAGTATCGAGTTGGTGAAGCAATTAATCAGTATAAGTGACGGAATCGCTCCAATCTATAAAATATCTGTTGAAAAAGAATTAGAAAACGGGTCTTTAAAAATTTTACCTGTGGAAGATTTCAAGATGAGTTATCCCTTGACTATTTTGACCCCTAAAAATAAAGCGTTGTCTGGAACAACACAATTGCTAATTAATCATCTGATTACGTTCATTCATAAAAAGTTATAGACTTTGTTTTTGTTAATCATCACAGCCTTGTGTGCTTTTATTCTGTCATATATCTACGACACATTTTTAGAATAATATGTTTTATGATCAACTTCATCTCCTCAAGGTAGCTGTCTTGTGTCTTTGACTTTTTAGATGACATAGCGATAAAGAATTAGCTAAGTCGTGGATAAGTGTTCCAGTTTTAATGAATAAAATATAGAGTGGCTTAACAAGGGAAATAAATGGTAGAATAGCTTTAAGAAAACATTTTCATCGTTTTTTTACTAAAACCTGAAAGATAAAGGAGCGGGATGTACGTGGATAAGGAACCTAGTAAAACACAATGGCGGAGTCTTTATGAAGCGGCTATCGAGTTTAAAAAGGCTGAACCTTGGAAAGTATTATATGATACAGATTTTATCTGTATTGAAAATCCAGTGGATAAGACGTGGGGTTATTGCTCAGTGATGGGGCGTATGGGCGAACATTTTGCAATTGGCGTATATTTAGGGTTGGAGGGCTTGCATGGTTTGAATACAGTCTTAGAAAAAGGGGAAACCATTCCTAGCCATCAACTCATGCATTATCAAGATTGCTTGATGTGTTCTTTTGAAGATCGGAATGACTTAACCCCTGCTGACAGAAAACAAATCAAAGATTTAGGACTGACTTTCCGTGGAAGAAATGCTTGGCCAATGTTTCGTAGAATGGAACCAGGCTTTTATCCTTGGCCTATTCATGCAGAAGAATGTGTTTATTTAACACAAGCGATTCAACAGGTATTGGTTGTAGTAGAGGATATTAAAGCCGGCAAAGTAGCTATCGATAAAACTAAGAGACAATCTATTTTGCGCTATCGCCCGGACAATCACCCAGAACATGAATGGTTGAGTAAAGAAATAGAGCTTCCTTATCCGAACCCAATCTATCACGAAGTCCCCCTTCAGGACGAACCACTCATTAGTGAAATTAAACAAGCGGGTAAAATAAAAAATGCAGTTTTTCAAGTTGATATATGTTATTCTCCTTCGCCTGTTCAGGAAAGTAGAGATAATCGTCCTTATTATCCTCGCTTATTTCTTTTAATAGATAAAGAAAGTGAAATGATTCTGGATGCAGAAGTTTTTGAACATAAAAAAGAAGATGCGAATGTTGCATTAAATAAGCTCATCAGTTTCTTCTTAGAGAATGGAGTCCCTGAAGAAATACACGTGCAAAATGATGCCTTGCAAGCTATTTTGACAGACTTATGCAAACAAACGGACATTAAATTAAAGAAAGTAAATCATCTAAAAATTATGAATGATGCTGTTGAACAAATGGGAATGTTCTTATAGAAAATTTATGTTTATAAAATCAAATTCAAAAAAACGTAGTTGAATCGATTGGTGATTCAACTACGCTTTTTATTTTGATCATTCTTAGGTAATTTTTAACTTCATAGCGGTGAGGCGGCTTTCTTGGGCTTTCCAGATATATTGAGCGATTAAAAAATCAACGAGACTGTGGATGAGTGTTCCAACTCCGACCAATAAAAAGACGGTGTAGAAAAAGCCGTTGCTGGTATCGGTAACGCCTATAAAACCAAAGAAAAATAAGGAAACGACAATCATCTCGCCTAATGCATGAATAAGACCCATGGCCAATGAAAAAAGCTGACTTTTTTGGAAAGAGCCTAAGATTTCGTTTTGGTTTTTTTCAAGAATTTTTGCGCCAATATAAGCAAATAAAACTTGACTTAATGCCCGTAAGACAATGACAATTGGAAAACCTCCAATAAAAAATCCGACGGTTGCCCCAAGTGTAACCATAACGGCAATACTTGGTGAGAAAAACATCGCAATGAAAATGGGAACATGACTAGCGAGTGTATAGGAAGCAGGACCGATGACAACTTTGACGGGCATAATAATTGGAAGAATGATTGCAATCGCCATTAATAAGGCAGTAATCGTTAATTTTGTTGCTTGATTTTTATTCTCCATTAATAAATATCTCCTTTTATACATGTGTCTTGACACCTATCAAGATACTTCAAAAGGGAGAATAAGTCAAATCTTTTTATAAAAGGAAGATTTTTAAGAAAGGCGTCTATAGTAAAATCTTCTCTTTGTTTCGTATTTTCCGAAGGGGTTATGCTAGGTAACCTTTTTCTTCTAATTTTTCTTCGATGGCTTCTAAGATCATCATTGAGCTGGCGGCGATGGTGTGGACGTGAATGCCTTCCGTTAGTTCGGACAGTAGTGAAGCTTCTCCACTCACAACTTTTTGATTGAATTGATCGGCATCCGCTTGGTCAAAAATATTTAACGCCCCGGTGAGTTCACCATAAACGGGATGGTCAATGGCGACATCGAGTAATTTTCCGCCAAGACCCACGATGGTATTGATTTCGTCGATGGTTTCTTCGGGGGTGTGTTTGCAGATTATTTTTTTGGTAATTTGATGGTTTATGGGTGTATTCATCAAGTATCCTCTAGGCGTAGAAACAATTTCTTCACCGGCCGCTCTTAATCTCGCAATATCGCCAACGATCACCTGCCGACTGACTTGATATTTTTTTGCGAATTCTCGAGCGACAATGGGTTCTGATGAATCTTTCAGTGTTTTTAAAATTTCCTCAAGTCTTTCTTCAACTTTCAAAATGATTCCTCTCTCTCTTTTTTCTTTGAGCTTCTTATAGTTTACCGTATTCTTGAGTTAGATTCAGTTTTTAATTCTTAATTTTTTAGTTGGACTGTGCTTTGTGATATTTTTTTGATAAATTCTCTCTTCTGCGTAAATTTTTCGATTTCTTACGCAGTAAACTTCTCTTCTGCGTAAGTTTTTCGGTTTCTTACGCAGTAAGCTTCTCTTCTGCGTAAGTTTTATGAATAATTACGCAGTAAACTTATTGGCTCTCTTAAAATGACGAGGGCTGTCTTTGTCATTTTCGAAGAAGGGCAAAAAACTCCTCATAGGACGCAAAGTTTTGGCTTTGTGTTCACTATGAGGAGTGGAGGTTAACTATTTTATTTTAATGGACGGGTTGTTGCTTGAGGGTGGCTGCGACGTAATGGTTGTCGCTGATTTGAATCCAATCTGGGTCAGCGTCAGCATTTTCTCTGAAATTCGAAAAATCAAACTGTTCGTTTTCGCTACTGTAAAAATCGAGCGTTTCGTTGGTGGCTCGTTGTTTGATATCGGTTCTTAGAAAAGCGGCCATCAAGCGTTTGGTGTAAGGATGTTGCGCGTTTTTGAAAATGTCTTTAATCGGCGCACTCTCGACAATTTTCCCCCCATACATAACGATGACGTCGTCCGCCATCTGGCTAATGACGCCCAAATCATGCGTAATAAAAAGGATACTCGTGTTGAATTCTTCTTTCAATTCATTCATCAATTTTAAGATCTCTGCTTGAATGATGACATCTAAAGCGGTTGTCGGCTCGTCAGCAATCAGCAATTTCGGATTACAATCTAAAGCCATAGCAATCATCACTCGTTGACTCATCCCACCGGAAAGCTGATGAGGATATTGTTTGAGCACTCGTTTGGGGTTAGGAATTTTAACGGCTTCTAATAATTCATAGGTTCTAGCTAAAGCCGCTTTATTATCAAGTTTTTGGTGGAGCTGCAAAGCTTCCATCAATTGATATTTCACAGTAAAGACAGGATTCAAACTCGTCATGGGCTCTTGGAAAATCATGGAAATTTCATTTCCGCGAATGTTTAGCATTTCTTTTTTAGAAAAAGAGGAAATCTCTTGACCATCAAAATAGATACTTCCTTGGGCAATTCGTTGATTTTTTTGAAAGAGTTTCAAAATGGACATAGCAGTCTGGCTTTTCCCACTCCCACTCTCTCCTACAATCCCCAGCGTTTTCCCTTCTTCTAAGGAGAACGTCACACCATTTACGGCTTTAACAGTTCCACGACGGGTATCAAAATACGTGTGTAAATTATTTACTTGTAACAAACTCATGCAACGGCTCCTCTCTCTTCTCATAATACGCTTCACGATCTTTTAACGTAACAGCAACAAAGTGATTCTCGGCCACTTCAATCCAATCCGGGTCATGATCCCCATCTTTAGAGTAATGAAATTCAAAATCGTCATACTCTTCTTCAATATCCCAAAGACCCTCCTCGTCTTCTTCCATGGTCGGAATCGCATTTAACAATTCTTTCGTGTAAGGATGCTTAGGATTATTAAAGATTTCTTGGGCAGAGCCCAACTCGACTAAGTGTCCAAAATACATGACGCCTATGCGGTCAGAAATATAACGCACGACACCTAAATCGTGGGTAATAAATAGATAGGTCAAATTATTTTTCTCCCGCAAATCAAGTAACAAGTTTATAATTTGAGACTGGATCGATACATCTAAGGCTGACACTGCTTCGTCGCAGACGATAAACTTGGGTTGAACGGCTAGTGCTCGGGCAATGCCAATTCTTTGGCGTTGTCCTCCTGAAAATTGGTGTGGATAACGATGAATAAATTCCGCTTTTAGTCCACATTTTTCCATGATGTCTAAGATATATTCTTGATAACCGGGGTCTCTTTTACTTTTGAAAAATTTATGAATTAATAAGCCTTCGCCTATAATGTCTCCCACTGTTAATCTTGGATCTAAGGAAGAATAGGGATCTTGGAAAATAATCTGCAAATCTTTCCTTAGAAGGCGGGTTTCTTTCTCGGTCAAAGCGGCTAGATCAATCCCATCGTCTAAATATTTTTCAAATCGTTCAAACTTGGTCATTCCACGAAGCGGGGTTTTTAGTTCTTCGACTTTGGCGGTTGCTTCGTTTAGGATTTGTTCTTTGTCTTTGATTGCTTGGGTTAAACGGTCGATTTCTTCTTCGTCATAATCGGCGTTCATTTCTTGTTTTTGTTTTTCGAACTCGAGGTTTCGTTTGTATTGAGCTAGGGTAGAGGCTGCGTCGTAGCGATTTAATAAGGTGGTGCTTACTAATTTTAAATCGTCATGGGCGACTAAGCCTCCGACTAGGCGAAGGGTATTGCCGTAAGTGTTATCGAATTCGATTTTTTTTAGGCGTAAATTTTCAAAATGCTTCTCTTTTTCTGCACCGGACAAATCTTCTAACTCTTCTTCCATTTTCTCAATGGTGTTTAGGTCTTGATCGTAATCGCCACTTATTTTGGGTAAATGGCGATAAACAGTTTGAACGTAGCTTGGCATAAAGTTTTCGATGGTATCGCCATAATATAAGGTTGATCCGCCTGTTTGGCGTTGGAGTTGAATAATGGTGCGGCCAAAGGTGGATTTCCCGCAACCACTCTCTCCTACAATTCCTAGGATTTCTCCTTCGTAAATGTCTACCGAAATGTCTTTGTTGGCTTTCACGTATTCGGTACCCACTTGGAAGAAATTTTTCTTTTTGACGGGAAAATATTTTTGTAGATTTTTAATACTCATTAATTTTTTCATCCGAAAATTACCTCTCTCTCATCTTAGGATCAATTGCATCTCTTAGGCCGTCTCCTAATAGGTTAAAGGATAAGACCGTCAGCATAATCAATAAACCTGGATATAGGGTTAGATAATAATGGGTTCGAATATAACCTCTACCGGCGTTTAGCATGGTCCCCCACTCAGCAATGGAAGCTTCTAAACCGAGTCCGATAAATCCTAATCCAACAGCTGACAAGATAGCAGTTGCTATTCCCATGGATGATTGAACAATAATGGGAGATAAAATATTGGGAAGGATATGTTTAAAGATAATCCGAATATCGTTTGCCCCCAAAGCTTGACTAGCTTCAATGAATTCTTGTTCTTTGACTGAGATAACGCCTGAGCGGATAATGCGCGCAAAAACAGGAATATTTGAAATCCCAATGGCAATAATCAAATTTCGTAAGCTCGATCCTAATGATGCGACAATAGCAATCGCTAATAAAATAGAAGGAATGGATAGTAAAATATCACAAAAACGCATAATCAAAGTATCGATCCATCCTTTATAGTAGCCCGCGACAACCCCTAATATTCCCCCAGTAATTAAAGAGACCGCGACTGCACTCACCCCAACGGTTAAGGACACTCGTGTTCCATAAATCATTCGACTTAAGATATCACGCCCTAAATCATCTGTTCCTAGCCAATGGGTCGCGTTTGGGAACTGTAAGGCATTGGATAAGTTCTGTTCTCGCATGCCATAGGGTGCAATTTGATCGGCGAAAATCGCTGTGAGGGTCAGGAAGAGAATAAAGAATAAACCGAACATGGCTCGTCGGTTCCGCTTCAATTCATACCAAATTTCTGCCCACGATCCTCTGGGAACGTTCATCATTTCTTCTTCTGCTTGGTTTATTTTCTTTTTACTCGTAAGCAACATAAACTCCTCTCCTCCTCTTAATCATATTGGGATCTGATCCGAGGATCAATATAGGCGTATAAGATATCCACACATAAGTTCACAAGGGTAAAAATAAAGGCGATAAACAATACCCCACCTTGTACAACCATTGTATCGCGGGTTCGAATCGCATTAACCATCATGGTGCCTAATCCGTTAATACTAAAAATAGTTTCAGTAAGAACGGCACCGCCTAATAAAGCTCCAAATTGTAATCCGATGACAGTAACCACCGGAATCAAAGCATTTCGTAAGGCATGTTGGAAAATAACGCGTCTGTCTGAGACTCCTTTTGCTTCAGAGGTTCGAATATAATCTTGATCTAAAACATCCATCATACTTGAGCGTGTTATGCGAGCAATGGTTCCCATAGAGGACGTAGCTAGCGCAAAAACTGGCATAATCATTTGTTGCCAACTCGTAAACCCACTAGCTGGTAGCCAGCCTAATGTGGAAGTAAATAAAATAATCAATAAAAGTGCTTGCCAAAAAGTAGGCATTGAAACACCGACTAAAGAAATAAACATGACCACATTATCTACTTTTGAATAAGGTCGAGTGGCTGAAATAACGCCTAAAGGGATCCCGATTAAAGTGGCAAATAAAATACTCCAACTCGCTAAGCGAATCGTGTTTGGTAATCTTACTAAAATTTCATCTAAGACCACTCGATTTGAGACATAAGAACGGCCCAGATCAAATTCAAAAACGACGCCGCGAACATAATTAAGAAATTGAACAATAAAGCTTTGATCAAACCCCATTTCCGTACGTAATGCTTGATAAGCCTCTTCTGATGCTCCTTCTCCAAGAATCATCGTCACTGGATCCCCTGGAGATAGGTACATAATAGTAAATACGATAAAGGAAACACCTAATAAAATAGGAATCAGCCACAGTATTCGTTTTACAATATATCGAAACATAAAAAAACATCTCCTAATAAAGAAAGGGTCGGATGAACGACCCTTTGGTAAAATTCTAATTATTCAGCATCCAATGTCACAACACTTAAATCATAACTTCCTGTTGGATGGTGTTCAAATCCATGGACTCGATTACTTAACCCTGTAACATTTTCACGTGTTTGCAAGAATACCCAAGGAACTTCTTCATGAATAATTTCTTGAACTTCTCGGTAGTCTTCTAAACGTTGATCTTGGTCCGTTGAGTATCGTCCAGCATCTAATAATTCATCGACACGCTCATTTTCATAGAACGTACGGTTTCCGGCTTCACCAAAACTGTTTGAGTGGAATAATGGGTAAAGTCCATAATCTGCATCCGTTGTAACAGTCGTCCAACCTAATAAGAACATATCAGGTTCACCTACTGCAGCAGAATCAAGGAAAGCGCCCCATTCCATTTGTTGAACTTCAACAGTAATCCCAATCTCAGCCAATGCTTCAGAAACGACTTGAGAAACTCGGATACGCTCTTGACTGTTATCTCCTACATATAATGAAAGAGAGAATCCACCGTCAGGATATCCTGCTTCTGCTAATAAATCTTTAGCCTTGTCTACATCATATTCAATAGGTTCTAAATCATCATTAAAGCCAAAAACAAGTTCATTAATTGGACCAGACATTTGGTCGCCAACACCCATATAAACCGTATCAATAATAGCTTCAACATCTACTGCGTGTGCAATCGCTTGACGAACTTTTACATCACGAAGCGGTGTATCATTGTGTAAACTTAATCCTAAATATTCAGCTCCTAAATTCGGAGTATTAATTAAGGTCAACTCACTATTTTCTTCTACTGCTGGAATATCTGAAGGTGCGATATCATAAGCAATATCTACTGCACCACTTTCCAATTCGATTAAACGAACACTAGGATCTGCAATGGTATTAAATTCAATACGATCAATCTCCGGAGCATCTCCCCAATAATCTTCATAGCGGTTTGTGGTGACATGTGTTCCCGTAACCCACTCTTCAAATTCAAAAGGTCCCGTACCAACAACCACACTTACTCCATAGTCATCGCCTGCTTCTTCCACAGCTTTCTCATTTAAAATTCCAACAGCCGGATGAGCTAAGTGTGTTAAGAACGGTCCGAATGTATCAGAAGTTCCTACACGAATCGTATGGTCATCAATGACTTCAATAGAATCAGGGTCAATAGAATCAACAATGTGTCCGATAGTTGGTGATTCTACCGCACGTTTTAAAGTAAAGGCTACATCATCTGCCGTAAAGGGCTCACCATTATGGAAGGTAACATCTTCTCTTAATTTAAATTCATAAAGATTTTCTTCTACTTCTTCCCATTCCGTCGCAAGACCTGGCACTAATTCTAAATCATTGGTTTGAACAATTAACGTGTCATAAATCTGTTTAGCAATACGAGTCGTTGCTTGGTCATTGGTTTGTTGAATATCAAAAGTAACTGGGTCAGCCCCATTCGCTACTCGCAATACTTTCGGTTCTCCATCGTCGGCTGCCGCTTCTCCGCCACTTCCATTCCCGCTATCTCCTCCAGAACCACAAGCGGCTAAAAAGAGCACAGCGGCTAAGAAAAAGAACCAAAGTCTGTTCTTCTGTTTAATCATATTTTTCCCTCCTTATTAATGTTAAGCTAAATTCTATCAAATGAAATTTAAAAGTCAATAGAAAATGAGAAAAACATTAATAAATAATGAGTATACATTAGAACAATGCCTCTTTAAAATAGCTAATATCCTTCTACATTATGAATGATACGCTTTATTATCTAAACATAACGTTAAACACATTAGTTTAAAATGAGAATTATTTTTCTACATTTAACCCTTAAATCTTAGGTAAGGCACTTTACTTAAAAGAGGTTTTAACAAACTTCATCAAAAATCTCTCTCATAATATTTTTTAGGTTTATCACTATGAGAGAAATTGTCTAATTAAGATAATCTTAAATAGACAATACTTATCTTTTTGTCTATTGACGCTAATGGACAGATGAGTAAAAATATACACATGTATAACAAAGGAGTGAAAATATGTATCAAATTGTCACAGATTCATGTTGTGATCTACCGTACACTACCCTAAAAGAAGAAGAAATCGACTTTGTCTCGATGGAAATCATCCTGAATGATGACGTTTTTTTAGATGACGCTGGAGAGACCTTTGATATAGAAGAATTCTATAATCAACTAAAAAATGGAGCACTTCCCTCAACTAGTCAGGTGAATGTTTCAAAGTACGTAGACTTTTTTACCCCCTATGTCAAAGAAAATATTCCCGTTTTATATGTATGTTTTTCATCCGGACTCAGCGGCTCATACCAAAGTGCCTTGCTGGCCGTAGAAATGATTAAAGAAGATTACCAAGATGCTGAAATTCATGTATTTGATACTCTCGCCGCAAGTTGTGGCCAAGGCTTAATGGTACTGGATGCCGTACAAAATAAAAGAGACGGACTTAGCTTAGAAGAAAATATTTCTTGGCTAGAACAGGAAAAAATGAATTATCAACATTGGTGCACCGTGGATGATTTAAATCATTTGTACCACGGAGGTCGTATCACAAAAGGAGCGGCCGCTGTTGGAGAATTGTTAAAGGTAAAACCTATTATTAAGATTAATGAAGAAGGAAAATTAGTTGTTCATCAAAAAGTCAGAACACGAAAAAAAGCGTTACGCTATATCGCGGATAAAGTGATTAAGTGTTTGGAAACTTTAGAAGATCCGTCTGAACAAACTGTGATTATAACCAATGTGGCGGATGTAAAAGCAGCTGAAACAGTGAAATCCATTATCTTAGAAAAGGTTCAACCAAAGGATATATTGATTTATAATTTAGGACCAACCATTTCCAGCCATACAGGTTATGGAACGGTAGTCGCTTTTGTTCGAGGAAACGAAGGGACTCGTTAAAAGATTTTCATCGGGAGGCAGATATGATGTGTGAGGAAGAAAAAATAGATCGTCGCGTTCGTAAATCCAAAGAAGCCATCCGAACGGCTCTCGTAAAATTATTGAAACATAAAGACATAGAAGATATAACCGTTACTGAAATCGCAAAAGAAGCCGACGTTAATCGAAAAACCTTCTACAATAATTATGAAAACATTTATCAAGTCATTGAGGAAATTGAAAATGATATTGTCATTTCTTTTACTGATCTTTTATCCAAAATTAACCTAGACGAAATGCTCAAACAACC
>DXAZ01000061.1 GCA_019116785.1 Candidatus Atopostipes pullistercoris
TCTCTTGACACACCACTACGCTTAATTCCTCTACCTACAGCTTCTTCATTTAAATAGGAAGCTGCTGTATCAATTAAACGATACCCCGTTTGAATAGCATCATATACTACTTGTTCACATTCTTCTTCATCCGTAATTTGGAATACTCCAAATCCTAATATAGGCATTTGTACACCATTATTTAATTTTACACTTTGCATAATAAAATTCTCCTTTAAAATTTATTATTTTCCTATCCGTTTTTCTTATTCAAAACTCTCTTTTTATTAAATGATCAATAATCAATCACTAAATGATTTTTGACTTTTCTCAAGGGTTTTAGTAAAAACTTGGTTTTGAGTATTCTGTTCCTGGTTCTCCTAAACCTAAGTTTGCACGATGATAATCCTCTTGTCCCGTCAATAAGTTCGTAATAAATTGCGCCACTGCTTGACGAGTCACTTGAGCTTCCACAAAAGGCTCTCCTTTCTCCGAAACACGAAGATGAGTATTTCCTTCTTCATCATAAAGCCACGTAATTCGCAAAATAACATAATCAAGTTTGCTAGCTTCAATAATATCAGCCGCTTTACGAGGAGGGGCTTCCCACATAATACCTGTATTTGCGCGGTACCATTCTTGAAATTTTCCTTCAATTTCTTGGTATAAATCAGGTACGCTCGCTGCGATAAACCGTTCGACACTACTTTCTTCTAATACTTTAACTAGTGGTTTGATTAGGTCATCTCCTGCAACATAGTTAAGATAAACGGCATCTACATCATTCAGATGTTCCCTAATTTTATCTAATTCTTCAAATTCACCATCCACTAGTGAAACACGATCACTTGCCTTGTTCGATAAACGGGATGAAACATTTCGACCGTACAATACTAAATCAAAATCTGTCTGAGCTAATAAATCATCCGTCAGCATTTTTGCAATTTGGCCAGCCGCTCCCAAAATCATAACTTTCACTCAAATTTCCTCCTTATATTTTCTGTCTATTTTATTCATTTAAAAAATAAATGAATTAATAATTAATTCTTGTATACGACAGTGAGGCTAATCTAAGATTCTCTCCATCTTTAGTGTATACTTCAGTAACTACAAAAGGATTTGTAACCTCTTCACCATTAACAACGGCTGTTAATTTCAACTTGTTTAATAAAATGACGACTGATTCCATTTCTTTAATGGTTTTTTCTTGAAAATCAATTTCTTTGTACACAATTCCTCGTTCTTTTATAACATTTATTTCATCGTCACGTGATAAAGTGATCCCCATATGAACAAACATAGCTTCTGGATGAACGAGCTCAATTAAAACATCCGTTTCTTCCTTTTGGATAGCTTTCCAAATCTTATCCGAAATCTCTACTACTTTTTCCATTGATCTCTCCCTTTCACTTTATATTCCAATCTATACCTCATTTAACTATTTGCCTACTTATATTTATAAGCTTCTTAGCTCCTTAATTAAGCTATGTTTATATTATCTAATACATTTAACAAAAACCGGTAGCCTATTCTCTTCAAATAATTGCCTAATCTTGTCAATTTCGTTTACTGATTGAGGAAATAGGTTTATACTCTTCTATAGAAAAAAAAGGTGGTTTATTATTTATGGCAGAACAGATTTTAAAAAAACAAGAAGAACTTGCTACTCTTATTGAACAACATGCAAAAAAAGACGGCCACTACGCGACAGCTATTCCTTCTTTATCCTTTACACGTCTATCTAAAATAACTGAGCCTACCCATGGAATTTATGATACTTCGTTATGTATCATCGCTCAGGGAGCGAAGAAAGTATTATTAGGTCAAAATGATTATCAATATAGTCCGGCTCATTATCTTGTTGCTTCAGTAGATTTACCTGTTACTGCTCAAGTCACTGAAGCTTCTTTAGACTTACCATATCTGGCATTGAAACTAGAAATTCAGCCTAGCGATATATTAAAAGTCTTAGGTCAATCACAAATAAAAATTTCTAAAAAAGAAAAAGCTCAACGAGGAATGTATGTGAGTGAATTAGAGCAGCCTTTACTCGATGCAATTATTCGAATGATTCGCTTACTAAATACTCCCGATGATATCCCAGCACTTACTCCTTTAATTAAAGAAGAAATTATTTATAGGCTGCTACAAGGAGAGTATGGTTCAAGATTGAAGCAATTAGCTATCGAAGGAAGTTCTACTCAACAGGTCCATTACGTCATTCAATACATCATGAAAAATTATGATAAATCTTTTAAAATAGAAGATCTTGCTAAAACTTCAAATATGAGTGTTTCTTCTCTTTACCGGTATTTCACAGAAGTCACTGCAATGAGTCCCATTCAATTCCAAAAACAATTACGTTTGCAAAAAGCTCGAAGTTTGTTACTACTCAAGCCAGCAAATGCCGCTGATGTTGCTTTCCAAGTAGGCTATGAGAGTCCCTCACAGTTTAGTCGGGAATATTCGCGAATGTTTGGTCGACCACCAAAAGAAGATATCAAACATTTAGAACAAGAACTTGTAGAGGAGTAATAAACGGAAAGATTATTATATTTTTGATGCTAAGAAATTCAAATCTGTTTATTTTTTTATATTTGATGCTTTTTATTTAATTAGAGGGTTTAAAGGAGAGAAAGAGAGTTTTTAATATCCTCTGCTTTTTTGGTCGTGTTTTAGATTTTAGGGAAGTTATTTAAAGGGGCTATCATGATTTTTGTAGATCGAAAATTTTTTGAGAACATATCAATTTAATCTTTAGATTGTTATTTTTGTAAATTAAAAAGCACTCCGTTTAAGAGTGCTTTTTATCGTTATTTACTTAAATTATTCGCCAACAACGACAACACGTTCGTTGTCTGCAATGTATTCTTTTTCTCCAGGTTCGCCTTCAATAGAACCAAATGGCATTTGAGCTTGCATTTCCCAATGTTCTGGTAATCCTAATAATTCTTTAACGGATTTATCAAAGCCTTGTTCATAGCCAACGTTCATATGTTGTAAAGTTCCACCTAATCCCATCTCTGTTAAGGCTAACCAGGTAGCATATTGAACGTTCGCATCATTATTTTGTTTGTAAACTTCTACACGTGAAGGGCTTGTTGGCATTTCTCTTACTGCTTTTAAATCTTCAAAAAAGATAATTGTTCCAACGCCATTTTTAGCACCTTCCATGACTCCTGACATTCGCTCCCACATGTCACCTTGTAAGACGTCTTTTTGAACATCTAGGATGTGGTCCCATAATTCAACGTTTTTATCGCCAAACACAAAAGCTACTCGGGTGGTTTGACTATTACTTGCTGAAGGAACTTCTCGAACAATTTTAGTGATGCGTTCGACAATTTCTTCATTGGTTAAATCTGTATTATCTCCAATCACATACTGTGAACGGCGATCTTTAGCTAATTCAGTTAAAGTTGACACTTAAACATTCTCCTTTTAAATTATTCTTTATACCTTAAGTACAGAAATTATCTTATCATTTATTTATCTCGAAATCAAAGTAAATGTCTCGGAATAGAGATTTATTTTTTAATTTTTTTAAATATATATAACTTTATTTATTCCTTAAAGTAGCACAAAAATAGTAGAATTTCCTTTCTAGATCAATATTTCTTAATTAATGAATGGACTACCGTAATCTATTGATCCATTAATTTATCATAACCATCTTTTCTTAAGTATTCAATCGTTATTCAATTCCTTCTACTAATGAAATCTCTTTGTTAAAGATATTATGATTATCTTTAGCAGAGGGAAGATGAAGCTTGTGGAACTACTTTGTGATTATCGTGCCAGGAGACAGGCCTTGTGGAACCACTTTACGATTATCGGGCCATGAGACAGGCCTTGTGGAACTACTTTATGATTATCGTGCCGGGAGACGGGCCTTCTGGAACTACTTTGTAATTATCGTGCCAGGAGACAGACCTTGTGGAACTACTTTACGATTATCGGGCCATTAGACGGGGCTTGTGGAACTACTTTGTAATTATCGTGCCAGGAGACGCGGGGCTTATGGCACTACTTTGCGATTATCGTGCTGGGAGACTGGGCTTGTGGAACCAATTTACAATTATCGTGCCAGGAGACGGGGCTTGTGGAACCAATTTACAATTATCGTGCCAGGAGACAGGGCTTCTGGAACCACCTTACGATTATCGTGCCGTGAGACGGAGCTTATGGCATCTCCTAGTGGCTCTTATGATGTGAGAACGGCTATTTACTCTAAATTATTAATTTTTATCTTAATACATTTTTCAAATATAGCTTATACTACTGGATTTATTATGTATTAATTTAGTAAATGCAGAATAAATAAGAGAATATACAGAAGAATTTATTTTAATTGGTGAATCCATAGATATTTTAGAAGATATTACAGAAATTTATATGTTCTTGATGAAATATACTTTTCAAATAAGGAAATTATTGATGAAAACAAATCTAATGAGTGCTAATTTCACTGTTTATTTAAATGATTAATCCCATAGTGGTATAGCAGCACTTAGAGCATATACGATTGAATCAGAAAATCCAATCTTTCTGTAAATAGCAATTTAGAAGAGTTTGAAGATAAATGAACGGATACAGATATAGAAGGAAATAAAATGGAGAGAATATAAAAGAAGAGGAAATAATATTCTCTCCTGTCCAAGTAAATGACGAATAGCTTAATTTGAAGCAAAACAGATGTTAGTTAAATATACAATATTAGGTATTCTATTTATTTTTCAATGAAAAGTTAGACATTTTAATCTTAAGCAAACGCGCTCATTTGCGGTACAATTATTTATTAGCAATTGCTTCAAATGTGATTATCTGCGTTGAATCTGTGGGATATTCTCCGTGTTTATAATCCGCTGAGATGATAATATCTTCAAAACCAACTTGTTCAAGGATTGTCTTAAACTCCTCAACTCCATACCAACGAAGTGGGAATCTTTCTAGCTCTGACTGTGTTAATTGACCATTACTCCATTTTTCATATCGGTTATGGGTAATGGTATATTGGTTAATAAAATCTACTTCAACTATCTTACTTTCTAAAGTGATAATCTCATCATTCTGTGATTTCCAAGTTCTTGTCGATGTGTTAGCACCCACCGTTAGATCTGTTTGTAAAAAGATATCTAAAATAAGTTTGCCGCCATCAGAGAGATGATTATAAAAGTTTTTCAGAGCACTAAGAGAATCTTCTCTTTTATGTAGCAACAAAAATGTTCCAGTTGGTACGATAATTGCCTCATATTCTGTATCCAACGAAAAAGATTCCATTTTTGCTTCAAATAATTTCGGGTGTAGACCTCTACTTTCACAGTTATTACGGCAAATTTTTAACATTTCACCGGAGACATCAAAACCATCAACTCTCAATCCCTTTTTTAGGAGTGGAATGAGAATCCGACCTGTACCAACCCCTGGTTCAAGAATGCTACCCTCACAGGCAGCCAATCTTTCACTGTAAAATTCAACATCTCCAAATGAAAGACCAATAAATTTGTCTATATCGTATACCTCAGAAGAAAGTTTATTATAATAACCCAACATATACCTTTTCCCCTTCCTCATCTTCACTCTGGCTAATCTTTTTATTACAAAAGAAGATTAGTTCCTCCACAATTAGGTTCATTTGTGAAATAAAGATTATTTGGATTCATCATTCTTATAATCATACTATCAAATTTATTAAATAACAAATATATCATGAAGAAATAAAGGGAGTTGTTTCTCCTTTTAACACTTCTTTATAACTACTTTAACTACTATTATTTATTATACTATGGTTAAAACATCACCACTTGGATGTTGATCTGCCACAATAATACTAGCTGCATTATTAAGTATCGCTGATTTAAATACCTCACGCGGATGTACTATAGAAGCATTTAACGAACCAACACAAAAAAGATAAATGCAATCACATTATTCTCCGTATTTAAAAAAGCACCAGCACAAGGCTGATGCTTTAAATGTATTAAATTCTTTTTGATCGATAATAGTAATACTATTAACGTTTTGAGAATTGTGGAGATTTACGTGCTTTTTTACGTCCTGGTTTGTAACGTTCTTTCATTCTTG
>DXAZ01000062.1 GCA_019116785.1 Candidatus Atopostipes pullistercoris
TAATTTTTCTAAAAAAAAGGAGATATAAACATTATGAAACAATATGGTTGTTCACGTTTTATGGGTAAAGAAGAAGAAATGAAATATCAAAAACCTTGCTATGACGAAGAAAAATGGTATCCAGAAGAAGAAGAAGAAGAATGTGAATTCGAAACAGAAGAAAAATGGGGATACGAACCAAAACGTCCAGAATACGGATGGGGATGCAAACCAAAACGTCCTCAACATGGATGTGGAGGTAGACCACAACGCCCAGAATATGGATGTAAAGTAGTTGTTGAACCAACTGTATACTGTAAAGAAGAAAAACATTATCGTCATTGTGTAAAACACATTGTGCCAGTTGTTTGCAAACAAGTAGAAAATCATCACTATGATCATGAATATGTTATTGAGAAAAAAGTTGTTAAAGAAAATAACCGCTACGATCATGGTCGTCGTAATGAAGATTGGTGCAAAGTTGCAGGTTGCGGTCGAGGAAAAGGTGAAGACTGCGGTTGTGAATATTAGTCTGATTTAAGTTTTAAAAGCTGAGTTCTTAAGAACTCAGCTTTTTTTTGTTGATAAATGAGGTAGAAGAAATGGATCCTTCATTACAGAACATAAAAATAGATACATAAGAAGTGAGATAAACTACCGAGTAAAATAAAAATATGAAAAACTTCGTGATATCCAAGATATTTAAAAACTTGCCAATCAGGCTTAATCGCATAAAGAATGCCGCCTATTGTATAAAGAACACCACCGAGAACAAGAAGCATCACACCATTTGTACTTAATGCAAGTAATAATGGTTCAAAGGCAAAAATCACTAACCATCCCATTAAAATATAAATGGAAGTCGATAGCACACGAGAACAATTAAACCAAGCGAGTTTAAATATAATTCCACATATAGCGATTATTGAGACAATACTAAATAAAATCCATCCTGATTTTCCATTTAAGACCATTAGACAAAAAGGTGTATAAGAACCTGCAATTAATACAAATATCATACTGTGATCAAGCCGTTGTAAAAAATTAATGACAGGATCTGATGAAATAATCATATGATAAGTAGCTGATGTTGCGTAAAGTAATAGCATACTTAGACCAAAAATAATTACAGATATTAATCCAGTCAATGTGTAATTTTCCATAACGACTTTAAAAACCATTGCAACTAAAGCAATAAGAGATAAAATAGCACCTACTAAATGAGTTAATCCATTAATCGGTTCTCTTATGTAATTGTTCATATTTAATCCTCCTCATCATAACTATATCAATTATATTAATTATAGTTATGATTCATGTCATTTAGTGTCTAAAAATAAACTATAAACATGATTTAACGATATAAATATACTAGTTATAATACTTAGTTTTTTCATTCGCTATGTTTCTTATAAGTTAGAAAACGCATCTCTTATTATAGGACTGAAATATTGACATAAATCCAGTGTAAACGGATGAATACAATACTAAGTTTGTATCATTTTGTTCTAATTCATTCATCTGACTCATATATTTTTATCATATTATGAGGAGGAGAATATATGATGTTAGAGATGATTATGCCATACGTTAAGTGGATTGGATTAGCTGTTTTTGTTATTTTTATATTATTAATTCTTTGGAAAAAGGCGCCACAAGATAAGGCCATTGTTGTGACAGGATTAAGACGTCGAGTGATTAGTGGGAGTGGAGGAATTGTTATTCCATATCTTGAACAAGTATCAAGAATTTCACTTGAGAATATTAAAGTAGAAGTTAAAACTCATGAATCACTAGATAGTAATGGAGTACCGATTGATACAGATGGAGTTGCGATTATTAAAGTTAACTCAGATCCAAAAAGTGTTTTATTAGCAGTGGAACAATTCAATACAGGACGTGAAAAAGAAACGATTAATGTGATTAAAGAAACTGTACAGGATGTATTAGAAGGAAAGCTTCGCGAAATTGTTTCTAAAATGAGTATTGAAGAAATATACAAAGATCGTGAGATGTTTTCTCGTGAAGTTGAAAATGTTGCTAAAGAAGACCTTGAGCAAATGGGACTTGAAATTAAGACATTTACGATTCGTGACATCGATGATACAAAAGGTTATTTAACGGCTTTAGGAGCAAAACAAATTGCTGAAGTTAAGAAAAATGCAGCAATTGCAGAAGCAGAGGCAGAACGAGATCGAATGCAAAAAACATCCGAAGCCAAACGTCTTGGAACAGAAGCACAGTTAAAAGCGGAAACTCAGATTGCCCTAGCTAAAAAAGAAAAAGAATTACAAATTCAGGCCTATAAAGAAGAAGAACAAAAAGCCCAAGCTAAGGCTGATTACGCTTATGAAGTTGAACAAAATATTGTGAAAAAGAATGTCATTGAGGCGTTAAAAAATACCGAGTTATTTGAAGAACAACGACAGACTGAAATTGCGATGCAACAATCGATCAAACAAGAAAAAGAACTTGAAGCAACCGTTAAAAAGGTAGCAGAAGCACAAAAATATAAAGAACAACAAGAAGCTGATGCTAACCGTTATGCCATTATTAAAAATGCAGAAGCAGAAGCTGAATCGATTCGAATTAAGGGGGCAGCAGAAGCAGAAGCCACTCGTATGAAAGGTCAGGCTTTAGCGGAAGCCATGAAGGCAGAGGCAGAGGCTATGCGTGAAAAAGCAGAGGCTTATAAGCAGTATGGAGAAGCTGCTGTTGTTCAGATGATCGTTGAAAAGTTACCTGAACTTGCTAAAAATATAGCAGAACCACTAGCACAGACAGACAAAATTGTTATTATCGATAATGGAGGCGGAAATGGTGCAGCAAGAGTCACGCAAAATGTAACTAAAATAATGTCAGAAATTCCGGAAGTGGTTGAGTCATTAACAGGAATCAATCTTATTAATCTGATCTCTTCTTTTGAAGCATCTTCCTCTCAAGTAACTGAAGATGAAAGAAATGAATAAAAAGGCCAAGGGCCTTTTTATTTTTTGACAAAGAAAGTGTTAAATTTTAAAGAATAAAATGTCGTAAAAATAGATAATAATTCGGATTTGATCGAAATTTATGTTATACTAAAGACATAAAAATGTTATAGGTAGGGTTATGAATTTATGAAATGTATGTATAAAAGGAAATTAGTTAAACTTGGAATTCCTTTAGGGGTAGTTGGTATTATTCTTTCAATGAGTTTAACTCAAAATATGACAACTTCAGCATTAAAACAAGAAGAAACTAAAGAGAAAGAGATTTATGTGGCTAAAGCAGATGAAGTCACGAATACCGTAAATGACAATCAAAGAGATGAAGAGAAAACAGAGCAAAAGCAGGAACAAGTTGAAGAAAAACATCCCATTAACTATGTTTCTAAACCTACGTTTTATCAAAATGTTATCGCCGTCTCAAATCCCGACTCAATGTTAGTGCTTGTTAACAAAAATTACGCTTTAAACGAAGATTATGAACCAAGTGATTTAGTGTTACCGAATGTTTTATCGACTGATTATAATCAAAATCAAAATATTTACTTACGTAAAGAAGCTGCCATCCATCTTGAACAGCTATTTTATGCAGCTCAAAATGAAGCGGGTTTAACATTATTAGCAAGAAGTGGTTATCGTTCCTATCAAACACAAATTTCATTATATGATCGATATGTTTCACAAAATGGAACAGAAAAAGCAGATACATTCAGTGCAAGGGCAGGGCATAGCGAACATCAGACAGGGTTAGCTATGGATGTAACGGCGGATAGTGTTAATAGACAATTAGTTACCGATTTTGGGATAACACCAGAAGGAATTTGGTTAAAAGAGAATGCTCATCGATTCGGCTATATTATTCGTTATTTAGAAGGTCGTGAAGATGAAACAGGTTATCAGTATGAACCGTGGCATATTCGTTATGTTGGGGTAGAAGCTGCAACTGAAATTTATGAAAATAATTGGATTTTGGAACAATATTTAAACAAAAAGAGCTAAAATTTTAGCTCTTTTTGTTTTGTCATGAGTCATGAATTTAAGTTTTTTTTAGTCGAGATTTCCATCCATCTCATATTTAATGAAAAATAAAAAACGCCTACTTGCGTAGACGTTTTTTTCGGAACAGATAATTAAGCTTTGTTAATTGATCCGAATAATTCCATTTTTTCTTTAACTGTAGCTTTGATTGCTTCGAATCCTGGGTTTAATAATTTACGAGGGTCGAATCCTTTACCTTCTAAATCTTTACCAGCTTCGATGTATTTACGAGTAGCTTCTTGGAATGCTAATTGGCATTCTGTGTTAACGTTGATTTTAGCAACACCTAAAGAGATTGCTTTTTTGATCATTTCTTCAGGAATTCCTGTTCCACCATGTAATACTAATGGAGTGTTTCCAGTTGAAGCGTTGATTGCTTCTAAAGCATCGAATGCTAAACCAGCCCAGTTTTCTGGGTATTTACCGTGGATATTTCCGATACCAGCAGCTAACATAGTTACTCCTAAGTCAGCGATTTGTTTACATTCAGCTGGATCAGCAACTTCACCTTTACCAACTACACCGTCTTCTTCTCCACCGATTGATCCAACTTCAGCTTCTAAAGATAAACCTTTTTCAGCAGTTAATTTAACCATTTCAGTTGTTTTAGCGATGTTTTCTTCAATTGCATAGTGAGAACCATCGAACATGATTGAAGAGAATCCAGCTGCCATAGCGTCTAAAGCACCTTGGTAGCTTCCGTGGTCTAAGTGTAATGCAACAGGAACAGTGATGTTTAATTCTTTCATCATTCCGTTAACCATACCTACGATTGTTTCGTAACCGCACATATATTTTGCAGCACCTTCAGAAACACCTAAGATAACTGGTGAATTATTTTCTTGAGCAGTTAATAAGATTGCTTTAGTCCACTCTAAGTTGTTGATGTTGAATTGACCAACAGCATATTTACCTTCATAGGCTTTTTGTAACATATCTTTAGCAGAAACTAACATGTTGTTACCTCCATTGTATTATGAAATTATCGGGTAAAGAGATTTTTAGATGACTCTTTAGTCTTCTCTTCCCCAAAGTAATTATAACGGATGTTGTAACAAAAAGAAATAAAAATGTTTCATTTTCCAGTTGACTGAATAACGCAAAATAATACTTTCTATAATAGAGTATTTAATTCTTTTTAATAAAAGGGTTATTATTTAGATATTTTTTCGTTAGTCAATTGATGCTTCATAAAAAGGCGATCGAAGTATCGCTTCATTAAAGCCACAAGTGGAACAGAGATGATCATCCCAACCGCTCCTAAATAGCTTCCCCCGACTAATATAGCGATAAAGATCCAAACAGGAGCCAATCCAACGCTATCACCTAAAATTTTAGGCTGAATAATGTTTCCATCGATTTGTTGATAAATAATTAATAAAACACAACCTAAAATCCCTAGTTTAACATTTGTAAATATTCCAAGAATTAAAGCTAGTGCTGCACCAATGATCGGCCCGATATAAGGGATAACATTGGTAATCCCAGCGATAACCCCAATCAGTAAGGCAAATGGATGGCCGATAATTAATAATAAAGTAGTGGATGCAATTCCTACAATTAAAGCATCTAGTAATTGACCTAAAATGAAATTTCCAAAGACTTCATGTAAATCTTTTAGAAAGTATTTAATTCGCTGTCTTAACTTAGAAGATAAGAGAATCATTGAGACATTATCAATGGTTTTTAAAATAGCCTCACGATCCTTTAAAAAATAAAAGGTTAAGATAATGGTAGCAACGAGATGAATGAAAAAACTTGCAACATTGGTGATCACGCCACTTCTAGAATCAAAAATGGTCGTTAGAAATTGACTGAGAAAATTAGTAATATAAACGGCTAACTTTTGAATTTGTGTCTCACTGATATAAATAGATTCAAAATAAGGAGATATCTTTGATAACCAATCGGTTAAAATCGTTTGAAAATTAGGTAATGCTTCTCCAATCGTCAATAAATTTTGAAAAAGTGGAGGAATTAGTAGCTTAGTTAAAAATGTAATGAATCCAAAAATCAGGATAACAAGCGTTAGAAGGCTAATTAAACGCGTCGTTTTATGAGATAACTTTTGATTAGTGATTTTAATCCATAAAATGTGAACGAGGCGTTCAATAAAACGCAAAGGACGGTATAAAATGTAGGCTAGAACAAAGGCGTATATAATAGGAGAAATAATTGATAAAAATGTAAATAGTATATTCTTTACAAAGAAGAAAATATCTACTGAATGTCGAGAGACTTGATAGACGAATAATAAAATACTTCCAATGATTAACGTGATGATCCCGATATTCAAGTAATTTTTATTAAATTTAAATTTATCGAACATAAATAACGCCACTCCTTAATTCGGATAGTGTTTAAATTCCTTTCTAATTAAATAGAGACAAATACCCGAAATGATTAAATCAGTAATAGGTTGTGCTAACCAGACGCCATTTAACCCTATAAATTTAGGTAAAATTAGAAGAAGTGGAATCAGTAAAATAATTTGTCGTAAAATAACCAATCCAATCGAGAGTTTAGACTGTCCGATGGATTGAAAAAAGTTTGGACCTGTTGTCGCAAGCCCACAAAGTGGAGAGGTGAATAAATATAATTTTAATCCACTAACAGTTGAAGCTAATAAACGTTGATCAGAGTTGAAGAATTGAACCAGTGTCTCAGGAATGAGTTGAATTAAAATAAATCCAATCGTGAAAATAGTCGTTGCCGCCAAACTTCCTAGAATAAAGGTTGATTTAACACGAGCATATTGTTTTTGTCCATAATTATAGCCAATGATCGGAACTGATCCTTGATTGATTCCGACGGCGGGCATCAATGCTAAGTTCGTAATAGTTGTCACCGTTGTAAAGGCTCCAATAGACAGAGGAGTTCCATAATAGACAAATGAACGATTAAATAAAACCTGAACGAATGCGGTCATGATTTGAACAAGAGCAGTAGATAATCCAAAAAGTAAAATAGAGTGAATGAGCATGAAATCTGGCTTAAACAGTTTCCACTTCAACTTTAAGTTTGAATTTCCACGGGTATAGTAAAAACAGACATAACCAAAGACAAATAAATAGGAGATGACGGTTGCAATAGCTGCTCCTTTAATGCCTAAATTAAGTACAAAAATGAAGATAGGATCTAAGATGATATTGATTAAGCAACTAATCATTAAAATAAAAGCAGCACGTTTTGGATTTCCCTCAGAACGAATACTTGCCATTAATGAAAATCCAATGATGTAAAGGGGAATTCCTATAATCATAACATCTAAGTATTCAATTGCTAAAGGTAAAATTTCTTTTGTAGCTCCAAACCATTGTAATAGAGGTATTTTAAAAAGCGTGAATCC